>JAEZIU010000341.1 GCA_023436485.1 Bacillota bacterium | reverse complement strand
ACATAAGGTTACCATTCCAAAACCCATGATTCTTGTAAGTATATTTCTTAATAAAATAAAGTGTCAACAATACTGCTCCGGTAAATAGCACCAGAAACACATGCTCGGAGGCAATAACAGAGGTATACATTATTTGTGCCGGCCACAATGCACACAACAATGAGGCCACTCTTCCTGCTCTTTCACCGTAAAGCATTTTACCCCCGGCATAAATAATAAATACAAGTGCCAATGAAAGTAAAATGTTAAAGATTTTTATCGTCCATAGACCTGAACCGAAAATTGAAAAAAGTCCGGCCAATGTCATTCCAAAACCGATTTTAAAAGGAAATACTGCATAGAAATCTGCAAATCCTTTGAAATCTCCCTGACTTGCATTAACCCCGTAGTTGTATAAGTGCAAAAAGTCTGAAAACGGCTGAGTCTGAATATACCAATTCCATATCAAACGTGGAACTACAGCAGCCAAGACCAGCAGTATTATAAAAACTACCTTATTTATCTTTGTCAGAATATTCAGCTTGTAAATTGCAACTAAGCCCACACCTGCACCTATAAAGTATAAAATACCGGCAAAGAAAGGCAGTTTCAACGACGAAGGCCCTGATTTAAAGGCAGCAATCAAAGCTACAGCTGCCAGAAGTACAATAGCTCCTAATACTATAATATAGAATATAATGTCCTTAATTTTTGTTTTCTTCAAAACACCACTCCTCTTATTAAAATATCCCAAATATTAAGAATACAATTTATTTTAACATAACAGGGTAAATAATACCTTATAATTTGATTTTCATATGTTCATATGGTAAGCTAAGGCTTATTATTTATTTTTGAGAGGTAAGCTTATGCGTACACAGAATATATATAAGAATTATGAACCGGCGGTTACTGATCCAAACAAGGACTACAAGTGCAGCTATTGGTTTGTTTTTTGTTCAAATAAACTGTTAATTTTAAATGAAGAAAGTGAAGCTAAAATTCCGGTTTACAGTGATTTAGCCGGACTTAGCCAAGTATTAACTGCCCCCTTGTATCTGGGGAAATTTCACGGTCAGCCTGCATATTGCATCGGCATTGCTGACAGTACACAAACTCCATGGGGAATGTCTTTTGTAGATTTAAGGTCAACCTTCGGAGAATTGGATGAAGAGTCTTTTTTGCTGGCAAGTAAGGCTGTGCAGGTAGTGGCTTGGGAGCAAACCCACCGTTTTTGCGGGAAATGCGGTTCTCCAACACAAGACCTCTCCGGTGAGCGTGCAAAGGTTTGTCCTGAATGTGGTTTTATAAGCTATCCCAGAATATGTCCCGCAGTAATTACCGCAGTTTTTAAGGATAATAAGATACTGCTGGCTCATGCACGCTCCTTTAAAGGTGATATGCACAGCCTTATAGCCGGTTTTGTAGAGGCCGGTGAAACACTGGAAGAAGCCGTTGAAAGGGAGATAATGGAGGAAATCGGTATAAAGGTTAAAAATGTAGAGTATTGGGGCAGCCAGCCGTGGCCTTATCCAAACTCATTAATGCTCGGTTTTACGGCGGAGTACGAAAGTGGAGAAATAAATGTGGACGGAGTTGAAATATCCCACGCTGACTGGTATGACATTGAAAACCTCCCGGAACTGCCATCAAAGGTCAGTATTGCCAGAAAGATAATAGACTGGTACTCACAAGGGCGTAACTAAGGCTAAATTTATATATACTAAAAAACGGCTGCAGCCCCGTATGATAAAGGGTTGCAGCCATTTTTATTTTTACTGAATCTCTATCCTGTTATCAACCTTTTTTGTTTCATTTTTTGGAAGAACAATAGTAAGTATTCCGTTTTCATACTTTGCGGAAACATCCTCATTTTTAACGTTCTCAACATAGAAGCTTCTGCTGAAGGAGCCGTATCTTCTTTCTTTTCTTATATAATTGTCTCTCTCTTCCTTTGACTCCTGGTTCTGTTCAACTGCGATAGTAAGTGTGTCGTCTCTCAAATCAAGCTTGATATCTTCTTTTGCAACACCGGGAATTTCAGCTTCTACAACAAATTCCTTTTCGTTTTCCTTGATATCTGCTCTTATGGGGTTTCCGCTTGTAAATCCTAGAAAGGAATCGTTAAAGAAGCTATTGAACATGTTTTCAATATCCAACAGGCTTCCTCTCTCCTGCACTTTGTTGTTTCTGAATGGTACTATTCCAAACATACAAACACCTCCAAATTATTTTAATTTATTTGATTTAATTTGATTTTGACTTTCTTTGACCTTGTGATTTTATTTTACTATTTACCATTTAATCTTTCAATACTTTGTTTTGACTTTCTCTGACCTTGAAGTATTACAAAACCTTATTAAGCTCAAGTATATTCTAAATCCTTATTCTCTCTTGAAATTTCTCACTTTTTTACTTTTAATCCCTAACAATTGCAATATTTCACGCCAGTCTATTGCCCCAACCAAAGCCATTAGGAAAACAGCTATTACAATATATGCACTCGCTGCGAATAATGTTTGCCATGCCACTGAAAGGTTCATAAAATTGAAAAAGCTATATATATATTTGCTGGATAAAACAAGAACTGCAGTTACACCTGCGGGTAGCACTACCCATTTTCTTAAATCAATCACCATTCCGGTATTTTTGCTTATTATAATAAAATTAAGGATACAGAATATGAGATAGCTAATAATTATACCAAAAACATATGCAGGTATTCCGTAAACAGGTATCAAATAATATACGCAAAGTATTCTTATAACCGATCCTATTATTGAATTTGTAAGTAAAAGTCCTTGCTTTCCCAGCCCGTTCATGATTCCGGTAAGTATCTGCTGAAGATAGATGAATATACATGTAAAGGACAATAAAAACATTGTGCTCCCGACATTCTGTCCCGGGTATACCAAGTTTGATATTTTGCTTGGATAGCAGGCAAATAGTGCCATAAATATAAATCCAACCACCATGGTAATCTGAATTGATTTGGATATTCTGAAATTAACCCTGCTGTAATTCTTTAATGATATTGATTCAGAAATAGCGGGAACAAGTGTTGTGGCCAGTGATGTTGTTACCAACGCAGGAAAAAATATCAGCGGCATTGCCATCCCGGCCAATTTTCCGTACTCCTCCATACACTGTATGTAATTTAGCCCTCCAACAAGAAGTCTTCTTGGAATCAGAATTACTTCTATGGCCTGCATAATGGACATTATAAATCGGTTAAAGGAAATGGGTACTGCACAGTTCAGAATGGATTTTACCAGTTCTCTTTTTCTGGTACGGCCTTTATTATTTTTTATAATAGTATGAGGATATTTCTTATATCGGTAATAAATTGCCAGGACAAATAAATTGGACATTTCCCCCAAAGCCATACCCAATGTAGCCAATGCACATGTGTATTCGAGCCCTGCTTTTAAGAACTGTGAGGCAAATGCCAAAACTATTCCTATTTTAACAAGCTGCTCAACTATCTGGGATACGGCTGTAGGCGTCACTTCCTGAATTCCGTAAAAATAGCCTTTGTAGGCTGAGGCGGCTGCAATAAAAGGTATACACGGCAGTAATATCCATACTGAGAAATAGGTTCTGCTGTCTTTTAATAAAATGTTTACTATAAAATCAATATTAAAATACAGTACTATTGATACAAAAATACTTGTAACAAAAACTGCAAACAACCCTACTTTAGATATGCGTTTTATGTTAACAGCATTACCTTTTGCAAGTTCCTCAGCAACCATCTTTGAAACCGCAATGGAAACACCTGATGTTAATGTCAGAATTATCAAAGTGTAAAGCGGTACAATAAGTTGGTAAACACCCATTCCTTCAGCACCAATTAGGTTGGACAGAAATATTCTGTATACAAAACCGATTACTCTTGTTACCAAGCCTGCGGCCATCAAAATTATTGCACCAGTTATAAATGTTTTTTTGGTCATGTGTACCTCAGTTTTTTTTATCTTAAACTATAATATTGAAGTAGTTAACCTTTTATGACTCTAGGTTTCCGGCTGCATGGCATATATTACAGGTTGATACTCGGGGTCTGGTCATTTATAATAACCTCATCAGCTGCTAACACACTAGCCATTAGGTGCAAGCAGTCTATAGCTTATATAAGCAGACAGGCCTTTGGCCTTAAACTTAATCCAGTGAACACTTTGTTCGTCACTATACAGATCAAGTTTTTTGAACATTAATTTAATAACAGTCCTTTAGATATAGAGAAAGACGATGACAGGGATAAAAATAACCCCGGGTTTCATTTGCCTTATTTTTTTATGCTTTGGAACAGGGGTAAATGGAGGTCAAGATGATTAATCTTAATAAAAGGTTTGTATCAGGCGTTATAGCTTTGTCTCTATGTGCAGTCACAGCTGTACCTATTTACAATTTTGCAGCAGTAAAAAGCGAGAAAATTGTTTTTCCGGAAACAGAGTCATACATGTCTGCTACCGAGAAGGCAGTAAAATCAGAACGTCAGTTAATATACAGTAATATAAACTACTCAACAACGGCAGAAACGCCAAAAGCAGAACCGGCAAAAGGAACTGCAAGTTCTGTAAAAAAGACAACTGCAAGTAAGACTAAAACAGCAACCACAAGTACAACTAAAAAAACAGCAACTGTAAAAAAAGCGACTTCTTCACCGGCCAAAAGAAAAACTACCGCAAAGCCTGCAACAAGCAGAAGCTATGCAAGTACGGCTCCTGCAACAACTTCAAAGGCAGCTGCAATAATATCTACTGCAAAGAATTATATAGGTGTACCATATGTTTGGGGTGGTACAACTCCAAGTGGGTTTGACTGCTCGGGTTACACTAAATATGTTTTTGCAAAACATGGAATTAGTCTTCCACGAACTGCTGCAGAGCAGTACAGAGTTGGAACATACGTTTCAAAGGCAAACCTGAGAGCAGGAGATTTGGTGTTCTTTACAACATATAAGGCGGGTCCGTCCCACTTGGGTATTTATCTTGGAAACGGAAGTTTTATTCATGCAAGTTCTTCAAAGGGAGTTATCATCTCCAGCCTCAGCAACAGCTACTTTGCTGAGAGATATATAGGGGCAAGAAGGGTAATAGGATAACATCTTTTGTGTTACACAAATTTTATAAAAAGGTTGCAGATAACTGCAGCCTTTTTTGTCGTTCTTATGGTAGAATGTTAATATGTCGCTTTTTATCGGAGGATTACATATGAAAATGGATAAACTGATTGAAAAATTAAGCCGTAGACTTAGTCATAAAAATCTCATAACTATGGTAGTTATCCTTTCAGTGTCCATTATTGCATTATTAGGGGTTATTTTCAGAAACGATATTGTGTTACCGCTCAGCCATCTCACATCCCCCGGTGAAGATTCCAATGCCGCGTCCATGCCTCCTTTGGTGGTAATAGACCCCGGACATGGAGGAAGCGAACCCGGTGCAGGCAGCGGTAAAATCAACGAAAAGGATATTACTCTGGCTATTTCATTAGAAGTAGAAAAAATCCTGAATGAAAAACATATTGATAATATATTTACAAGAAGGGATGATACTGCTGTAAGTCTGGAAGACAGGGTAAAGCTTGCCAACGAAAAAAAATGCTCACTGTTTGTAAGTATACATAATAATTCTTTTACTGATCCGGCTTCTCATGGGATACTCACAACATATAACCCATATTCGCCTACAGGTGAGAGTAATGCGGATATTATGCAGTCAAAGCTTAAAACACTTGGCATGTTTAACAGAAAAATTGTTCCACGCCCCAATTTGTACGTTCTTCGTCGAACAGAAATGCCTTCACTGCTTCTGGAAATTGGTTTTATTTCTAATAAGAATGATTTAAAGCTCTTAACCTCTTCCGATTTTAAGAAGAAATGTGCCGCACAAATTGTAAAAGGTATAGAAGAAATTCTGGAGGCAAATGCTACTGCCTCATCAGAAAGCTCTTCAAAAGACTGATAATCTCTTCTTTATCTGTCATTTGGAATATTTTTTGTTTTGTATACGCAGCATCCCTCATGCCTTTTATATACCAGGCTATGTGTGAACGCATTTCCAATATACCTGTTCTTTCACCTTTTAACTCAATGAGCATATTCATGTGTCTTATAATTGTTTCTATTTTTTCTTGGGGTGAAGGGTCAGGAATTATTGTTCTATCCTCAAGAAACCTGACTATTTTTTTGAATATCCACGGGTTTCCCTGTGCCCCTCTTCCAACCATAATTGCATCGCACCGCGTTTCTTCAAGAAGCTTTTGTGCTTCTCTGGGGCCGGTTACATCACCGTTCCCTATTACAGGTATTGACACTGCCTCTTTTACCTGCCTTATAATGTCCCAGTCAGCTTTTCCACTGTAGTACTGCTCCCTGGTTCTCCCGTGAACGGCAACGGCACTGGCACCGTTTTCTTCGGCGATGCGTGCTATTTCAACGGCATTAATACGACTGTCGTCCCAGCCCTTTCTTATCTTTACGGTTACGGGTTTTTGGGAAGCGGCTACAACGGCTCTGATTATTTCTGCAATCAGTTGGGGATTTTTCATCAACGCACTACCCTCGCCGTTTTTGGTTATTTTGGGAGCAGGACAGCCCATATTGATGTCAATAATCGCTGCATCTGATGCGTTCAGCTTCTCTGCAACCTCTGCCATGATTGTTGGATCAGAACCAAAAATCTGAACAGCTCCCGGCTTTTCTATCTCATGCATCAATGTAAGCTTATTGCTTTTATCATCATCGTAGTGCATGCCTTTTGCACTTACCATCTCGGTATATACAAGGCCACATTCCTGTTCCTTGCAAAGCACACGAAAAGGCATGTCCGTTACTCCAGCCATGGGAGCTAAAAATATATTGTTTTTTAATTCAACATTCCCTATTTTCAAAAGTTGTAACCCTCATTTAATTTATTATTTATTTGAATATTATCTGTTGCAATCGCAATGATATTATAGCAATTTATGTGTTGCGGGTCAAAAGGATGATATTAGCCTTAAATAATATTTGAATTATTTATATTATAGACTGAAATTGTATTAAAAATAAAGGACTCTCAAGTTATGATAATCTGAGAGTCAGTTGCCAGTACTCTCCTGGTTTTAATGTTATAACTTCCAATTTCCAATATTGTAGCCAATTTTTTTACATGGCCTCCGGCACTGCCACACAAATGTTGTTGAAATAGGTAAGCAGCTCTGGAACTACCCAACAAATGGATAACAATCTGGAAAACATAAAGAAAATATCAGGAAGTTTGGATATAGCAGTAAGTAAGTTCAAAACGGAATAAATATAAGTTATGCTACAGTAAACGTAATAAAATATTTTGGAACAGTGTGGCAGAATTTAAGTAATGGAAACATCCATCACTTAGTAATTATTCATCTTTCAGTGATGGATTGTTTCCATAGTTCTGTTCAATCTCCCGGTACTGAGATACTGATACTCCACCCGCTTGTTTTCATATTACTATATAGGAGTAATTATAGTATCTACACCAACACCCTCAACACCTGTATATGTTCCGTCAACATCAATAGACAATTGGTCTGTCACTTGTTCTCTGGTATAAAGTGCTGATATTGGAAATTTGTAAGAAGCCTTACCGCCGTTTGCATACAGAAGGGTAAGAGATACAGCTGTTTGAGGTCCCATTATAATTTTTGCAGTGAAAGGCAGATTCAATACTTGATTATTAATAACAACTTTTATCTCGCTAGATTCACCAGCTCCTATTTTAATAGTATTGCTGGCCTCCCATGTACGGCTTTCCACCGTGGTCCAAGATTGACTTGTCCCAAATGAAGCTTCTCCCGACACAGATACTTCGGATTCTCCTACCAATGGGAGTTTGGCTTTTACACTTACGGTAGTACTTATCTTTAGCCCCTCCGAAAAAGTAAATGAAAATACCTCTTGCAAGGTTTTACTGTACTTAACAGCTACATCTACTGAAACATTGTTATCAGTATTATCAACTTTCTCATCAAAAGCTATTATAGGTAATAGCTGTAACGGGGTACCCATTTCATACTGGAAGCATGTAATAATTGCGTCCAATTCGTTTACAACGGCGTTAGCATCAAGAGAGCTAACATTACCGTAAGAAGACGCCCGTTTTTTAGAATATAGTCATTAATTCGTGCAACAACTTCTTGCATATTTTCACTGTTGAACTGGATGATATTTTTTTCAAATTGATTCACTACATCGATTACCGACATGTTTATTCCTCCTTTTGACTTTAGATCACATAAATGAAACAACCTTTGAGTCTTAATAATAGGCTACAATAACTTTTTATGCTCCGATATTCTATATTATTCTATAAATTACTTATATTTCCTTGTAAAATTAAAATAAACTTATTCCTGATATATTAAAATCTACCGCGTAAAATGCGAGAGTAACATCCAGTTTGCAAGATTTATTTCCGGTGTTCTTTTGAGGCGGAATTTAGTCGTGCACATTGATTACTGAAGAAGATATAATAATTTCATGGTTCTCTGCCTGTGCAGAAAGAAGAATCCGTGAAATTTAATCAAAGCATTTAACATTGAGTGACCGAATTTTAATTGAACAAGATTTAAATGAAGTAAGGAATTAACCAGAGTATCAAAAATATGCAGGAATTGGATAACTTGATTTCACCCTTGATACTTGAAAGGGGCAGTCAATAAATCATATTTTTATGTCTTATTCTCAGGAAATAGGCTGGTCCAGACGCAATTTACAAAAGCACAGACAGAATATCCACTGAATAAAGCTACAAAAGCAGGTGGAATTTACTTTTTAATTAATCATAAAAAATTACCAGTACCCTTTCGGATACTGGTATTCATAAAATTTTTGGCGTCCCGGACAGGAATCGAACCCGCATCAGTGGAACCGGAATCCACCGCTTTATCCATTAAACTACCGAGACATATTGAATAAGTACACTGATATATTATAGACTATTGAAGCTCACTTTACAACAAAGGAGATTGAATTCTTTTAATATGCAACTATGCGGAAAAGTTACAAATAAATTAATTGAAATTGGCATTTAGTAATAGAATAAAACCTAGTAAGAGTGTTGCTAAACAAGTTAGTGCAAGATATATCTTACTTTTACCTGGAAACTTTCTTATTATTAAGTAATTACTTGTTACTAGTACTGCAAGAAAAATAACCAGTACAAGTAATGCTATTACTATTGACCAAACTGTGGGATCATTAAAAAATCCAAAAAGTCCAATCAAAACGATAGGTGTTAAGTGCACTCCTAACACAGAAAGAAACAAATTATTAAATATTATTATTAAAAAAATAAGTACTAATCTTGAGTTGTTTGCTTTAATATCATCTAGTGTATTTAACTTCAAATCATACCCACATTCGCAGTACCTGTGATAATTTTCACGTACAGCTTTACAATTAGGACATTCTTTCATAAATCCCCCTTAAACATTTACTCATTTTTTTATTTTATACCTATATCACCCTTGCAATACTTGCAATAGCCATGGCCGCCGGAACCAATAAAAGCTGTGCCAGCATGGTTCCTACAATAAGTCCGCAGACAATAAATATTACGCAGCGGCTGAAATCCAACTCTGTACACTCGCCTTTGATAACATCATCTGTCATCATTGATATGTAAGGGTCAATAAACAAAAACATAAGGATAGTTGCAACGCCATTTATAGCCGATGACAAGGTACTGCAGGTTGTTCTGAACTCAGGGTAGAGGCATCCGGCATATAATGAAGCAAGTACGCCGACTGTAGATATGGAGGATGTGATTACATTTAACAATACTATTTTCTTTGGTATCTTTCTCAAGCTTTTCAGTTGGGCTAAATTTCTCTTTTTAGGAATAGTAATACTCCTCTTGAACTGCTCAATACCGGACTTTGAAAATCCATGTAGAATTAGTCTGGGAACAGACCTGTAAACGCTAAAAGATTCCACTGCTTTTGTGAAAACTCTTATAAATGTAGGCAGAAGCATTGCACCGATGATCGTGGCAAGAGTAGCTGAAAGTAATATCCACCTGAAAATATGCAGCATACCGTCTGTATTTCCGCCTTCAATACTTTTTTCAATGGTTTTTGCAAGCAATGGTGCCTGAAATGTATTGGCTGTCCTTGATAGCAGTGCAAATATGTTAAATATTGCAAAAGCGATTGCTATTCTCCCTGTCTTTACACCTACTATTCTGACACTGTAGGCTAGTGTTCCTACAATATATATTACAAGCGTAAGTAGAAGAACGGCTATAACTTGTATGCTCATTTGTGAATACCTCCATTATAGAATGTAAGTATTCTACATTTTCATGTCAATTCCCTTCTATATAAGGTAATATATTCTATTCTAAACTCATAAAAAAATCCCTCCATGCACCTATTTATGCACAGACGGATATTTTCCAAAAACCCAGTCTTGCCTACAATCTTAGTATAATCTGTGAGAGCAAATATTGTATTGCAGAACTTATAAGTGCATTCCAGCAAAATACAAGTACGAACACTAACCCTCTTACATTGTTTGATAACCTGAACAGCACGCACAGTCCCCTGGTAATTGCACCGTTAAACCAGAAATATGCCAATATCCCCATAACAGTTGTAATAAACAATAAAATCAATGAGTCAGTAGAAAAAGTTAACCTACTACTAAAGTAAATTAAAGTATCCAAAGGAGTTAATAGAATGTTAGCCAGAATATAAACCTTCATAACCTTTGTAATAAGGCTGGAATATGTATTCCCCACAGAAGCATTATATCCCTCGCTCCTCTTTTTGAAATGCTTAATAACGTCAAAAACAGGGTATGAGAAGCAAATCACATCTACAAACCCTATTATTAACGCGGTTATCAGTAAAATTGCTGCAGTTTTAAGGTTAAAACTTAAATTTGTTATAAAAAATCCCTTTGGATTTTGCGGATTGAGTATATAAAAAATAACATCCCGCAAACCTACAAAAACTATACCAATATAAAGCCACATGCTTTTATCTGTAAGCTTGGAGTAAAAATCTTTTTGCAGCAAAAAAAGATCAATAATTACACTGTTTTTCGATTTCATTTCTGCTCCTATCACAAAACGCATTTATCATTATATATAATATATATTATTTAACAGAGTTCAATCAATATAGCAATACATTTTTAAAATATTTCTATTAAAATATATGCTATTG
>JAEZIU010000347.1 GCA_023436485.1 Bacillota bacterium | reverse complement strand
GTACTTTTACCCGCACTTGGCATTCCAATAAGAATAATATTTTTCATATTCCCTCCGAAAGCCCTCTATTTCTTGAAAAAGTTTGTCTTTATTGCCATATCCGCGTATTCAAGACCATTCAACAATTCCTTTTGCTTAGCCTTATCTACATTCCCGCGGAATTCCCCGTCAGCCAGTAAAACATAATCCTGCTTGGTATTAAGAAGATTTCTTCCGAATGAAGTTGCTTCATATTCACTTTTATCTATTCCAAAAGAGTATAGTAGCGTCGGCATTAAATCTATCTGCCCTCCGGTTGTGTGTATAACCTCTGGTGTTTGTCCCTTTTCATACAGAATAAGAGGTATTTTCTTGTCATTTTCCATCCACCAGCTTTGAGACGGCCTTATGTTTTTGATTTGGTCATTAAAATACTTATGAACAGAATCATGATCACCGTAAATAGCTACTACTGTATTATCAAGTACTCCTGCCTTATCAAGCTCATCAAGGAAAGTTCCTATACATCTGTCTGTATAGTTTATGCTCTGGAAGTATCCTCCAAGCCTTGTGTTTTCAAGGGAGCTGTTCAATTTTAAATTTTGGTGCTCTTTAGGCATTTCAAATGGTGAATGACTGGTAAGAGTAACCATAAAATTATAAAATGGCTGTTTCTGCTTTATAATAGTATCCTTTATCTGTCTGAAATAAGAACCATCACTTAATCCCAAGAATATTACTTCATCCATTTTAAAGTTTTTTGCATCTATACACTGTTGGAAACCCATGTTTGTAAGTGCTTCTTTCCAATTCCAGTATCCACCGTCATCAGGGTGTATTGCCTTTGTGGAATAACCGTTTTTCTCCATAAGCTTAGGCAATGTATTATACTCGGTATATGGGAATCTGAAAAATGTACTTCCCTTTCGCACCGGGAAAACCGATGTGTTTGTCATAAGGTCTGCATCGGAGCTTGTTCCCTCGTTAACCTGAGCATAATAGTTGTCAAAATATATGCTGTTCTTTAAAAGCTTGTTCAGTGTAGGAGTAATTTCCTGTCCGTCTACAGACTGTCCGATAACGAAGTTCTCAAGAGACTCTACCTGCAATACTAGCAGGTTTTTACCCTTATACATGCCTTTGAAGCTGTTATCAGGTAAATTTTCTTTCTTGTCGTCAATCCACTTTTGGATATCTGCACGGTCTTTTTCCGATATTTTGTAGGGCTTGAAATCAGCAAAGAAAACATAGCAGTCATATACATGATATCCCAAAGGGGATGCATTGCATATGGTGGCTTCAGGCTTCCAGTAAGTGTGGAAAATATGACCGTATTTATCATTTCCGTACACATCTATTGCATAGTAGCTGCCGATAATAAAGGCAACTGACATGGCAAATAACGAACCAAAAGCAATAAGTCTGGTTTTCAGGCTTGTAAACAAAGGCGATGAATAATACATCTTTCTGGTAATTATAAGTATTGCAGCAAGAATAGGTATATCAACAAAAAATATTATGTCGCAGGGCCTGAACATTGCGAAAATACTGCCCCAAAGATTATTTACATTTCCGGTTTGCCTCAGCAACTGGGTTGAAAGAAAATTACCGTTTGCCCTAAGGTACACGGCATCAAATACAAAAAGAAATGAACATAAAAAATTGAGTATGAGCAGAAGCCATAACCGTCCTTTTCCTTTAGCTAAATAGCCGAAGGATACGATTATAAGTAAAAAAGCCACGCATACTGACAAATACCTGACGTTGCTAAAGCCACGGGCTATGTCAATAACGGATTTATCAGAGCTATATACAAATCCCATTAATACTATTGATTTAAACAGCAGTACTACAAGAGTCAATATTGACATCCATTCCTGAGTAAGATAATCAACTATCCTGGTTTTGCGGCCAAAACCTCTGCGATTTGCTATAACGATTCCATATGAAGGTTTTCCCAGCATAAATATAATTCTCCCGATAATTTTATAATTTATATATAGACTGTATGTATTATATTACTTTACAGGTTAAATGTAAAACAAGTTTTCTAAAATTATACATGTAAATTTGTTGAAATTTCGCTTAGTATTGCAAAATAAAAACAGTATATATCAGTGGCTTTATAGCATACTGATACATACTGTTTTTTATTGTCGTGTTATTAGAATTCAGGTTCGATTAGTCCGTAATTTCCATTTTTTCTCTTGTAAACTACGTTAACCTGCCTTGAGTCTGCGTTGTAGAACATAAAGAACTCATGTCCCAGCAGATTCATTTGTAATATTGCCTCTTCAACATCCATAGGCTTAACTGCAAATCTTTTTGACCTTACAACCTTGAATTCAGTTTCTTCCTGAACATCATCGTTAAATTTCGAGTTATCTACTCTGAAATCGTTCTCATGGAATCTTCTTTCAAGTCTGGTCTTGTTCTTTCTTATCTGTCTTTCTATTAAGTCTACTGCTCTATCGATAGATGTATACATATCTTCATTTTGATCTTCTGCTCTTAATGTTACTCCATTGAATGGTATTGTTATTTCGACAATCTGGCTAACTCTCTGAACGCTCAATGTTACATGCACTTCTGTGTCGCTGTTAAAAAACTTTTCCAGCTTCTTTACTCTCTTTGTTACCTTTTCTCTGAGTGCCTCTGTAATCTCAATATTTTTTCCGCTAATAATTATATTCATAATAACAGCCCCTCTCCATTTTTGTCTAAGTATTACTTTATAATATCCAATAGCGGTACATGTTATGAGTTTATTATTCTACGTCACAACAAGAAAATCCTTCCCAAGGTTTGCTAATAAACATAATTTTATAACAATTTATCTTATTTTATGTTTAAAAACAATTTGTAATTACAAAAGTTTTGCACAGGTATTCAACAAAACACCTGTTTTGTGTATATGTTTCTGTGGATAATGTGTATAACCTTGTTTATAACTTATAATATAGGAATTTTCTGCTGTGGATAACTATAATAAACGCTGTAAATTTGTTAATATAAAAACAGGTTGACTATCAGATAAAATAATCCTTACAGTCAACCCAATTACATTTTCTATTAATATGTATTTTAAGTATGTACTATTTTTTATTAGCAAAACATTTGCTACATAATACAGGCTTATCTAAATGAGGTTTGAAAGGAACCTTTGTGGTTTGCCCACATTCTGCACAAACAGCCTCAAATAATTCTCTTTTTGAAGAATGGTCTCTCTTACTTCTACAATCTTTACATCTGGTAGGTTCGTTCTGAAAGCCCTTTTCAGCGTAGAACTCCTGTTCACCCGCAGAAAAAATAAATTCATTTTCACATTCTTTGCAAACCAAGGTTTTGTCAGTGTACATTTTATCTCCCTCACTTCACAGGTATTTGTTTTACATTATATTACATATGG
>JAEZIU010000274.1 GCA_023436485.1 Bacillota bacterium | reverse complement strand
CTGTTTGTGCCATATTCCCACAGTGCGTTCCAAAAGTTACGGAGAAACGATTACGGGATACTCATGACTTTAGGGATGACCGAAAAGGAGATTTTCAGAAATATATTATTTGAAAATGGAATGATAGCTTTGATTTCCATTTTAACGGGCTTGATTGCAGGAACTTTGGTCTCAATGGGCTTTTTTGGCTTTATTATATATGTAATCGGTATCAGAAACGTAACCTTTGGCATAAACCTGAAAGCATATGTAGTAACAATACTGTTTTATGGTGTTATATTTATTTTGACTGTGATAATAAGTATACTTCAATCCTTCAAAATGCAGATAATAGATATGATAAAGGAGAGGTATAAGGCTGATAAAGGAGGTAAGTCATCCCGAATAGTATTTTGCATTGGAATAGTTATTCTGATTATTTCAATAATGCTTATGCCGTTAAACAATCATATCCAACTGGGGAATATGTGGTTTATAAGTATGTTAGTTTGCGTAGTAGCTACCTATATAATTTTATCCAATTCCGAAGTAATTGTATTGTTTGTAGAAAAAAGGTTTAAAAATTTTTACATGAGGAATTGCCTGTTATTAGGCGATCTGAAATATCGCATTCATACAACTAAAAAAGTAACTTTTACTATGCTATGGCTGTTTGTATTTGCAATCTTTTTTATGGGCTTATGTACAGTTACATACCCGTCCATGCTTGAAAGTGCAGTTAAATACACCCCGTATCATATGGTATACGCTGAGATTTACGGTATGAACAAAATTTCTGATTCTGACCTTAACAAAATATTTGAAAGTGGAGATACTACGGTAACTGAAAAGAAATCAGTTGAAATATTAAGAGGTACTTTTAACATATTATCAGCTTCAAAGGTAAATAGGGTTTTCAATACGGACTATCATGTGGCAAAAGGCAAATTTCTGATGCTTTACCAATACGATTTACACGACGGGTATGAGCATTCTTTTCTTTCCACACCTGTAATAAATATTCCCGCTAATCAAGGGGACATTGCCTTAAAGTCTACTGGAAAGGATATAAGAATACTTTTTGGTGATAATAACGCTCTGTCTGATTTTACATTGATAGTTAATGAGGCTGATTACCGACAAATAAAAAAAGCCTCCCGTGGTTACGGGACAGGGTATGTAAAGATGTTTAAATTTGCAGATTGGAGAAAATCAGGGGGGATTTTAGACAAGCTGAAGCAAAAACAATATGAAGTAAATTCCACAATTGAACCTAAGTATTACAAAATGTCCTCAAGGTTAGGCGAATATAATCTTAAAAAACAATCATCAGTGTTTTTAATATTTGTTGAAACCTTTATTTTTCTCTTGTTTTGGGCTTCGGCAAATATAATTCTTTATTTGAAATTACAATTGGAATTTGAAGATGAACAGAGAAAATTCATGAACCTATATAAAATGGGAATGCAACAGGATGAGTTACGGTCCCTTGCTAAAAAAAACCTTGGATTTCTGTTTTTACTTCCACTCTTTGCGGGAGCTGCTATTGCAATCTTTTATATTTATTTTGCAAGCGAATGCTATAATAGGTATTACAGATGGCTTAGTGTGATATACTGCATCATTATTTCAGTTATAATGATTTTACTTCAGACAGGTTTTGTGAAAACTTATACAAATTCCTTCTTTAAGCGTATTCAAAAAGGTATGCCACAATAGCTTGATTCATAGCTGTACCATAAGCTTAATAATTCTCCCATGGGTCAATAATTACCCGTGGGAGTTTTTTTGTGTATAATTCTATATTAATAGTAAATAGCTAATAATAATGGATTGACAATAATGTATGACGTACAGTATAATATTAATCGAGGTGGTAAAATGGAATCTACAGATGACATACTAAATTCACTGGTTGTGGAACTAAAGAGAGGAACTCTGATACTATCGGTGCTCAGCCAGTTATTTAACCCTGAGTACGGTTATTCACTAGTTCAAAAGCTGGAGCAAAAAAATAATCCCATTGATGCGGGAACTCTTTACCCGTTGTTGCGGAGGCTGGAGAAGCAGAAGCTTTTGGAGAGCAATTGGGATACAAGCGAAACTAGACCACGTAAATTCTATGTTATAAGTGAAGAAGGAAAAAAAGTGTTTCAGTGTCTCACGGAAGAATGGAGAGCACTGTCACGGAAGTTGGAAAATTTACTGGGGGAGGAAAGGGAATATGGAAATGATTGATCGTTACATATATGCAGTTACACAGCACCTTCCGGAGAATATCCGTGAGGATGTAAGCAAGGAACTTAGGTCTAATATTCAGGATATGTTGCCGGAGGATGCAACAGAGGATCAGATAAAGGAAGTACTTGAGGAATTGGGTAACCCTGTAAAGCTTGCTGTAGAATATAATCCGGAAAGAAGATATCTGATAGGGCCAAGCCTCTATAACCAGTATATAAAACTACTAAAGCTTGTTACAGGTATTGCTGCGCTGACTATGGGATGTATAGCACTAGCGGTCTGGATATTTAATACTGATAATGCAATAACACCGGCAAACATAGTATCAGATGTTATATCTGCGGTTTTTGAAGGGGCTTTGCAGGGAGCCTTCTGGGTTACCCTTGTATTTGTAATTATGGAAAGAAGCGGGATACGTGAGGGGAATAGCCCATTTACAAAGAAAAAATGGACTTTAAAAGACTTGCCTGATATACCTGAATATGGCAAAAAGAAAATATCAAGAGCATCTACAACCGTAGAAATATTTTTTACAATTATAGCTACAGTGGTTTTATTATTCCGACCTGAGGTTATTGGTATCTCAATTAATGGAAGCCGATTTGTTCCAATACTTAATGTAGACAGATTGAATACATATACAATAGGTATAGTCTTATTGGGGGTTATCAGTCTTGGTATTCTGGTATGGAAAACAATATATCCATATTGGAGCATATCTCTGGCTGCTGCAAATGCGGGTTTTAACATTGCCACAGCCATTTTGATGTTGTTTATGGTAAGAGATAGTCAACTGGTCAATGGCAGGTTCCTTGCGTTACTGGAAGACCTTACAAATCTGACGCTTTCACAAGTAACATTAATATGGCAGAGAGGCCTTTGGCTATTTGCTGCCGTTTTTATTGTAATAGCAATTTGTGATAGTATAGCAGGAGTCTTCAAGTGTAAGAGATAGTATCCGTGACGTAAGAAGGGAGGGGGATAGGCAGGTCATTGCTTTGCTCATTATACAAACACCCTTTGCACCTGCCCCGGTTACCTCTTTTGCTCTGTCCGGCGTAATACCTCCAATTCCAAAAACGGGGATGGAAACAGAGTTGCAAACCTCCCTTAAAAAATCCAAGCCCCTTGGGGCCAACCCTTTTTTACAGTCTGTTTCGTAAATATGCCCGGCTATCAGGGCGGAAGCACCTGAGTTGAATGCCTCCTGTGCCTCCATGACTGAATGTACCGAAACCCATACGTTGGAAAATGACTGGAGTGCATCCCTGTATTTTATAAAGTCCTCCATGGAGATATGTACAGAGGATATTCCCAGATTTTTTGCCACTGTGATATATTTATTGATAATAAGCTGAACCCCGGCGGAGTCACATATAACTTTGACTTTTTCCGCCAGAGCTTGATAAGCTTCAATACTTAAATCCTTTTCTCTCAATATTATGGCATGGGGCTTGCCCGAGGCCAAACACGCTATTCTATTCAGAAAATCATCCCTGCACAAATTACGGTTGGTTACATAAATAAGCATTTGGCTTTTCTCCCTTTAAACTCTGATATAATCTGTATAAACAGGCTGCAAGCCTCTTGATAAAATCATTTCATGAACCTGCTCTACACTTCTGCTATCACTGATTTCAAATTGTTCATCGCCTTTTTCGTCACTTTTATGGCCACCTACGCCTACACTTACACCTGCTGAAATCTTGTTGGCTGCCAGTCCCACAACATTATCACGGAAACCGGCTCTTTCTCTGGTGGAAATAGTAATTCCTGCAAAAGGCATGAAAAGCCTGTAGGCGAGCATAACCTGCAAAAGCTGTTTTTCATGTACGTCATTTGGATTGTTCTGTTCATTATTTATAAATGGTCTTAACCGGGGAACAGAGAATGAAATTTCTGCATGAGGGTATTTCTGTTGAATAAAATACGCGTGAAGACCTACTGCAAATGCATCTTTGCGGAAATCATCCAAACCAAGTAAAGCACCAAAGGCAACGCCTCTCATACCCCCTAGTAATGCACGCTCCTGTGCATTGAACCTGTATGGGAAAATCCTCTTTGATCCGCTTGGATGAACCTCTTGGTACTTGTCGGTATTGTAGGTTTCCTGATAGACACATACAAAATCCGCTCCGCATTCATGCAAATATGCATATTCGTCTGAATTAAGAGGATATATCTCAAGTCCCACAGTAGAAAAATATTGCGAAGCAACCTTTACGGCATCCCCTATATATTGAACTCCTGAAGCACCACGGGCTTCTCCCGTTAAAATCAATATCTCCCGTAGCCCGGTTGATGCGATTTCTTTTAGTTCTTCCTCCAATTCATTAGGGTTAAGCTTTCCACGGCGAATCTTATTATGACAATTAAAACCGCAGTAAACACAGTGATTTTCACAGTAGTTGGCTATGTAAAGAGGTGTAAACATGCTGATGGAATTACCAAAATGCTTTCTTGTTTCCAGTGCTGATTTACGTGCCATATTTTCCAGAAATGGTGTGGCAGCAGGAGAAAGTATAGCTCCATAATCATCTAAGGATAGCCGTGATTTCATCAGAGCTGTCTCAACATCTCTGGCGGTATATCTGCTATAGTCGTATTCACTTGTAAGACTCAGAACCTGATTCATTATATTGGAATCAATGGCTTCCATGCCTTTTTGATATTCCATGTGATTTGTTTTTTCCATAATTAATCCTCCAAAAAGCCTGTCAAGGGACTTGATGCTTCTGCCTTGTAGCTTAATACTCTTCCCAGACCTGAAAGGTAAGCCGCACGTCCTGCTTCTATTGCAAGTCGAAAAGCTTTTGCCATTAAGGCCACATCACCTGCTGTTGCAACAGCAGTATTGCACATAATTGCAGCCACGCCCATCTCCATTGCTTCACATGCCTGTGACGGACGGCCTATTCCTGCATCAACAATAATAGGTAAATTTATCTCGTCTACAAGAATTTGAATAAAATCCTTGGTACTAAGGCCTTTATTGCTTCCTATAGGGGAGGCAAGAGGCATAATTGCTTCTGCACCGGCTTCTGCCATTGCTCTGGCTGCATTAAGGTCGGGATACATGTATGGCATTACTATAAAGCCCTCATTAGCCAGAATCTCAGTTGCCTTAATAGTTTCGTAATTGTCAGGCATGAGGTATTTTGAGTCATTTACCACCTCAACCTTTACAAAATTTCCACAGCCGATTTCTCTTGCAAGCCGTGCTATTCTCACAGCTTCATTAGCATTTCTGGCTCCTGAGGTGTTTGGAAGCAGAGTTATGCCTTCTGGCATATAGTCCAGAATATTTTCTTCACCGCCCACATTTGCACGGCGAAGAGCAAGAGTTGCCATTTCTACACCGCCATTTTCAATAACCGCCTTGGTCATATCTAAAGAAAATTTTCCGGAGCCAAGTATAAATCTTGATTCAAATTCATGTCCGCCTATAACTAACTTATCATTCATAAAATTTATTTACCTCCATATGTGATTTATTTATACATCTTCAATTCCAAGGAGCAGCCTCAGAATCATGTTGGCCTGATGTCCCGCACATATCTGTACGCGTGGTGCCATTAAGCCTTGACCTATACCCGCTCCGTTTTCAAAGTCACCGCACAGGTAAAAACCCTTCATTCGTTTGACGGTTTTAATAATGTTTGAGCTTTCATATCCTGCCATGCCGGAGGCAGCAACAATTTTACTGCCCGGAAGCCTTTCCAGAACAGTATTGACCAACATTGACTTGGCTTCCGGTTTGTCAAAGGCTTCACAAATAATCCCGTAGTCACTGAAAAGCTCACATACATTGTCTTCTGTTACACGTACCGTCCTTGTTTCAACAGATATGAAAGGGTTTATTTGCTCTAGCTGCATTTTGAGAGCAGCAGTCTTTTCCATACCCAAATGACTAATGTAATAACTTTGTCTGTTAAGATTACTTGGCTCCACTACGTCGAAATCCACCAGAAACAGGTGGCCTACACCTATTCTTGCAAGCATGACAGCTATGTTTGAACCAAGTCCTCCAAGTCCTGCAATGGCAACCCGACCATCCTTAAGCTTGTTATGTACGTTTGGAGTATGTCGTGCCATCATCATGCTTTCAAGCTCATTCCTGTCTGGCATAAATCCCTTGGGAATGATAGCGAGTGTGTCGTTCCCCGAAAGCTGGCAATCTGTGTCTATCTGGAAACCGTTTAAAATAACTATGTCAGTTTCTTTACCAAATTCACTACGTACCTCAAAGGCTGTTTTGCATTTGATATCCTTGATTTTTCCGTTTAGTGTAATAATCATTTTCAGCCTCCTCCTACAAACCTGACAACTTCAAGGGTATCACCATTGTCCAGCATTACTTGGGAATAGGTTGCTTTAGGAACAATCTCACCGTTTAGTTCTACTGCAATTCTTGAAATATCATGGTTTTGGGAAGCCAAAAAATCCTGCAGGCTTTGTTTAATTGTTAATTCCGTATACGTTCCGTTTACCTTCATCTTATTATTTCCTTTCGTAAAAATTCCGAAAAAAAAGCACAAAATGAAATTACACCCGCGGTGGTGTACCCCATTTTGTGCTTCTTTGTTCAATTGCTTATATTATAAACACGTTTAATCAGACTAGTCAAGTAAAAAACGCCTCAAAATTTACATTTATTGTGTTTTAAACTGTGAAATCATGACGTTTAATTCTTCGGCAGAGTTTAATAGTAATTGGGCGTTGGAAGACATTTTTTCCAACGTCTTAGATTGTTCATGTGTTGCTGCTGCATTCTCCTGACAAGCAATATTAACCTGTTCCGCAGTTCTCTGTACAATATCAATGGTTTTCACAATATTATTGCTTTCTGCAGTAATTTGTTTTGTTGCAGAGAATACCTCAAGAATTTGTATATCTACATTTTGCACAGATTGTTGTATTTCCTCGAATACCTGACTTACCTGTCTGGATTTTTCAAGGCCTTCAGCAACTTTGACAGTACCTTTTGAGATTGCGGCAACTGCATTTTTGGTTTCTTCACGTATACTTAATACAAGGCTTTTTATTTGGCTTGTGGAAATCTTGCACTGTTGAGACAGTTTTTTAATCTCGTCGGCAACAACAGAAAAGCCTCTACTACATTCGCCTGTGTGGGCCGCTTCAATTGCCGCATTAAGAGATAGTAAATTTGTCTGGTCGGTTATATCCGAAATTATATCAATAATTTTGCATATTTCAGTTGATTTTTTATTCAGGTTCTTTATAACTTCTGCAGTGTTTGAAATAGTACTGTAAATCTCTTCCATTTGATCTGCTACGGCATTAACTGTAAACATTCCCTTATTTGATGCATCAGCAGATGTCCGGGCAAGCTCTGTAACAGTCTGACTGCTGACTGAAATCTGATTCAAACCGGCAGATACCTGGGAAATAGAGTCAAAAACTTCCTTGACGCTTGAAAGTTGTTTGTCGGTACTTAAAGCTACGTTTCGACTTGTAAACTCAATTTTCTCCATTACGTTTGAACTTTTCAGGGAACTTGATGTTAACTCCTTTGATAAGGCCGATAAGTGCTGAGAACTTTCGCTTATTTTCAGCATTAAAATTCTGAGCTTTTTAATCATAGAGTTAAATGCTTCTGCCAGTTGACCAAGTTTGTCATTTGATTCAATTTCTGCTCTAATTGTAAGGTCGCCGTCTGCCACTGAACGAGATACTTCTTCTAACCCGGTAATGGGTGCGGATAGAACTATACCGATGTATATGGACATTAATATAATGACACCCAAAGACACCACGATATATATCAATAGCATATCCATGAGACTTTGGCAGTCATCCTGACTGTTTTCACTGGACCTGGCAGCATGATCACGGTTGTAATTTACCAGAGTATTGGTAGCGTTACATAAATTATCAAAGGCCTGACTTGATTTATCTGCAAGCAAAAGATTGATACCTTCTGTAGAATTATCCTGTTTACTGTTGTCAATAACTTTCCGACTGGCTTTTATATAGTTTTCCCATAGGATTTTAACCTGTTCCCATTTGTTAACATCTTCAGGTAAAACAGCCAAATCCCTATGCGTTTTTATAGTTTTTTTAGCTTTTATTTCAATACTGTTCATATCTTTTTCCAACTTTTCATAGGTTCCTTTATTAGCATAAGTACCTTTATAAATCATAAACCTGTATTCATTGGTTCTGTATTCGTACCCCAAAGTTTCTATAGTGTGAGCCGCAGCAACACCTGAACGCCATATGTTATTCAATTCAATATCATTTTTGTAAATTTGCCCGGCACCGGCGTATGCATATATTCCCAATCCGATTAATATAGTTGATATAATACCGAATGATAAAAATAGTTTAATTCTTAATGTGAGTGGCAAATTACCTACCTCCTTAAGTTGAATATGTACAAACGCATTTTGAGCCATTAATATAATTTATGCTATTTAACGACAAACTGTTAACATAAAGTTGTCGAGAAGAATATGTCATTAATATTGAACAAAACGCATTTAATATATTTGTGGCTTGATATGCAGTAAACATACGAAATGCCTAAAAAATTAAATTTAAGTTATATATTGACATGTCATTAATTATGACCTATTATTGTGTATAGAATAATTTGAAATTAAAAAAATGGTTCCAAAAGAAGGAGGAATGTTTGTTTATGGCAGCTACGGAGAGAATGCCTGTAGGAAGTGTTATATCATTTGCAGGGGAGATTAAATCTGAAATGGTTAACAGATTGTATAGAATGGGGTGGCT
>JAEZIU010000285.1 GCA_023436485.1 Bacillota bacterium | reverse complement strand
CTTTTTCATTGTTTCCACCCTTTCATAAAACAATATAATGTAATTAAAAAACGCCGGCAGTACCGCCGACGTCTGTTTAACAAATTATAGTAAAATATAATTAAAAACAGATAGCGCTCCACCATTTATTGAATGATGACAGTCACAAGGCTATTGACCTTGAAACCAGGCATTACGATGCTCGGGGTACAGCACTGCCTTCGGCGTCTTTTCCTTTCAGAACAAATCATTAGACCCCAGAATCCTCATTGTTCGTACTATTAAAAAACGCACCTCTATCTAGCATATATTCTTTTTTTCTATAATAACATTGTGTTATATCAAGTGTCAATTTTTTTACATCTGATTTTTATATTATATGAACTATATTTCATTATTGTTACAATTCAGTAAACAAGGCAGGATGTACTTTTGCACTTGTCGAAGTTAGGAAATAATGAAAAAGTGGGGGAGTCTAATACGAATGAAAAAAATGTGCTTATTTTTATGCATTGTAATGTTATTTACGATGCTGAGTTTTAACAACTTGAATACATCAGCGGCTGAGGCAGCGTCCGTAAAAATTGGTCTGTATTATGGGTCAACGGCCCAGAGTCAGATTAATATCAGTGGCGACAAGGGAGTATTATTCTGTGCTTATGATGTAAAAACTGGAAAATATAATAATGTTTACGAATCGGATGCTGGTCAGACCATTACATTGCGAAAAGACAGCTACTTTATACAAAGCGGAACAAAGTTTACACCGGTTGCTTTAACCGGAAATCCAACAAGCGGTCCTTACCATATTCAAATTAATGGTACATATACTACTTATAATGATACAGTTTCACTCAGCCAAAGCTATAGTCAGAAAGGTGTTACCACATACCCTGTTTACACTGATTCAGGGTGGCAGGTATGGACAGGTTTTTACGTCAGCAAATCTGCCTCTCAAGCGGCTGTGAATACTGTTAAATCAAAATTGGGAGAAAATACATATACCGTAATTGATGAAACTAATTCAAGAATTTACGGTACAGATCAAAATGGTAAAGTTTTGTTCATGTATGCATCTTTAAGTAATCTTTTAAGAGGTAGATCAATATCATCAGCCAATCCCAATCCAATTAAAATCGGAACAAGTTTATATCGTGGACAGGTTGAGCTTAATAGGTTATCCGGCAGTGATATGACAATTATTAATGTACTTCCTTTTGAAGAATATTTATATGGTGTAGTTCCAAATGAAATGCCGGCATACTCACATATTGAGGCATTAAAAACTCAAGCTGTGGCAGCCAGAACCTATTCTTACAAATCAATTAACAAGCATTCAAAGTACGGTTTCAATTTATGTGCCACAACTGATTGTCAAGTATATAAGGGCTATAGCTCGGAAAATGCTAATACAAACAAAGCAGTTGATGAAACCCGTGATATTGTTGTAACATATAACGGCACTCTTGCTGAAACTGTTTTTTCAGCGTCCACTGGAGGAAGAACTGAGGATGCAGCAAATGTTTGGGGGAATAGTATACCATATCTTAAAAGTGTTGAAGACAAATATGAATCGGGAAAATCTTATAACTATAATTGGACAATGAAGTTTACAACAGATGAAATAAGTTCAAAACTAAAAAGTTATGGACTGGGAACTGTAACGGGCATTAAAATTACTAAGTATTCATCGGCAGGCAGGCCAATAGAAATGGTTATTACGGGAACATTGAAGCCTGAAGGTGTTACGATCACAAAGGACAGATGCAGAACATTTTTGAGTCTGCCGAGCCAAATGTATAACATTTCTTCTGATGGAAATTTAAATGTTCAGGTTAATAACAAAACAGAAAATATTCCTTTAAGCCAAATAAAGATAATTACCAAAGACGGAGAAAAAACATATAATAATCCTTCACAAAAAGTAACTATTATTGGTGCGGACGGTAAAGAATCTACGGTTTCTGCTAGTCCCGATGAATATGTTTTTACAGGCAAAGGATGGGGACATGCTGTTGGAATGAGTCAGGAAGGTGCTATGGGTATGGCAAAAGCAGGCTTTACATATGAACAAATACTGACTCACTATTATACGGGTACAAAAGTTGAGATTAAGAAATAGTTCAAATATATAAAAAAGGGACTCATTAAATAATGAATCCCTTTTTTAATATCTGCTACTATACTATTTATATAATTTGTTAAGGAAAAATTCGTTATATAGTGAAATAACGGCTTTATGTGCTTCATTTTCCCTTACAGCGAACATCATTGTTATTTCTGATGAACCTTGATTAATCATTTCCAAACTGATAGATGCCTTTGCCAGAGCTGTTGTGGCTCTTGAAGCAGTTCCTACGGTATTCTTCATACCTTCGCCTACAATTATTATCATAGCAAGGTCGTGGTCAATGGAAACATCATCAACTTTCAATTCATTTTTTATACGGTCAACTATTTTCTGCTCCATACCTTCTTTTAGTTGGTTCTGTTTTAGTATTATAGAAATGTTATCAATACCTGATGGAGTATGTTCATATGAAATACCTTCATCTTCAAGAATTTGAAGGAGCTTTCTTCCGAAGCCTACTTCTCTGTTCATCATAAACTTGCTTACATAGATACAGCAGAAACCTGCATCACTTGCTATTCCAACAACATGGTTCGGTGAATAATCTCTGGTGAGAGAAATTTTTGTTCCAGGAGCAGATGGATTATTTGTATTTTTTATACAAACGGGAACACCGGCCATAAAAACAGGAACCAGTGTATCTTCGTGTAATACTGAGAAACCGGCATATGATAATTCTCTCATCTCACGGTAAGTCAGTTCAGGTACTGCAACCGGATTGTGAACCAACCCCGGGTGAGCTGCATATACTGCATCAACATCGGTAAAGTTCTCGTATAAGTCAGCCTTTAATGCAGCTGCCAAAATGGAACCGGTTATATCTGAACCACCTCTTGGAAAAGTTGCAACTTTTCCTTCTTTAGTGTAACCAAAGAAACCCGGGAAGATAACAATTCCTTCTATATTGTTAATCATTTTAAGGTTTTCATATGATTCAGGTAAAACCTGTGCATTTCCAAATTCATCACTCATGAGTAGACCTGCTTTTTTAGGCGATACATATTCTGCTTTTTTTCCTATACTGTTCAAATACGCAGCTACTAATTTGGCACTGTTGTCTTCTCCTGCAGCTTTCATGGAATCCATGAACATACCAGTATGAGAAGTATCCAGTTGAAGTCTTTCTTCCAAATCAGACTTGATCATCTTAACAATTTCATCATCAAGTCCAAGTTCATTTGCTATATCCTTGAATCTCTTTACAACAGCTTCAAGTTCAGCTTCTGAATTACCGGTTTGTAGGTGTTTTTGTGCACACGCAATAAGTAAATCAGTAACTTTGGTATCTGAAGCATCCCTTTTACCCGGGGCAGATACAACAATAACCTTTCTCTCGCTATCAGCAAGTACAATACTGCAAACTTTTTTAATCTGTTCTGCATTAGCTAAAGAGGTTCCTCCAAATTTTGCTACTTTCATTTTGAATCCTCCATCCATTTATATTAAAAATTTACTCTCAAAACACGGGGACTTGTTGTCCCTAAGTAAATATAAGAGCA
>JAEZIU010000229.1 GCA_023436485.1 Bacillota bacterium | reverse complement strand
TTGCATCAACTGCTATTGATACATTTGTAAGTAATTATGATAAAGGGGTGAATTGGCTAACTTATTCTGCTCCTTTAGCAATGATTTTTCATGCATCACAATATGCTGACCCTGCGGACTCATATGTGGCTGCAACTTACGCAATGATTACTGCACAGTCATTAGGTTTGGGAAGCACAATGCTTGGTACGCCATATCTACTACTAAACCTTTTTGGAAAAAGAATAAAAGAGAAATATGGAATACCTTTGAAAAATAAAAGTGGAATGATGGTTATATTCGGTAACCCCAACATTAAGTATAATTTTGCATTAAAAAGGAGATTTGCAAAAGTCACATTTGGTTAGTATTTTATATTTAACGATTGTGTTAGGTTACTTACAACAAAATTAATATGGCATTAATACGGAATATTTGAGGTGCATTTGTTTTTGCAGGTGAAGATACGGTTCTTTCAATTTCTGGGCGTGATTATACTCCTTCAGATCGAGTAATTGCAAAAAATGATATTGTAACAATTGATTTAAGTCCTCAAATTCAAAATATATGGGGAGATTATTCACGAACACTGATTATCGAAGATGGAATAGTTGTTAAAAATCATGATTATATATCAAATCAAGAGTTCAGAGATGGCTTGATAATCGAAAAAACGCTTCATTCTAAATTGTTTGAGTTAGTATCACCAGATATGACATTTCAAGAATTATATTTTTCTATGAACAAGCAAATCAAGTATTTAGGATACAATAATTTGGATTTTTTAGGGAACTTGGGGCATTCAATTGAAACAGAAAAAAATAATAGAATTTATATTGATAAGGGAAATAAAACAAGGCTCTCAGCTGCTTTGATGTTTACATTTGAACCACATATACGAAAAAGTGGCTCTAAATTTGGTTTTAAAATGGAAAGTATATATTATTTTAAGGATGGATCGCTAATTGAACTATAAAAGGTATCAGCAGAAAAATGAAAGTGCGGTATTTTTTTGTTGGCTAGTTCGCAATATAGAGGAAATATGAACAAAGAAATATGATCTTTGGAAACTGAATAGTGCGGTAAGGATTGAATTTTAGCATAACTCCAGATATAGTATTAATTGTAGAAATATTAATCAAAGGGAGACATCTGATGAGTAATGAAAATTATTATTGGTATTGCCCTGGAAGAGAAAAAGATGTTGATTGGGGTTTATGCTGGGAATTTTGTTTCGCAGGTAGTATTGGGCCTATTGACACAACAGATGAACTTATACAATGGATTAAACAGAGTAAAAAGTTTAAAAATATAAAAGATTTTCATAAAGTATGTGAAAAATGTTCTCATTGTCAATGGGGTTAGCACTAAAATTTTACGCTAATTTCTAAAATCAGGTCAAAGCCACCAAACCTACGATTTAAATTCAAATGTACCGCACATTCAGTTAGGCTGATGTGCTTTTTATTGCACAAAATTAGTCTATCGCGAACGAAAATTGAACATTGATAATTGAATAGTGCGGTAAGGAGTGAAACTTGACGTAGTAATCTTCAGCATGTAGTATATTGTAAATACATGATTTTGGAACGATATCGTTTTATAGTGTGTATCAATTAAATAGTTATTAGGAGATGAATACTTTGGTTCCAGAATTAATTAAAAATTTCATAAGTTACTCCATGCAAATACTTCAAAATGATTTAAGAATAGTAGGAGTAGCAGTAGGAGGTTCATATATAACAGAGAGTATGGATGAATATTCAGATATAGACCTTGTTATTGCAGTTGAACCAAGATATTTTGATATAGTATTGAATGAAAGATATGAAATTGCAAGAAAATTGGGGAATTTACTTTCCTCATTTACAGGCGAGCATGTTGGCGAACCTAGATTATTTATATGCTTGTATGGCCCACCTTTGCTACATGTAGACCTTAAGTTCGTGTCATTACATGATATTTCTAATAGAGTTGAGAACCCAGTGATTTTGTGGGAACGAGATAACTTGATATCTAAACAACTACAATGCAGCGAAGCAAGATTCCCTATACCAGACTTACAATGGATTGAGGATAGATTTTGGGTATGGGTACATTATGGTTCAACTAAAATTGCAAGAAGAGAAATATTTGAAGCAATAGAGTTTATATCATTTTTAAGACAAACTGTAATTGGACCATTGTTACTAATGAAAAATGGGAAATTGCCCCGAGGTGTTAGGAAAATAGAACTGGATGCGCCAGAAAGTTTACCTTTGCTCATAGAGACTATTCCTGAATATGACGCTTATGATTGTGCCAATGCTTTGCAAGTTATTATAGAACTTTATGAAAATTTACGTGAATACCACGCAACTGAAGAATTGGTAAAACATTCTGATGCACAGAAATATTCAAAAGAATACCTATTTGAAATTGTTGCAGGTATAGAAGAATGCTAAAAACAATTCATTGCAAGTTTTGAATATGTTCGCAAAATAAATATATTGCATGCCAAGAAAGCGTACATTCAAAACAAAATATTGTGGTAAGAGGTTGAAACTTGAAATAGAAACATGCCAAATGTTTTTTTATTATAAATGCATTGCTTTTTATAGGTAACGTTAAATTATGAGAAACATTGGTTATATTTCTTAAGCTGATAATTCTAGTGCTGCGATTGGAGAATTAACATGAAAATCACGATGATACATGGGCAAAACCATAAGGGAAGTACTTATCATATAGGAAAGTTATTGGCGGATAAGCTTGCAAAGGAAGACAACATTACAGAGTTTTTCTTACCAAGGGATCTGAATCATTTTTGCATGGGCTGCTACCAATGCATTGAAGATGATACAAAATGCCCATATTACACGGAAAAGCGAATCATCACCGACGCCATGGAAAAGGCAGATATGCTCATTTTCACGACACCAAACTATTGCATGGGTCCATCTGCATCCATGAAAGCTATGCTTGACCTGATGTTTACATATTGGATGTCGCATCGTCCCAGAGAGTGGATGTTCAGAAAGAAAGCAGTTGTTATTTCAACTGCAGCTGGAGTAGGAGCTAATCAGGCCATTAAGAGCGTGAAAAAGTCTCTCTTCTACTGGGGTGTTCCTTATATAAAAAGCTATGGCATTAACGTACAGGCCAT
>JAEZIU010000207.1 GCA_023436485.1 Bacillota bacterium | reverse complement strand
GCATATGCGTAGTCACCTTGTCCCATATTACCCATTAAGCCTGCTAAAGAAGAGAATGTAATAATGAAATCAATTGGCTCCTCACCTACTGCTTTACATGTATTTTGGATGCCTAATGTCTTTGCTTCAATAATGCGGGTAAACGTTTCAGGTGTCTTGTTAATAAGAAGTTCATCTTGCTTTATCCCCGCACTATAAACAATTCCATCTAAACGCCCGTAGGTATTTCTAATAAGTTCAATAGAATTTTTCATATCCTGATATACATTTACATCTGCTTGTATATACAGAACTGATTTACATGTCTTTTGTAAGTTTTCAATATATTTTTTATTTTCTGCACTTATCTCAGTTCTTCCTGAAATTACCAGATTTACTTTATATGTAGTCGCTAAATATTCAGCAAACTTTAACCCTATTCCCTTTAATCCGCCTATAATATAATATACGCCGTTAACCTTCAACATGCTTTGTTGTGAATTAGTCCTGGTAAGCTCCTTGAGTTTTCTTATAAGTCTTTTATCCTCTAAGGAATAATAAACTTCTTCAACATTTTCTGCCCCCAAAGCTAACTCGTCTCGTAAGTAACCTGCAAGTTTTATGCTGTCCTTTGCAATACTTTTATCAAAAGCTATATTCTTACAAACCAGCTTTGGCATTTCCATCACAGCAGTTTTAAGTAAACCTGCACAAGCTAAATACATAGGATTTACACTTGATTTGTTGTTAGTTTGTATATCTCCGCTAAAAATATGGAATAACTTTATATTATTTCTCAAACCACTGCTTACTACAGCTTTAACAAGCACAAAAAATTCTGCAGCATAGTTAATATCAAAATCCATACCCTGGTCATGGTTCAGATTGTAAATTATGCATGTGGAGCCTGAATTATTGACCACATTCTGGAAAATCCACTTATAATCCTGTTCTTCACAACTGCAAATTTCATACTCAGTTTGAGATATTTTGTTTTTTGCATTCCCCGGCCTTACTAATACTGCGTCCAGTCCAAGCTGTTTTATACTGTCATAAAGCTCATGCGTATTATCCAAAATAATAAATTTTGGCTTTTCATTGTTCATAGGAAGTTTTGCAGTTTCTTCTACTATTGTTGTAAAGTATTGGATTACATCTTCCTTTTCAGCCACTTTCTGTTCTTTTACCGTCAAACCAGCAAATTTTAATAGTACTTTTCCGTCCTCGTCCACAAACTCCAGATCGAAAGAAATCGTATCTGATTGAATGTTCATATCATGAATCAATACATATTTTACATTATCCAGTGAATCAAGGATTTCCACCTTTTCAACACTGTGAGGTAAATATGAACGATTATATGTATTTATCAATGCGGCAACCGATTGAATTCCACTGTCTAATATTGCGGGATGCAGTGTGTAGTTTTCTCTTTCAAATAATTCGTTAGTATCATGAAGCACAGTTATTGCACATTTTGAAGCTTCTGATACTAATATTCTATCAATAAATTGAAGTCTCTTTCCATAAACAAAATCCGTTTTTTCAAACTCTTTATAAAAATCGCTTCCATCTACATTTACCGTACATATCTCTTTATAATAGTTCAAATCAATCCTGTCATCAGCTCTCCACTTGGGATCATATTTCACCAGCTCAAGGTTAGCTGTACAATGTACCAAGTGAACACCCAACTGATTTACCGTTTCAATTTCACATTTTACGCTTTCTCCCTGCGGAATTAAATTTATATATGCATCAGCAGTGTTGCTGCCATCTAACATTAATGGTCTTAGCCATACAACATCTGTGATTTGTGACACAACACCCTGATAAACGGAAAATGTGCCTGAAGCTCTAAGCATTTCCAAAAATGCAGCTGCCGGAAGGATGCTTCGTCCTTTAATTACATGATCCTTTAAATAAAATTCATTTCCGGTGAACTGTTTTACAAATTGCTGATTTTGTATTTTGGACACATTATTATCAACCATACTATGTAATGCAACTCTTCGTTCTTGTATTTCATTTTTGACTTTTGGTGGCTTAATTACACGTTTTTCAAAAGAATACGTAGGCATTGAAATTTTTCTATATTGTTCTCCAACAAATGTATTGTAGTCAAAATCTACATTGTTAACCCAAAGCTTTGCTATTTTCTGCAAATTCTTCTTCTTCATTAAAGTTATTAGATACTGTTTTCCATCCTCATCTTCAAAGAAATCATCTACTATACTATTTGCATCCATTTCACCTATAAATAGATTTCTTTGCTCTTCACCCGATAAATAAGCCTCCATTTTACTAAGAATTTCATCTATTTTCTTTGCAACAATAGCTATTCTGCATTTAAAAAATTGGCGTCCCACCAGCAAATTGCTTTCCATGTCATACATGAATCTGTTTTCTTCAGCCTGACTGGCAAATTCCTGTTGTTTTATGAACTCAATAAATTTTTGGAGCAATTCCTCTAATCGCTCTTTGTTTTTTGCCGAAAATACAAAAATTCTATCTGTTGATTGGATGTTTCTTAAATCTTCTTTTTGTTTATTTTCCTCCAAAACAATGTGAACATTCGTACCACCTGCTCCAAATGCACTTATTGCAGCTCTTCTAGGATATTCAATCAGTTGTCCGTTTTCATTTATAATCGGTTTCTTCCATTCTTCATACTCATGCTGTACATAAAAAGGTGAACCGGCAAAATCTATCTTACTATTTAAAGTTTCAGAGTGAATTGATGGTACTAACTTTTTATGCTGCATTTCCAGTACTACCTTTGTTAATGCTGCAATACCTGCTGCTGATTCAAGGTGACCAATATTAGATTTAACCGAACCTATAGCACAATATTGTTTATCTTGCGTATAAATTCTATAAGCTTTATTAAAGCCTTCAACTTCAATAGGATCCCCCAATGCTGTACCCGTTCCATGTGCTTCAACTGTACTGATTGTTCGTGGTGAAATATCTGCACTCTTCAATGCTTCTACAATTAAATTTTTCTGTTCAATTACATTTGGCACAAAATAAGCGTTGCTTCTGCCACCGTGATTAATGGAAGTTGCTTTTATTACCGCATAAATATGATCCTTATCCTTTTCAGCCTGACTGACTTTCTTTAGCAGAACTGTACCTACACCTTCACCGGGAACATAACCGTCTCCACCTTCACCAAAAGATTTACATCGTCCATTGGTTGATAAAAATTTCCCTTGGCTCAAAGAAATATACTTGTCCGGGTGCAGTGATAAATTGACACCGCCTGCAATAGCCATATCAACACTGCCATCATTTATTGCTTTGCATGCAAGATGGATTGCTGTTAATGATGATGAGCACATGGTATCTACAGTCATACTTGGGCCGTGTAAATTCATAATATAAGAAACCTTATTTGATGTGCTGGCAAAAGACGAACTAAGTGACATTACATTTCCTTTTAATGTTTCTTCTACACCAACCTTTTGATAGCACCCCCACATTTCTCCCGTATAAACGCCCACTTTGTAATTTTCAAGTGCCTTAACAGTATAACCTGCATCTTCAATACAGTTCCAAGCTGATTGGAGATAAATACGCTCCTGGGGGTCCATTATAGCAGCCTGAATTGGTACAATACCAAAGAAATCCGCATCAAATTCCTCGGCTCCATTAATAAAGCCTCCCCACTTGCTGGATATCTTACCCTTTTCATTTTTATCAGCACTATACAGTGGCCTGTAATCCCATCTATCTAATGGTACTTCTTCAATACAGTCCTTCCCTTTAACTAAATTATCCCAAAAAATATCTAAGTTATCAGATTGAGGATATCTACCATCAATACCGATTATCGCAATATCCTCATTGTCATGACTATATTTACTGTTATATAGTCTCTCAACATCCTTTTGGCCTACTTCAACGTAATCTATTTTTTCTGTTTCTTCATTTTGTGGATTTAGCTGAATATTATCTTCGCCAAAATATTCAATAGCAATATCATGATAATCTAAAAATAAAAAGTCAATTAGACTTCCTATTAATTTATGTTCAAATAAAAGTGTCGCAGGTAATGTTTTAAATACTTGATTTAATCTATCTGTAATTCTCATTGTAATTACAGAGTCAATGCCATATTTCTCAAAATCATCACTTTCTTTTAAGGTACTGCTGTCAATACCAATTTCTTTTGAAATGCTATGTTTTACGAATTCAGCTACTTTTGTCTTTATCTCACGGTCAATCCCATTACTATTTTCTATACTACGCACTAGTGCTTCCTTATTTGTGTTTTCCGGCTTACTATATGTTTCTATTGTATAGTTGCAAATTTGAACACAAATTTTCCCTTGCGCATCGTATATTTTTATGTTAAATACATACCCTGCTTTTGAACAAGATATTGTTTTTACAACAGCTGTACAAGCATTTGTCATACTGCCGTATATAATAATATTTTCTATTTTGCTGGGGATAAACTTATTGCCATCCTCTTCACTTTTTAGCAAGATTGAAGCAGATTGCAATGCCGAATCCACTATTGATGGTTTTAACTCATAAAAACTATTCTCGTTTGCTATGTCCTCTTCAATTTCTAATTTTGCAATAACAGTATCTTCAACAAGTGATATTTTTTTAATACATTGATAGTATTTTCCGTAGCTAAAACCTGCTCTCTTCAACATTGCATATATTTCGTTTATATCAATACCGGAATCATAAGCCTCATTTATCAGGCTGCTTTCTTCCTCAATATAGTCCCCTTGTGTCCCAAAATAGCTGACTTCTCCTGTACAATAAATTATATTTTTTTCGTTTTCATCTTTTATCTCAAATAGAAGTCCTCCCTTCTTAGGGTAACATTCCACCACTAT
>JAEZIU010000145.1 GCA_023436485.1 Bacillota bacterium | reverse complement strand
ATAGCAAAAACACCTCAGAGGCCGATAGCAATTTTCAAGACAAAAAATTTGTTTAATGAATTATTTGAAAGAAATGTAGAACTAAGGATAGTGGACAATCTTTGGAAAATTAGTGAAGAGATAAAACAAACTACATTAAATTGGTCATTATGCAAGATGGGTTTTGCGCAACAATAATAGCGATTAAAAATGGTTATTTTAAATATTTCCTAGCAAGAGATACTATACTACCGCATTTCGGTTAAATGAAATTCGGTTTTTTTGTTGCTCAAATCACTTCGCAAAATGAATATATTATTACTTAATTAACTTCATTAACCTCAATTTAATATTTAATAACCAATCAGCAGGCACAACTATTTCCTCATCAGCTGCATCCAGTGTTGCTGTATCAAAGGTAAATAATATTAATGATTTTGGATTATCAGTTTCACAAGAACATGGGAATGATCCAAAATTATCTTTTTCGTTCAAGGGAGATGAATTTACTAATGCAATGAATCCTATAACAGCAACAGTTCATGCAGCATATGGAGATCATATAGTATATAGTAACACGTTTACAAATGCAAAAAAGCATAGAGTGTCTGTATGAAAAGAGAAAAAATAGATGGGTGCAAAGTGATAGTAGTAGATCCAGAGATTGAACTTGCTGAGTTAATGAAAGAAATAGTAGTTATTCAGAATGGTAATTGGTTTAATCCGATTGAGATAAGAGCCTATAAGTAAAAAAGTTGATGGACTATGAAGTGTTGAAAAATTATTCCTAATAAGGTATAATTTACAAAACACATCTATTAACAGGACTTATGCATTTACTGTAGATAATTTGTAAAAGGCATTCGTCCGTAATGAGTTTTCGAATATAGGAAAATACTTTTTAGAAAAATTTGCGAAACTACTTGACATTTGAAAAGTCGCCCAATAATCGAAAAGGATGGAATTAATTACCGTTACTTTTTGATAAACGGGTGAAACCTATGAAAAAAGCAAATTTATCGAACTTTGAAAATCAAAAGTATGGAAATTAGTGTTTGCATAAATTCAGGGTTAATAGCAAATTGCAGTTCTGTAAATAGAATTGCTGAACATTGCACTAAATCTCCGATTATTCATGAAATTTTAAGTGGAATATCTTTAAGTCAATCAGCTCTCAGCAGGTTTTTTAGCAAGGATTTTGAGTTACAGAGTCACTTGTAAAAGCAAGCTCCAATTATATTTTTACACAAGTTATATTAAGTTTGAAAGTTTCTCACGCCCTCCCTATAAGTATCCCTCAAATAGAATTTATCTAAACCAACACTAAAATACATACCCTTCGCATTTCTGTAATTTGGTTGGGCTATTATTGTCTGACTTTACGATATGAGCAGATACAGCTGCCCTGTAATCTATATACTTGATATTAGTCACTGATTCTCTTATGACAGCAGTAAAAAACATTATTTAGTTTTGACTACATTATAAGGAATTAAGTGTTTACATAAAGTTTAGCTATGTATTTTTTTATAACTGGAAGTATATCAACAAACCTTACAAAATTAATAATCCGAGGGGGGTTTATATTGAGAAAAATAGTTAAAAAGGCTTTAGTGGCCACTGTTTTTATGTGTGTAATTTTATTTTTAGGTGCAGGGGTATATGCTGCACCCTACGTTGATAGGACTATTGAATTTAAACAGCCTGATAATTCTGTAGTTACAGTAAATGTAACAGGTGATGAATACTACCAACATGTTGAAAGCCCGGATGGCTATACACTTTGCCGTGACCCCGAGACAGGATGGATTTGTTACGCCTCTTTAAATAGCGATCAAACCGAACTTGTTTCATCAGGGGAAATCTATAAAGGAGTAGACAATACACTTGTAAAAAATGCACCTATTAAAGGTACAAATGAAGGAAAACGCCAAAAACATTTGGAAATAAAAAGTGAAGCAATTGCTCAAAAAAGAAATAACATAAGAAATATGCTTTTGCCACAGCAAGAGTTGCAGGACCCTAAAATTCAAAAAAGTAGTCCTAATTTAACATCAGCTTCTTCTCTGTCGGCTCCTCCACAGGGTAATGTTATAGGACTTACAATATTGATTAATTTTCCGGATGTTACCAGCAGTATTTCCAAGACAGATATTGATGACATGTTCAATAAGGTTGGATACACGGGATATGGAAATAATGGCTCTATTAGAGACTTCTATTATGATGTTTCTGGTGGAAAAATGACATATACAAATTCTATAACAGGCTTCTATATGGCCAAGCATCCGAAATCCTACTACGATTCTGGTGAAGACTACAGCAGAGCTCTTGAACTTTCAAATGAAGCTTTATCTTGGCTGGATTCTACAGGCTTTAACTTTTCAACTTTAACAACTAATTCACAAAAATATGTTCTTGCTGTTAATTTTCTATATGCAGGTGATATTGCTCAAAATTGGGGTAAAGGAATATGGCCGCATCAGGGCTGGCTTCCGTATACATTCAATGCTGATGGAGTAAAGGTTCAAATGTATGAAATGTCAGAAATAGGAAAAGATCTGTCAATTTATACAATTTGTCATGAAAATGGACATTTAGTTTGCGACTATCCTGATTTATATGATTATGATGGTGATTCCTGTGGGTGTGGAGACTATTCACTGATGAGTGGTTCCTTAAATACCAAAAACCCTGCACCTCCAGACCCATACTGCAGGAACATTATTAGTGGATGGAATAGTACAGTAAGCATGAATAACTATCCTAAAGGCTCCACTATCACTACATATGCAGATCCCAAGGCAACACAAACAGTATACCGTTGGAATGGAAGTAATTCAAAAGAATATTTTCTCATAGAGAACATCAAGAAGACAGGAAGATACAGGGATATGCCGGATGAAGGTCTGACAATATGGCATGTGGACGAGAATGGAGTAAACGACTATAACCAGATGACATATTCAAGACATTATCAAGTATCCGTAGAACAGGCAGACGGTCTTTACGAATTAGAAAGGAATATATACAGGTATAGTTCTAACGATTTATTCCATTCCGGATATAAGACAGCTTTTGATGATACAACCACCCCGAATTCAAAGTGGTGGAATGGAGAATCCTCAGGTCTAAAAATTGCTAATATTGGTGATGTTGGAGCTTCTATGACCTTTACTTTGGATTGTGGAACAAATGCTACTAATACTGCGCCTGTTGTTGATGCAGGAGCTGATAGCATATTTACATTACCCTCTAGTATAAGGCTCAGTGGAAAGGCTAGCGACGATGGTCTACCAATTGGATCTAATCTAAGTACTACATGGAGTTTGCAAAGTGGACCAGGTACGGCTACATTTGAGGATGTAAAAGCATTAAATACTAATGTCACAGTATCAGCAGCAGGTACTTATGTGTTTATGCTTACAGCAAGTGATGGAACATTGTCATCCTCAGATACTGTTACAATAACAGTAAACCCGGTAGGTACACTTCCATTATTAGCATATTATAAATTTGATGAAACAAGCGGAACAACTGTAAATGACTCATCCATTTTAAGTAATAATGCACAATTAAATGGAGGAGCAGTATGGGCAGAAGGACAAAACGGAAATGCTGTTTCTTTTGATGGGACAAGTGGCTACGTAAGCATGCCATCCGGAATATTTAGAAATGTAAACGATGTTACAATTTCTGCATGCGTAAAGCTGAATACTGTAAGTCAATGGGCAAGGATATTTGACTTTGGAACAGGAACAAATTCATATATGTTCATAGCTCCTGAAAGTGGTGATAATAAACTGAAATTTGCAATTACTACAAACGGCAATAATAATGAGGAGCAAATAAATGCACCTGTACTAGTGACCGGTTCATGGAAGCATATAGCGGTTACACTTTCAGGAAGTACAGGTATTCTATACGTGGATGGCTTAGAAGTTGGAAGGAACGACAACATGACATTAAAACCATCAAGTTTAGGAAACTCAACCCAAAACTATATAGGGAAATCTCAGTTTGAGCATGATCCATATCTGGATGGGTTTGTTGATGATTTCAGAATTTATAATAGGGCTCTAAATGCTGATGAAGTGAAATCACTATTTGACAATAAACAAAGTATATACGTATATGGAGATGTTACTGGGGATGGGGAAGTGGATGCAACTGATTACGCAGCAATGAAAAAATATCTGCTTGGATATGAGAATGCAATGCAAAACAAGGACTGGAATATAACCGGAGATTTGAACCAGGATGGCGCGGTAGACGCCATTGACGTTGCTAATTTGAAAAAATTCCTTTTAGGGATTATTGAAAAGCTTCCAGTAGAATAATACCTACAAAGAGTTTATGAGTGATATTGAAAATGTTCTCCCCGTACCCCATTCAAGGGGCTACGGGGTTTTTTGTGCACAAATTCGATGTATCGAAAGTATAATTTTTAAGAAAAATGAATCCGGGGACGAAGTCATGGGCAGCACCCAGGAATTTATCCATTTAACTAGGGTTACTGAAAAAGAAAGTATGTATATTTATGCAGTAATGGTTAGTGGGTGTATGTTAGGGATTCTATGTCATGGTTCGAACAGTGAAAATTCCATTTCTGAAGTTTCCAATATCATAGAGGAGCCCCTACTACATTGCACTTTACCCTGGCTGAAATCGGACGGCATGTGCGCGTTAAAAGAAATAATTATTGGAACCAATTGCGATTATACAACTGCGGATATAAGCAATCTATTACATAAAAATGGAGTACACAGTGATATATCTATTATGAAATCGGAATATACGTATAGAATATCAAAAAATATTGAATTTCATATAGAACCCCAGTAAGTAAATAGGTAACTATTATTCTATTTTCTCAAAACGGATTATTTAAATAGTTTCAAGAGGTGATTGATCATGAAAGCATTTACGGCATTTATTTTAACTATATTGGCAGGCGTTTTTGGATTTTATAGCCGAATTAGGCCTTGAAGGATATCTTGGTATTATTCTTGCAATTGCAACTATGGGAAGTTTTATTATCTCAACAATTGAAAAAATTTAAACAAATGGCATAACACGAAAGAGTACACAACGTTTATATATCAAGAATCATTCTAATACCGCTACAAAAGTATTTTAGCTTAACCATATTCAAAACTTTTATCATCCCAATCTCACCAATCCTAAAAAGTAGCGAGAATTATTGATTTAGCCTTGAAGTGTCAATTGCACTAAACAAAGGAATTTGTGAAAATAACGTCGAACAATATTAATAAAAGAATTGTAAATTGGAAAGGAACTATTTTTACCTATATCTGTAGAATTATACTTAAGGGAGGCCAACTATATGAATAAAAGTATAGTAATTAAGAGATTACTTAGCATCTTGGTGACTATGGCAATGGTGACGACAATATTTACAGGAACAATCTTCGCAGAGGATGCCACATCTCCTACCGCGCCTGTGCTTGCTTTTGCGGCGGTTAACACAGACGGAAACTCAATTCGGATGAACTTTGACCACTTTATGGCAGACTCGGGAG
>JAEZIU010000082.1 GCA_023436485.1 Bacillota bacterium | reverse complement strand
CGGGAAGGGTATTGACGTTACAATAGTAGTTTTGTGTATTGTACTTGTTGCAGTTTTTGTAAGTTCAACTTATTTATTTTACAAGAACAGAGATTTGAAAGTTTAGAATTAGCTGTTATTTTATAGAAATATTGTACAAAAAGGAGGAATCTGTAAATATTTTGTAGAATCTACAAATTGAAATTAAAAATCAATGTCATAACCTAAATACGGAGGCAGAAAAATTATGAATTATGAGACTGATTATAGGCAGTTTGTAGATTCAGAAGAACCGTTAAACTCAATCCAAGAAAAGGATTGGGCATTTTATGGACAATGTGGACTAGAGTATCCGTTTCTTTATGCCACACCAGATCCGATTCGTCAGGACTACTTTGCAAGGCCCTACGGTGAAGACCCGCTGCAAAGACTTGACATTCACCACTTAAATACTCCAGAAAAAAAGAAACGACCGGTTATTTTCTATATACATGGAGGCGGCTGGACAAATGAAGATAAAAGTAATACAAGATTTGTAGCACATGACTGGATAAAAAAAGGATATACGGTTGTTTCTATTAACTATAGATTATCACCCAATGTGACACATCCTACAATAATAGAAGACTGTGCTCAAGCCCTTAAGTGGGTACAGGAAAACATACATGAGTATGGCGGAGACCCCAATAGAATTAGTGTAGTTGGACATTCTGCAGGGGGACATTTGGCGGCTCTTCTTGTTACAGGAGTTAAATGGCAAAAAAAATATGATATAGATATTAAAAAGGTTAAATGCTGGATACCTATGAGTGGTATTCATGATTTTAACCTTCCGGAAAATTACATGCCCCCTATGCTGAGTGCGGCAACAATCGCAATGTTGGGGGGAGATGATAATAAAGTTGAATGTTCACCTGTTTCACATATAACCGGAAAAGAACCTCCTTGTCTGATATTGCATGGAGGAGATGACTGGCTTGTTCCCAAAACAAATTCCATAGAATTACATGACAAGCTAGTCGAAAAAGGGGCCAAAGATGCAAGGTTATCTATTGTCAAAGGCTATGCCCACTGCAATATGATACTTGGATTTGAAAGACCCGGACATAAGCCCGCTGAATTAATAAATAAGTATCTTGATGAAATGCTTCCTACTTCAGAGGGGAAAAAATTATAGTTATTAAAAGGATTCCGGCATATAGGCATACTAACTGTTTAATCGGTTAGTATGCCTTTTTTATGGACAATTTTTATAATCCGAAACAACTGAATATAAATAGAATAGTATTTATGCAGATTAGTTCGTAAAAATGGGGAGGATGCCATGCTTGGATTTAACAAACCCGATATCAATTATCATATAGGTATATATGTAAGGCAAAGCAGAGATGAAAATGAGGAAAACATTGAGACTATTGAAACGCAGAAAAAGCTTCTGGCAGACTTTGTGAGAAAAAATAATTTCGGAACTATCTATAAAACTTATGTTGATGACAATGTATCAGGTGCGGGCTTTGAAAGGTACGCCCTTGAAGAATTGAAAAAAGATGTTATGGCGTGCAATGTAAATCTAGTTATATTAAAGGACTTGTCTAGGTTAGGAAGAAATAATGCCAAAACTCTGCTTTTCCTGGATTTTCTGGAGGAATACGGAGTGCGAGTTATTACATCTGACGGAAGGTATGACAGCCTCAAGGACAATGAAACCGTGGGGATAGATACATGGTACAACGAGCAGTACATTACATCATGGATGTATTGCTGAAAGTGGGGAGGTGGAAGGGGTGTAAGAATTTGGAATGCGTAAATAAAAAGCTGTAAAACAAAAACAGAACATAATTGAAAGAGATTGTCAATGGTGGTAATATTATATAATCCATCGTTTGACAAAATTCAATAAAAAGGGAGATTATGTTATGTTTTCAGACAAAAAATTCAAAAATATCATGGCATTGCTGCTGGCAATGGCTATTGTGTTATCGGGGATTACTATAGTTGAAAATCCCACAGTAAAGAAAGACTTTGTAAAGTTTGGAAATGAAGTTAAAGCGGTTACGGGAATGTTTTACTATTCACAATATACTACCAAAGTAGTAAATGGTGTAATTACCAAGAATTCCCTTGTGAAGTCTGATATTCAGGGTCCGGATGGTACATACCCTGATGACGGAGTTTATACCGATGGGTATTGGTATGTAAAAGGTAGCAAGGCGACTTATGAAGAGAAATGGACGCAGAAGCCAAGTGCTCCCATAGCTTACAAATATGTCAGTAATGGTGTTGTAATAAATAACAAAATGTATGTGAACTTTATCGGTGATGACTCATATTACGCTGATATATGTGAATATGATCCTCGTACTAATACTTGGACAAAAATAGGAGATAAGACAGATTCTTCAAAAAGACTCAATAGTATTGTATCCATTAATGGTAAAATGTATTTTTTTGGTGGGTATGCGGGATTTGGTAGCATCTATTATAAAGATTTGCAGGAATATGATCCAATAACCCGTATGTGGAAAAGAAAGGCAGATGCCCCTACTATAAGATATGGCCATGCGGCTGTTGTACTGAATGATAAAATGTACGTATTTGGAGGGTCTGATGATAAGTCCTACACCAATGATGTTTTAGTTTATGATCCATCTGCAGACACATGGGCACATAAAACATATTCACCTATCATCAGTTCCCAACTATTAGCAGTAGTAATAAAGGACAAAATATACTTGTATGGGTGGAGCAATAATAATAGCACAGTTGAATTATGGGAATATAACCCCTCAACTGATAAATGGTTGAAGAAGAAAGCTGGCCCCAATGTAAATGGAGCAGTAGTAATGGAAGGGAAGATGTATACATTTGGTGGGTGGTCAGGCTACGGCTACACTAACGAACTATGGGAATATAATCCAGAAACAGATATATGGACAAAAAGAAAGTCGGGTGCAACCGGACGTAACAATGCCAGTTTAGTTGCTATGAACGGAAGAATATATGTACAGGGTGGTAATAACGGCTCAGGGTCTCTCAATGACCTCTGGGAATATTCCTTAAACTATTATCCTGTTTTTGAAACTGTAACTCCAAAACAAAATGAAGTATTCTCCGATGCAGACACAAATTTTGTTCCTCAGATTAATGTTTCTGATAAAAACAATGATACTTTAACGTGCAAATACTACATAGATTCTGAAACAACCCCAAGGGATACTAAGTCCGTAAATAACACTACAGAAACTAAGTCGATATCATTTAGTCCAATTGACATGAGTTCACTGTCAGACGGGGCCCACACATTAACCTATGAGGTTACAGACGGCAGGACTACTGAGCCATTTACTCAGACGATTAATTTCAAAGTTGACAAGTCAGCTCCAACCCTTGGAGAAATCACAAGTTCGTCAACAACTGATTCAATAACGATTACCGGCTCGGCCACAGATGGGATATCCGGGCTTGCTGTAGAACCATACAGATATACTATCGGTTCTGAGGTGTCTTCATGGCTTGACTCCGGTACATACACTTCTCAGGGTAATTTGACACCAAATACTCAATATAAGACTGGGTTTGAGGCAAGGGATGCAAAGAATCACATTGCGAGCAGTTTTAAAAATATTTATACAAAGGCTGATGTTCCTGTACTTTCTACAAGCAATCCTTCATCATATTCTATTGATATTCAGACAAATGACGAAAACCCATCCGGTACTCAATATCAGATAAGTACAAGTGAAGGCGATCAGTATGTAACCCAAGAGGGAACTCTCACTGCTGCACCTGCTTGGATTACTCTTACAAACAAAAAGGTTACTGTCACGGGCTTATCCCCTGAGCAAACCTATACCTTTACTGCTAAAGCAAGAAATGCTGAAAATATTGAAACTGTCGCCAGTTCTTCCGTAAGTGGGACAACCCTCATTGCACCTCCGGGTTCACCTGCAAATATTATTGCTACCGCCACAGATAAGACCATAACTGTCTCATGGGATGCTTCCGCTGGGGCTATAGGTTATGAGATTGAGGTTGACGGAATAGTTGCAAATACTGATACTGCCACTGTATACACACATGTTGGTCTTAATCCCGGAACACCTCATACATATAAGGTCAGGGCAAGAAATGCAGGAGGTCCCGGCAACTGGAGTGCACCAGTCACAAAATCCACACTTCCCGCTTCGCCGGATATACCGGTTAACCTTAATACGGTGCCTTTGAGTACATCTGTTACCATTACCTGGAACAATGTCTCAGGAGCAACCGGGTACGATATAGAAGTGGACGGGGTACTGGTTAACAATGGCCCGAATACCAACTACATTCATAACAGTCTAACCCCCGGAACCCATCACTCATACCGGGTAAGAAGCATTAATCCGGGAGGAAAGAGTGAATGGAGTGGGTATGTGAATACTACCACACTTCTTGATACAGTCCCTGTCCCGGTAAATATTTCAGCAACTCCGGCTCTAAACAGTATAACTATTACCTGGGACAAGGTAAGCGGAGCATCAGGCTATGAGATATCAGTAGACGGAGCTGCATTTGACAATGGTACACGAACTACCTATACCCATAGCAGCCTTGCACCGGGAACACAGCATGTTTACCGGGTAAGGGCAAAGAAGAGCGGGATAACAAGTGAATGGAGTGCCGCAATTGTTTCCGCTACACTTACAAATGAATTTGGAACACCTTCAAACTTAAAGGTAAATGCAGATAATACTTCAATCGTATTGTCATGGAATCAGGTAGCCAATGCAACTGGCTATGAAGTGGAAGTTGATGGTGCGGTTACCGATAACGGAGATGAAACCTCATGTATACATAATGGATTATTACCCAATACAAGCCACACCTACAGAGTAAGAGCTAAAAGTGACACAGGGGTAAGTGAATGGACAGAACCAATGACAGTTAGTACATTTTTACTCCAAACCCCTCAAGGTCTATCAGCAACCTCAGAAGAAACCTCCATGACAATCGACTGGCAGCCTATTGAGGGAGCAACAACTTATGAACTTGATTTTGACGGTTCCATTATTACAGGAATATCAGAAACAACTTATTCAGCCGAAGGTCTGGAGCCAAATTCACAACATGAGATAAAAGTCAGGGCGATTAGTGAAAGTGGTACCAGTAACTGGAGCAATACATTAATCAAGGCTACTAAATTTACTTCCGGCAATGTACCGAAAGTATTAGCTATAGCTAAAAAGACTTCAATATCAATAATGTGGAATAAAATTGATGGTGCAATTTCCTACGATGTTGAAGCAGACGGAATAGTAACCTCAAATGTGAATGCAACAACATTTACGAGTAAAGGACTTCAGGCTGGGACAAAGCACATATATCGTGTAAGAGCCAATAACAGTTCCGGGGCAGGAGAATGGTGCAGTCAGTTTACTGTTTCAACTCTTCCCCAAGGCCCGGCTATACCTTCAAATGTGGTATCCTCCTCTAACATGACATCCATACTTGTTAGCTGGGATAAAGTAGCAGGTGCAGAGGAATATGAAATTGAGGTTGACGGAACAATTATTGACAACGGTACAGGAACAAGCTATTTACATAAAGGACTTTCCCCCGATACAACCCATACCTACAAAGTAAGAGCCAGAAGTGTTTCAGGCTGTAGTGAATGGAGTACCCCAATGATAGTAAAGACCCTGAATTCAGTACAGACATATGACATTACTTCATTGACAGGGGAAGAGTTTGACCTGATTTTATCCGGTTCAGACATTCAGGATTTAAACAAATATACATTTTCAATTCAGTACGATACTAACGATTTTGATTTAATCGACCTTTGTGGCTTCACTCCAAAGACAGACACACAGGAAGGAGATATTTACGGCACTGATATTACCGTAAAACAGGTAGCTCCAGGAACAATTGTGTTTGTTAAGAACGGCTCTGCACAGTCCTGGCAGGTATGGTCAGGTATTGTTAATAGTATAAGGCTCAGGGCAAAGCATGACGGCCCAGCCCAAATTACCTACACCATACAGTAAGGATAAAAAAGGGGAGATACATCAGTGAAAAAAATACAAATCGCAATATCCAGAATTCTTGTTATGGCCTTTTTCATAACAAATATACTTGTATATTTACCGTCATTAAGCTTTGCAGCAGGAAGTAGTAATGAAAAAGCTGATAAAAAAATTGTTGCTATGGTTCACCATGAAAAAACTGAAATTCTGGTTAAATATAAAAATAGTTCAAATCAAGAGAAGGTAAAAAATAACCTGAAAAAGAAAGTAAAGCTCAAAAAGCTGAATTTAAAAAAGAAATATGCAAAAAGCAAGATTGACCTATTGGAGATAGACACAAAGGATGATATATCCCAAGTAGTTGACGAGTTAAAAAAAGACCCTGATGTTTTGTACGCACAGCCAAACTACAAACTCGATATAATGTCTGCTCCGTCAGACCCGATGTTTGAACATCAATGGGGTCTTCAAAACAACGGTCAGGAAACAGAAGGGCAACTAGGAAGAAACGGAGTCGATATAAATGCACTAAATGCATGGAATCTTACTCAAGGCTCTTCCTCTGTTGTAGTAGGACTTTTGGATACGGGTGTTGACATCAGCCACAATGACTTAAAAGACAACATATTTGTAAATACAAAGGAAATTCCGGGCAACGGAATAGACGATGACAATAACGGATACATAGATGATATTAACGGTTGGGACTTTGTAAATTCAGATAAAACCGTTTTTGATGATGCAACATTAGATTTTCACGGAACACATGTTGCAGGAATAATTGCAGCAGAGGCAAACAGTGAGGGAATATGCGGTATTGCACCAAAAGTAAAGGTATTGCCATTGAAATTCATTAACGGAAACTGGGGCTATACTTGTGATGCAATAGATGCAATAGAATACGCAATGAAAATGGGCGTCAAAATAATAAACTGCAGTTTTGGTGGTACTGATGACAATTTTGCACTGAAGGATACCATGGCAAATAGCGGCATCCTGTTCATATGTGCTGCGGGAAACAGGGGAGCGGACGTTGCAGTATCCCCGGTATATCCTGCATGTTTTGAGATTCCAAATGTGTTATCAGTTACTTCCATAGACAGCAAAGGAGTACTTTCCCCATATTCCAGCTATGGCAACAAAATACATGTAGCGGCTCCGGGAGTAAATATTCTAAGTACTACACCCGGAAATACATATGATTATTTCACCGGAACATCGGCAGCCGTTCCTTTTGTAACGGGCATTGCAGCACTTTTGCAAAGTTATGTGCCAAATCTGACCATAACACAGATTTCACAGCGTATAAAAGATAACGTGGTATCCTGCACAAATCTGAACGAAAAGATTTCAACTAGCGGAAGGGTAGATGCGTATGCTACCTTGACAAATACAAAACCGGAACCGGATACATACGATGGCCCCGGAAATGACAACAGTACCGTTCCTGCAGGACAGCAGGGTGGTAATATTGATACTTGGTACACCATGGATCAACTTGCGAAAATAAAGGAAAAGCTTCATTACGGGGAATCAGGGGTGAATCCCGCATCAGGAAACTTCTCGGTTACAGTAAATGATATGAGTGTGCCAGCACCGGGTTTTCAGGTAAACATATCACGTACCTACAACTCCAGAAGTGATGTCAGCAAAGAATTTGGCAGAGGCTGGACCTTTGGTTTTACCGGGAAAGTCGAGGGTACGGAAGTTGTAGATGTCTCACTCCCAAACGGAAGTGTTGAGCGATTCAGACTCAGCGGTAATGTATACGAGCCGGAGGAATCCAGAAGTAAATTTGTAAAAAATGCAGACGGTTCATATACATTGACTACCCCGGATCAATATAAGTATACCTTTAATACCAATCGTTACCTTGTAAAAATGGAGGACAGAAACGGCAATACCATAAATATAACTGTTGACGGCAGTGGGAAAATAACCAAAATAACCGACACCGTGGGCAGGTCTTTTACTGTCAGCTACGGAACAAACGGACTAATTCAAAAAATTACTGACCCGGAAAATAGGGCGGTAGTATATGAGTATGACTCTAATAACAGACTGTCAGTGGTTACAGACCCTGTGGGCTCTAAAATGAGGTACTTTTACGATACATGGGGATATTTGAATCAGATACAAGACCATAACCAAAAGGTAGTTGAAAAAATCACATATAACCATGCAGAAGGCGAAAACCAGCACAAGGTATCAGAGGCAACAGATTCTCTGGGAGATACAGTTAAATATGCCTATGATATGACAAATAAAAAAACTACCATTACCGATATAAACGGAAGGGTATCCTCCTATTGGTTTGACTCCTCATTTTACACCACCCGAGTGCAGGACCCTGACGGAAAATCCAGCTACACTGAATATTTCCAAAATGGAGGTAAAAACCAATATGGTGATGTGAAATCTCAAACGGACCGTAATGGAAACAAAACTCAGTATGAGGTTGATAATAGGGGTAATGTAACTAAAATTATCAATACTGACGGAAGTACCCAACTAAAAGAATATGATGAAAAAAACAATGTAATCAAGGAAGTAGATGAGTGTGGAAAAATAACCTACAATGTGTACGATGAAAATAAGATAAAGCTGATAAAGAAGGTACAACCTCTTAACGGAACAGATGTATACGACGGCACAAACAATACAGGCTTTGCAATAACCTCTTACCAATATTATACAGGAGAAGAATCGGGGTCATCTGCAAAGGGATTATTAAAAAGTGAAACCGACCCGGAAGGCAATATCACCACATACACCTACAACACTTACGGTGATATAAAAACTGTATCTGACCCGGAGACAGGCAAAGTTACAACTTATGAGTACAACCGAATAGGTTGGAAAACCGCACAGATAAGCCCCAAGGGCAATAGGACAGAATTCACTTACGACAAAAACGGTCAATTAATTAAAACTACAACAGTAAGCTCCAAAAATGAAACCCAAAGAACTGTATTTGACCTATTGGGAAGAAAAATACAAGAAATTACCCCAAACCAATATGACAGTACAAAGGATAATTTAGAAGCCGATACATACACTGACAAAACGGTGGGAACAAAATACGAGTATTTTGACAGTGGTAAAATCAAAGAACAAACTAATGCATTAGGGGATAAAACCAGCTACACCTACGATGTATACGGAAACACTATTACCGAAACAAAACCCAACGGTGCGATTTACAGGTATGAGTATGATGTACTGGACAGACCACTTAAAATTTACTTCAGAGATAATTCAACAGTACCGGAAGTACTACTTACCCAATACAGTTATGCAACTTTAGAGGACGGAAAAACACAAAAAACAGAAACAAAATATTTGAATTCCAAAGACAAAGCTGTCACAGTTTACACCTATGATTATGCCGACAGGCTTGTAGAACAGCAGAATCCTGACGGGACGAAGCAGAGGACAATATACAACGCAAACGGAACAATTAATAGACAGATTGCAGCTAATGGAAGTAGTACATACTTCAAATATGATGGCTTAAACAGATTAACAGAACAATGGGCCCCTTTTGAAGTATCAAACGGAAACACACTCTACACTTACAATAAGACTGAATATGACAAGGCAGGAAGAAAATCTGCGGTGAAATCAGGCAAAGACAAGGTAACCCTGTGGTCAATACCTGAAAGCCTTGCAATAACAAACTATCAGTATTACAAAAACGGTAACGTCAGCCAGACAAGCGATTCTGAAGGAAGAAAGACAGAATACCTATACGATGATGACGGAAATGTTATAAAAGAAAGTGTATACACCAATGCAACCAACAAGCTAGTAACGGATTATACATACAATTACCTTGGAAAGCTAGACAAAAAGGAGCAACATGTAAAAGCAGGAGACCTGTACGGAAAAGACTTTGACGACACAACTGACACTGTACTTACAACCTCCTATACCTATGACAAGAATGGTAATACAAAAACCGTGACAGCCCCCAACAAGGTAACCACTACCTTTGAATATGATGTACTGAACAGACAACTGTCCCAAAGTGAACCTGGAGTGGACGAAAAAGATGAAGCTGTCACAATAACTAATTCCACAACCTACGACTGGGCAGGAAACCCGCTTACAAAAACAGATGCAAAAGGCGGTATTACCAAATACGAGTACAATCAGTATGGATTTTTGACCAAAGTTACAGATGTCCAAAAAGGTGTAACAGCGTACGATTACGACCTGGCAGGAAGAAAGATAGCGGAAGTAACACCGAAAAACTACAATACCACAAAAAGCATTTACGACATGAACAGGATTGAATATGTCTACGATGCAATGGATAGAGTTATAGCAAAAAAGGACATATATGTAGACCCTGTTACAAACCAGTGGGTAACCATATACACAAAAACCTGCAAATATGATAATTCAGGCAATCTCATAAAAGAACTCGATGCTGCGGGATATGACTCAGGAGTAGGAACAACACTGGAAGAAAAAATAAATTCAGGTTATGGTACCGAGTATACATACAATCTGGCAAACCTGGTAATAATGTCAAAAGACCCGGTAGCAAAGGAATATGATCTTGCATTTACTTCCAGAAATGAATATGACGGATTGGCAAGAAAGATATCTGAAACCAATGCAAACAAAGTGGAAACCCGGTACACATACAACGATGCAGGGGATATACTTTCAGTAAGTTTGAAAAAAAATCCTTCATCTGCACCAAAGGTAATAAAGCATTCTACATATGACCTTGCAGGCAGAATACTGGCACAGACTGACGGAAACGGCAATACCACTACATTTGAATATAACGCTCTGGGGAAAGTCAGAAAAACAGTTGCACCGGGAGACAGCACCATCCAGTCAATAATGGTAACAAGCCAGTACGACGAAATGGGACAACTGAAGCAACAACTAAACTCAATGGGAAAGGTTGACCTATATACCTACGATAATCAGGGGAGACAGCTTTCCCATACAGAGAAAAAGTCTGATAATACCCAAGCCATAACTACATATTCAACCTATGACTTAAATGGGAACAAATCCTCGGAAACTGACGGGAATGGGAATGTAAAGACATATAACTATGACAGTTTAAACAGACTTCTAGCTGTTGAAACAACGGTAGGTGGCAGGGAAAAAACAACTACTTGGACATACGATGCCAACGGAAACAAAACCACTGAAACCGACTGGCTTGGCAATACAAGCACCAATGTGTATGATCCCTTAAACAGGCTCATAGAAAAAAGAGATCCATACACTACAATACAAAAATTAGAGTACAACAAAAACAGCAAACAGATAAAATCAACAGATGCATTGGGCAACGAAACCCGCTACATATATGACAAAAACAACAGACTCATTGCAACCATAGATCCGGAGGGCCATACAACAAGTCAGTCCTATGATGATGTAGGAAATATCATAGCCAAAACAAACGGCAGAAATATTACCACGACATATAGATTTGATGAATTCAACCGATTGACAGAGGTAATAAACCCCAAGTCGGAGAAAACAACCTATACCTACGACTTGAACGGAAACAAGTTGACCCAGACCGACGGAAACGGAAACACAACCTCATATGAATACAACGCTGCAAATAAGGTTATCAGGAAAATAGACCAGGGTGGAAGAATAGGCATACCGGGGAAATACACATATCTGGATGCCAAAACAGAAAAGTACACCTATTTTGCAGACGGCAACATAGAGACAAAAACCGATAGAAACGCAAAACAGACCGTATATTCCTACGATATACATGGTAGACTTACCAGAAAAGCAATAGGAGAAGCAGCAATCAGCTATACCTATGACAACAACGACAACCAGCTCACAATGACTGACAAAACGGGGACTACTGCCAGAACCTATGACGAAGAAAACAGAGTAACAACCAAAAAAGCACCGGGCTTTGGAACAACAACCTATACCTACGATAATACTGAGAGCGGAGGCTTGTACTTTGAAACAACAGAGGATTTCAAGCACAACCTTACAAAAAAGGTATATGACAAAGCAGGCAGACTTTACGAGGTAATATCAGACGGAAAGACAACAACATACGAATATTACGGCAACGGCAGCAGAAAAACCGTAACCTACAATGACGGAGCAAAAGAGGAATACACCTACTACAAGGACGGACTGAATAGAACCCTCACAAACAAAAAAGCCGACGGAACAGTAATTGACACCTACAGTTATACCTATGACGAAGCCCACAACCAGACTACAAAGACAGACAGAAAAGGAACTACCAGCTACAACTACGACAGTCTTAACAGGCTTGAAAAGGTAACTGAGCCAAACGGCAGGACAACCAACTACACCTTTGACAAGGCAGGAAACAGGCTTACAGAAACCATACTATCAGGTGCAGTCTCAGTAACCATTACATATACCTACAACGAGCAGAACAGACTTGTATCAACCGTAAAGAGAAGTGGCACCGAAACAATAATCGACACATACAGGTTTGACAGCAACGGAAACACAGTCTCAAAAACCACAGAAGCGGTAAAACCGGTTGCCACGTCAACATCAGGTGGCTTTAGGCTGGAAAAGTCAGGCCAGAGTACGGCAAGCAATGTTACCTACTATAAGTTCGACGTCTGGAACCAACTGGTAAAAACCACAGCAGGAAAGAAAACAGCAACCTATTCCTATAACGGAGAAGGCTACAGGGTAACTAAGACCGAAAACGAACGTACCACAAACTATCTGTATGAAGCTGACAAGGTAGTACTGGAAACAGACGTAGAAGGCAACGAGACAGCCAGAAACATATATGGAACAAATCTCCTGACAAGAACTGCACTAAATGATACAATGAACTATATGTACAATGGCCACGGAGACGTAACCGCATTAATAGGGGAAAACGGGGCTATCCAAGCAACCTACTATTATGACGCCTTCGGAAATATAACAGAGCAGACGGGAGATGTTAACAACAGCGTAACCTACGCAGGCTACCAGTACGACAAGGAAACAGACCTCTACTACCTGAATGCCCGATATTATGACAGCAAAACAGCCAGATTCCTAAGTGAGGATACAGATCCTGGTAACGCTGGCGACCCATTGACCTTAAATGCATATACTTATTGTCACAATGAGCCTATAATGTACACGGACCCTGATGGTGAAAGAGAAATAGTTGGCGAAGACAGTAATGGAAGGTTAATAACAGTTGTAAATGGAACAGATAAAGTAAATTACAGAAACACAACATCTTCAAACTATAAAGTAATAAACAAAGAAGTTGCTAAATCAAATGCTGAGGCAGCAAAGCAACAGGCGGCAGCAAAGAAAAAAACAGAAGAAAAAAAGGCTAAAAAAACAACTCCAGCTAAAGCAACTACAAAGCCTGCAACTACAAAGCCAGTAGTAAAACCAGCACCAAAGCCTGTGCAAACTAAGCCGTCAAACGATGCTAATAATACGGGGACGGGAAATAATAATGGTTGGTTAAATGAATCGGCAAAAAAGGATATATTTGACAAATTTATAGATTTTGTTGGTGAAAAGGTTTTTGGTTTAAAGCCTCAGGAAAAAACTCAATCTGAACAATTTTTCTCTTCTTACTTTTTTGGATTGCAAATGGACCAACAACAGATAGCAAGCGAATTTACAGAAGCGCTAATTTCTAACATGAAAAATGCAGCAAGTTTTGATGTCACGATAGAATCCGAAACATTACCAATGAACGTGAATCCTACTCTAAAAAATAATGGGACTAGTTCTACTCAGGGAACGAGTAGTACTCCAAGAATAACAGTTGAAGTTGACAATGGAGTAAAAACAATTAATGGGAAACCTGTAAAGATAAATTCAGGTCAGCAAGATAAGCATATTCCAGGAACCAATAATTATAAGCAAGAGATTGCAAATGGCAAACCGAGAAGTATTCTAAGTGAGGACCCTAATCAGCTTCTTGATGATTATGCTGGTACTGGACAGAAAATAAATGATTATAAAGAAAGAATTGATTTCGGAAAAACAATTGGTCAATACTATGATGAAGCAACAGGTACATATGCTGATACAAGTATAGGAATAGTGACATATGGAAATAAAGGTGCTCACATAATTCCTGCAAGACCTAAGTAATTAATTACGGGAGGGTGAAGGAGTAAATGGATGAATTACTGCGTTCAATTAATAAGTATCCAAATGGGACTAAGTTAATTATTGTGCTAAATAATGGGGCTAAAATCAAAGGGGAGATAGATACCATATATGAAACTGATAATGGCTTAGAACCGGATGAGGATGGATATAAAGAGTTTTATGCATGTGTTCTAAAAGTTGAAACATTTCTTGACAATATAAAGGATGAAGCTATAAACGTTGGGTCGCTGATAGAAATTTCTATGCAAGAGCCACCATTGGGTATATGGCTTGAAGACAACACCAAAGTTTGGTGATAATTATTTTAGGTTTACAAAGTCATGCAGTTTCGACAAATGCTAAACAAAAGATACTACAAGGGCGGTTATCTCGAAAGAGGTAGCTGCCTTTCTTTATGCTTGTTTCGAGTAGATATAAAAATAATGTCGAAAAGGTACATGTTTGCAGCATGTAGATTCAGAATCTAAGTTGTTAAATAGGCAAATAAAGTGTTAATGTTCTTATTAGATTACAAAATATGTTATAATATTCCAAAAGATAGAACATAAAATAATAGCTCGTTTATACGGGGTGAATTTCATATGAAAAATGAAGAAGTATGTATATTCTGTGGGATTTCTAACGTTAACAAGTCTGACGTAATGCCTTCAGCGTTAACTAAAAAAATTTATAAGGTGTAATGTATGTTATTTCCATAATGCCAGAATCAATGAAGAGTTTGAAAAAATAATTATTTCTAGATTAGCTAACGTCAGAAACGACTTAAATATTCCAACAAGGAAAGGTAAGGACGTTCCTTACCAAGCAAAAATAATTATCAATGATAAAGAGTTTTTGGTGGATAATTTCATAGGCGTATTAGATCTTATGAATGAAGGATTGACTGCGTTGACAATGATGGTAAGATGTTTCATATTGGAAAAATTAACATAACAAAGTTAGAATCTTACAAATACATAGAATATTTTAACGAGAATACTACTATTTCTTCTTCCTTTAACTTTGATTTTTCAATGTTTAAAGGAATAGATATGCTCAGAATGATTGCCAAAATAGGCTATGAGTGGTTTTGTAATAAATTCAATGTTGCTTATAATAAATCAAATAAAAAATACTCCCAAATTATCAACTATATATGTGGGAGAATCCAACTAATCCTATTGATGTGAGTATTGTACAGATTGTAACTGACGACAGATTTTATCAGCAATTGTATAATGAGGTAGATTGCGGTACTCAAGCTCTCTCAATAACGCGTGATGCGAACGGAATGGTATATGTTATTCTAGTATTTTGGGGTATTATTGCATATAAAATTAAAATAGGCTATGTTGGTGAGATTTACATACCGAGGTCTATTCGGTATGATTTTGATTGTATTAGATATGATGGCTCAACCTATATTTTACCGGTTCCCAAGCTTTTGAACATTTGCGAAATACCATCTAGTTCTGTAGATGCAGGTTTTGATACAGTACTTTCCAGCTTAAAGCAAAGGTTTGAAACACTTTTTTCAGAAAGCCTTATTATTAAAAATAATCTTAAACGTACTATTTATAAGATAAGAAGTATTCTAAGTACCCCTGAGGATGATAGCATTAAAATAAACTCTCTTTTTGGCATTATTGATTCTACTAACGGAATAGCTCTGTATATTCTTCTATTACTTTCTGAGCATAGTGCAGATTACAATTTTCAGATACTTTTGATAATAATCTAAAAAATATACTTAACACTAATGAAAAGCAATTATACATCAATTCCTGAATTAACAAAATTATTCCGTGAAAAAATACAAAAAGGACTCAATATTTTCAGTAAAATTAAATAAGTAGATTATGACTTTAACCAAAATCTATTATAGTCATGTGTATTCTTTGCTTTTGAAAAAGTTAGAAATAATTTATGATTCACGCTAAAGACCACCTCTAGAACTTTTAAACACAGCATGTTACAGCTCTTCCCGACCACCTAATAGAAATCTCTGTTTCGCTTGCACTGCCAGCGAAGGGAACTGGAACAGGTCGCTTGCGACCACGTGCCTTTATCCTGTACCAAAATCAACAGCATGATTTGTTCGGAAAAGTGCCGAAAAGAACAGTCACTAAATTGCCCTCAAATTTCTTTTCAGTCTTGGCTAGGTATTTGTACCTTACAACCGATTGTAGATCGGAACCAGCGGTAACATGTCGCGACACAGGGGAAAGATACTTCGGGACAGATTTCTGATAGTGAATGAGGCTAAAGATTAAGCAAGAAAAGTCGGAACGAAACAACGCACATAGTTCACGGTGAAACCCTCCTTGTCAGGCTTTTTATCTGTGGTAAACTGGGACACAGCCGAGGGTTTAAGGGGGGGAATTACTTCCCAGAAATCTTATCAAAAAACAGCATATCAAAATAAGTATTAGGCAGAGAAGATTAAAACAATAATGTTGTTCTTCTCTGTTTTTTGTCTTTTATCTTTTTCAAAATCTACTTGCAATCATTTCTCACCAGAGTTAACATCACACACAATCGAATTTTGTACTTTTGCGAGTGCTTTTACGAATAGTAAAAAGTTCACGCAAGGGAGAACAGAAATAAAGGCTCGTGATTCTTTATATCACGTAATTTGTCACATTATTAATAGATAGGTTGGCGTTCCCTTGCGAGGGTTAAGTTAATGACAGCAAGTATGTCACTGATTTAATCTAACGCTCTAAAATTGAGGTTGCCGGTGAGAGTATGGAGACGTTGAAAAAGGAGAGGATAAGGATTTATCAAAAAAAATACCTGCTTTATCTGAATTAACATGTATAAAGACATGCACCGTGCAGTTATCATTGACTGCTGAATGCACAAGCTTGGTGAAATCAAGTTTGAAACAAGCCTACAAGATTTCCTGTATTCGTTGAGGGTGTAAGGAGGTAGAAATCTGGCTGCTTATCTTGTTGGCAAAAGGAAACATGTAAATCGTGCCTATAACAGCACGGGGAACCCCCCGGCCTCTAGTGTACTGAACCATAATTAATGGACAGTACACTAGAGGCCGGGGGGTTCTCTAATTTATGTATTATATCTCAAAACCCTACTTCACAGTAATAGTTGGATCCCAGTAGTAGTAACCGTACAAATTCTGTGTTTCTCCGTCATCTCCTAATGTATAGAGTGCAAAGTAAACAAAGAAATTTTCTGTACCGCCCATGGCTATCTTTGAGTCTAAACTAATGAAATTTAGTACAACATTTTTTGGAGGTAATCCGTTGGGAGAAGTTGGATCAGGTTCTACAGCACCTTTTCTTTGTACCAGGTCGGTTACAAAGCTGTTAAATACATTGTCGCCGGACCAGTATTTAATTCCGTAGACTATTACAGCGTCGTCGGAATTGCCGTAAATTGAAGTGCCTCTGAAAGATACCTGATCTCCAGGGCAGGCTATGAAATTAAGGTCAGCAGTACCTTGTCCGCCGATAATACCCCTTGGATCAGCACAAATCATAAACTGACTGTTGTGGTCGATACCGGTAGGGTTGTTGGGATCCTGACTTGGGTTCGGATAAGTCCTTTTGACATAGTCAGTGTCAATTACTATTAATACATTTATGTCTTCGCTATTTGAATTATTAAGCATAATAATGCCCTCCTATCAAAATAAATATAAGATGTGCTTTTCTGAATGAATGCACGTCATAACCTGTGTTCTTTTTAAATAGAACTAAATTGTCATAAATGATATCATTTGTTAAAATGATTATATGTCATTAATTATGACAAGTCAAGAAATATTTTACAGTAAATCCCAGTAGGGCGGAAACAGTTCGGGACAGTAATGAATGACATATGTTACTGTGCAAATATTATAAATAGTATATTAAAAAATGTCATAAATAATGAAAAAATGATTGCTTTAAAAACCAATTTGTATTATTATTTGAATTACAAGAAGATGTTTATTTATATATTTTTTGTTGGTAAAATGTAAGAATACGGTATAATAATAAGTATGTGGCGGTTAGGAGGCCGATATGGAAGAAAAATTTAAAATAATTATTATTGATGATGAACAGGGAATTATTGATGCAATAAAGGCAAATCTTTCTTCTGAGTATGCAGTTGATGGATTTATAACTTCAAAGGAAGGTATTGAGGCAATCAAGGAAAATAATTATGACCTCTTGATTCTTGACTATTTCATTGACGCCATGAATGGAAAACAAATAACCGAAAAGATAAGAAAAACAGATGATGAGTTGTATATCATGCTCCTTACCGGAAAGGCAGAAGAAGCTCCGGGTTTGGAGACTCTTAAAAATCTTGATATTCAAATGTATTGCGAAAAGTCAGCTAATTTTGAAGAAATATTAATTATGATAGAATCTGCAAGAAAATCTGTAGAGCATTCAAGAAAAGAGGGAAGCTTTGGTATACGGTTAAAAAGGCTGAGAAGAATTCACGATATCAGCCAGGAGGATTTAGGTAAAATATTGGGAGTAGGACGTACAGCCATAGCTAACTGGGAAACCAATCAAACTGAGCCTACCGGGGAA
>JAEZIU010000062.1 GCA_023436485.1 Bacillota bacterium | reverse complement strand
ATTTAGCCAAATTATTCAACTGGGAGAAGGGAAGGGTGGCGTTCCTAATTTAAATCAAGACAGAATATTATTTTTCCCTTTCATTTCGCAAGATGATGTACCAGAACCCAAAACATCTAATATACATTATATATACGAAGATGAGTATGAGGTATCGAAAATAAATATCAAAGGCGAAAATAGAAAGAAGATGAGTTGTGTATTTTTAGGCAAACCAGAGGATAAATTTCATTTTGCAATATATTATTGATAAATTAGAGAGTAGGTAAAAACCTACTCTTTTATATTTCTAGCGTTTATATAAGCATTTATCACATTCTCTATATAAATATTCAACTCAGCCTTTTCAGAATCACTTAGGTTATTATAGGCACTAGGGATGGCAATATCGGTTTGAGCATCTCTTTTAAACATAGAGTCTAAGGTTACATTAAAATAATCAGCTACTTTTATAAGTTTATCAACCGAAGGAGAATTCTTATCCCAATTATAAATAGATCCATTGCTTAAGCCTAGAATTTTTTCTAGTTTAGGAATTGACAAGTCTGCCCTCGTACATAAGAGTTTAATGTTTTCAACAATTGACATAATAGACCTCCGAATAAAATTTATATAACAGAAAATTTTTGAATAAAACTATTGACTAGCTGAAAATATTTGGTTATTATATAGTTAACAACAAAATATTTTTGAAAAAAATAATGATATAGAATACAAAAAAAGAGCAATAAATATTGATATATTACTATTTTAGGAGGCTTTATTTGTTATGCCCTCATATAAGATAATAGAATATTTTCGGTTAAATGTCAATATTATATTTAAAAATATTTTGTAAATAATGAAAATTTTAAGGAGGAGATCTATTATGATGAATTTTAGCAAAGAGGAATTAGAGATTATCGAAGCAGTAAGAGCATTAAACGGTTGCGAAGGGTTTGCAGAAGAAGAGTGCCTAGAAGTATGGGAAGAAATAATGGGTTTATAAAGTAAGTATAACCGTCCATTTACTCAACACCAAAACGGTGCCGAGATATCTACTACAACAGGGGCATAATTAACACCAACAGTATAAGCAGCACAAAAGTAGCTACATAAAGGTACTTCACGCACACATAACAAAAAAAGTACACAAAAAAGAATCTGAAAATATCAGACTATTTGTGTACTTTCTATATTGCTTGATATGTAAAACAATAGTATACTAAAATTGTGACTCAATATCCGTATAAATGGACAGACCTATCCCGCTTGCTTAAATCTATCTTACATCATGTTTAAGATATTGTCAAGAAAGCAATTGTACATAATTAATTATTATGTATGGTAGCTTTTTAGTGAAAATCGCTATATAGGTATTGAGTATCAAGGTTTACGCCGTTTTGGCACAATCCTAAAATCAAAGGAAGGAGTATAGAGACAAAAGTGTTTAGATAGATACTTAAAAAGTCTATCGGTTTATGTACATAAAAAAGGAGTGGTTGAATGACGAATGAACAACTATATATTATTAATGCAAAAGCAAGTAAGATAATTAATAACAATAATGTACTTAGTTTTAAATATGACTATATAGACAAAGAAACAGGTGAGGTAATTAAGGATGTAGAACCTACATTTAGTAAAAAATATACAGCTAGTATACCGCCTTGTATAGATAATTTATATTTTTGTAAAGAGTATAGAGATGAGGTATTAGAATATAAGAAATACAAACGTGCTAGTGTTATAAAAAAATATACCGATGCCATTATATCCATAAGTTTTCAAAAAATATATGATGATATGGGTGAGTTTAAAATGACGGCAGATGAAGCCAGAACCTATCTATATGTGAATGGTTTTACTTATGACAATAGAAAATACGTTGAATATAAGAGATCTGGAGCAAAGGCCAGAGAAGGTAAAACACTATTTATAAGAGAAGATATGTTAGATAAAATGATAGCTTTTAGTAATTTGGATTTGGATTTTTCACAAGATAAAGAAGTTGACATAGCCAGTCTTAGAGCTTATCAGTCTTTGTCACTAAGTGGACTAGATACAACTTGCACTAACTTAGTTAAAATCAAACCTAGTGAAATCCTTATTATCGAGGAGGAAATCAGCGTATTCAAGCAAAAAGTAATGTATACACATGAAGTAAACAAAGAAGTAGTATCTACAGAAAAAGATATTGAAATAGAGAATAATATATGGGACGGTCAATGTTTAGCGGATTCTTCATTATTTCAAGCATGTAACAGAGAGCAATTTGGAATGATGTTATTAAGACAGCGTATGTTTAAGGCATGTGCTTTCAATACAGAGATACAACAATATTTTGCTGATAATAATATTAATTTTGTATACGACATGTGGGGAAATAAGAAACCCGCTAAACAAATAAAATTAATTATTACACCTTCGTGCTTAAAGTTTTTGAAATTTGCTTATAAAAATGGCGGAGATAAACAAACTTACGATTATTGGTGTGATAGGCTAAAAGAGATGAATAGTATTTTTGGTATATGTAAATCAGAACACGAAAGCAAAATGGGAGATATGCACCAATTGTCTTATCAGATGGTGAATGCACTACAACTATCTAAAAAAGAGGTTGATGATCTTGCTAAATTAGATATTGATTACATAAACAATATAAGTACTGATATTGATAAATTCATTGAGCATATAAGTAAATACGAAATGTCTTATAGTCGTCAAGCTATGTTTACACTACTTCAATACAATAAAGATGTTGTTTATACAAAGTTATTCAAGGACTTTAGAAAAAATACAATACGGTCACTTAAAAAGAAACTTAAGAAGGGCAAATTACATGTGTTAAATTCAGATTATTGTACTGTTATTTGTAATCCAATTTTGATGTTAAAAAAAGCAACCTTATCTAAAACCAAAGAGCTAAAACTAGAAGATGAATTTGCAGGATATGAAGCATATACGAGTATGT
>JAEZIU010000021.1 GCA_023436485.1 Bacillota bacterium | reverse complement strand
CATAGAATGTCCGCATTGCCACGAGAAGATTGAACTGGAATGGGATTGTGAATGTGATGATGAATGTGGTTGCGGCTGCGGACATGATCATGATGAAGAATAATTAATAGTATGTTATTTAAAGCTGTCAACATAATATGTTGGCAGCTTTTTAAAATTAAGGGAATTATGGTAGTTATAGAAGATTGGTAGAATACCCTAAATGCAAGCTTTTCAAAATAATATACTTAATACCTGTAGCAAAATTTGAAAGGATTTTTGTGATTTATGGATAGGACAATAAAACTCTGGCTTAATATTCTGCTTTTTGTTTTCCTTGTTCTTATTTTATCATTTACAATTGCATTTAATAATAAGAATATGGAAGCTTTGCTTGTACTGTCATCTATTTTAGTAACATCTGTCAGTATCAGATATTTGTTTTTGTATGAATCAAAGAAACTCTATAATATTGGCATAGCTAGTATTTGTATTGATGCGGTTATAGTGTATATAATGAGTAATATAGATACATATGGAATTTGCAGAATGTTTTATTTGGTTCTCATCGGTGATACAATCATATTTTTTCCCATACTTCTTGGAATAATAGTCTGGGCAGCCGGCTTTTTGACATTTTTGATAATAACATATGTTTTGAATAAGTCAGCAAAATTATTTGAGTCAGCGTCATATTTTGCTTCTGGTATCTTATCTGTCATTTTTATATCGTTTATCATGTGTATTGTAAAATATGTTATAAATCAACATTCCAGACTTGACATCACCATGAAGGAACTTGAAGCTGCTCATGAGCAACTTAAAGAAACTTCGAAACAGCTTGAGAAGATGGCTATAATAAAGGAACGAAACAGAATAGCAGGAGAGGTTCATGATACTATCGGCCATACACTTACTACTGTTCTTGTTGAAATAGAAGCAGGAAAAAGAATTATGAAAAAGGACACGGACAAGGCCCTGTACAAGCTGGAGCTGGCACAGGAAGAGGTGAGGAAGGGCTTTGGAGACATCAGTAAATCCATAAAGACAATCAGTAATGGTTCTACTGATTTTGAGGATTTTGAGTCATCTGTCGAGAAAATCATAAAGGAAACCCAAATACATACAGGAGTAAAAATAAAATACCAGTTTGAAAATACATCAAATGTACCGAAAGCAGTTGGAGACGTGCTTTTGAAAGCATTAAAGGAAGGTATTACAAACGGAATCCGGCATGGAAAATGTAATGGATTTACTCTTGAAATAGCTCTTGAAAATAACTTTATTACTTTCCGGTTAGTGGATAACGGTATTGGGTGTAAAAAACTTGATTATGGTTTTGGCCTGACAACTATGAAAGAAAGAGTGGAAGGAGTTGGAGGCAGCATAAGTTTGCATTCAGAACCCGGAAAAGGTAGCTGTCTTGAATTAATTATTCCATTTAGAAAGGAAGAGTGAAATGGAAAAGATCAGAATTATGATTGCCGATGATCAGCCCCTTATGTGTGATGGCCTAAAGACAATATTGGAAAATGAAGAGGGTATAGAAGTTATTGCAACCGTAGAAGATGGTCTAAAAGCTTATGAACTTGGGTGTCAATTGAAACCCGATGTAATTCTTATGGATATCAGAATGCCTGTAATGGATGGAGTGGAAAGTGTAAGACTGATAAAGCGGAAACATCCCGAAATTATTGTGATAATACTTACCACCTTTGATGACGATGAGTATATTCTGGATGCATTGACTAATGGTGCTAACGGATATCTTTTGAAGAGTATTCAGACTGAAAAGCTTATACGATGTATAAAAGATTCAGTTGCAGGGATATTTTCTATGAATAAGGATATTGCATCTAAACTGGCGGCAAGATTATCGGGAACTAATACGACTAAGAGAGAAAATTCCATCAAAGAATTATCTGAGAGAGAATCAGAAATTGCAGGACTAATGGCGCAAAGCTATTCAAACAGGGAGATTGCTGCAAAACTATTTATTACAGAGGGTACCGTAAAAAATTACATAAGTACAATTTACGAGAAAATCGGAACCAATGATAGAGTTAAAGCAGCAAAAATACTAAGAGAACGTCTTGGAACATAATATGACTTACTTTATGACTTCGATAACTAATCATATGACTATTAATCTACTATAATAAAGTCATAAAATAACAGAGGAGGCATATTCATGAAGAATCGGATTATCGGAATTCTTATCTTTTTGTTCTTTATGGCGGTACCGTTTTTGCTGGAGGGAGGAGATATTAAAAGGATTCTTTTAATAAGTCCTTTCTTAATTGTATTTGGCCCTGCCATTGGTTTAACTGTAGCATATTATAAAAAAGGAATGGAAACACAGCATATCTTAAAGAAAGCAAAGAAGTATCTTATTGTTTGCGGTATTTTGGGAACATTGATCGGCTTCATTTCTATCTTTAGCATAGAAGCTTCAAACATAATTTCAGCCGCGGACATATTAAGAAAGATTTCGGGTTGCTTAGTGTCTACTCTTTACGGACTGTTGGCTGCCTACATAATTGATACCTTTATAAAGGAATGATGGCCACATGAATATACTGGAATCCATGTCGTGAGATAATCATCTCAGGCATGGATTTTTTTATATAAACTATTGACACAAATTTACTATAGTTGTATTATTGTATTAATCACTTAATACAATAATACAACTTAAAGGAGAGTACGCCATGATAAATAAAAAGTACATCTTACTAATAATTGTTTCGACTATATTTTTATTATCCGGATGTACATACGGAAGCTTTAGTACTTTGAAATCTGTTGAAAACAATACTTTAAGCATGATGTCCATGAGTTATGAAAGATTTAACGGATATAAAGCTACCTCTATTAAAGTAAAGGAAGGAAATCCGATTGATGTAAATGTTGATATTGTTTCAAACAAAGGAAAACTGGACATGTCGATTACGGATGAAAAGGGCCATAGTGTTTATGGAGGGAAGGATATACCTACATCCTCTTTTTCAGTAAGACTTGATAAGTCCGGGGACTACAAACTTAAAGTTTCAGGTGAAAAGCACTCCGGGAGCTACAAAATTACATGGGGAAAGGCAAGTGGAGACAATGAAAAATAGCAGTAAGGGGAGGTGGTCTGATGGCAAATGATTTTTCGTCCAATGTTCCTATATATATACAAATAATGAATGAAGTAAAGTTAAAGATTGTTTCAGGGATCTGGGAAGCAGGGCAAAGACTGCAATCTGTCAGGGAATTGGCGGTAGAATTTTCGGTTAATCCAAATACTATGCAGAAGGCCTTATCAGAACTTGAAAGAGAGGGCTTGCTGTATACAGAAAGAACATCCGGAAGGTATGTTTCACAGGAAGAGAAAAAAATAAAAAAAGCACGGGATGAGATGGCGAAAGAGTATACCGGGCATTATTACAACCTGATGAAGAAGCTGGGTTATAAGAAAGAAGAAATAATATATGTAATATCGAGCAGATTAGCTGATATTGAAAAAGGAGGGCTCAAAAATGAGTAAGGTAATTGAAATAAACTCGCTGAATAAGAGGTATGGTTCCAAAAAGGTTCTGGAAAATGTGTCTCTAGCATTTGAAAGTGGGACTATAGTTGGTCTTTTGGGGCCGAACGGATGTGGCAAGACATCTATGATTAAGATAATTGCAGGTCTTATAAAGGATTATGAAGGACAGGTACTTATTGACGGAAAATCACCTGACGAATATACAAAATCTATTGTGTCATATTTGCCGGAGAAAACATATCTTGCTGATAATTTAAGAGCCAAGGATGCTCTGGACTTCTTTGAAGATTTTTATTCTGACTTTGACCGGGCGAAGGCACAGCAAATGCTTTCTCAATTCAAGCTTGACCCAAATCAAAAGATTAAAAGCATGTCAAAGGGTATGCAGGAAAAAGTTCAACTGATCCTTGTAATGTCAAGAAAAGCAAAGGTATATTTGCTGGATGAACCGCTGGGAGGACTGGACCCCGCATCACGTAAGGCCATGCTTGACATTATCTTGAACAATTATTCTGAGGATGCAGTAGTACTTCTTTCAACTCACCTGATAAATGATGTTGAAAGAATATTTGACAGGGTAATCATGGTAGGGGACAGAAGAATTCTGATTGATGATACTGTTGATAATATTCGCCAGACGGAGGGCAAATCCGTAGAAGAACTTTTTGAGGAGGTATTCAAATGTTAGGAAAATTATTAAAATATGAGGTCAAAGACACATTAAGAATAATACCTTTCTTTTATGCAATAACAGCAGTTTTGGCATGCTTGTCTTTACTAGCAGGAAAACTGGAGTTGGGGTGGTTTAAAGTAACATCTTCAGTGTTGCTGTTATTGGTTGGAATTGCAGTATTTGTTGTAACTTTGGTAGTTATATGCATGAGATATTATAAAAACCTATATTCAAACGAAGGATACTTGAGCTTTACTTTACCTTTAAAACCGCACCTTCATCTTGTTTCAAAGTCAATTGTATCGTTTATGTGGGCGATACTGAGCGTTTTGGTTTGTCTGGGAGCGTTCTTTGTTGCATTGAATGGACTGGGAGTAGACGGAGCAGTGTGGTCATCAGTTCTGGATCAAATAGAAAGATCTGGTATGGGAAATTATATATATGCAATTATACCTATGGTCTGTTTATCAATACTGTATTTGATGAGCCAGGTTTACTTTTCAATAACCATGGCAAATCGTCCGGCATTTCATAACATAGGTCAGGCAGGAGCATCAATTTTACTGTTTCTTGCTACAAATGTAGTACTAAAGATAGTAGAGACTATACTTACTATAATAATTCCTTTTTCACTTTCCGTAAGTCTCACAGGTAGTTTTGATATTTCTTTAACTGCACAAAATATGGTTGGATATTTAATGGAAAACCTAAACAACCCTAACCCGAATCCTTCAAATATGGTTATTGGTCTGGGAGGATATACATTTGATATAATAATGGTTTTTGTTCTCTTCTATTTGACCGGCAGAATAATGAATAAAAAAGTTTCCTTGAGGTAAAAGTAACTTAAAATTTCTAATCATATTTTTAAAACACCCGATAGAGCTAACAAAAGTTCTATCGGGTGTTTTTATCTGTTTTTATTTTTAGTCATAAAGTTGGACAAAGCCTAATATATATAAATAAATCAATTTCTTATATGACATTCAGACAGTAACTTAACACGAGGGCGTGTTAACTAAAGAAAAGCAAGGAGATGATTAACACATGACTACCGTACATTTTTCAGAAACAAAATCTATTGAAGGCGAAATACTGCCTTTTCTCATTCCCGGCATCAGGGCTGTAATTCAAAACATAAACGTTAATGAACTGAACAATCTGGAAGAAATAAGGTTGCGGGCAGGGAAGCCCTTGATGGTTTTCTATAAAAATAAAGATTGGTTTGTAGCTCAAAATGGAAAACTGACTCGGTCAATAAGCGAGGCATATTTTGTAGACCAAAAGGAGATAGTCAAAACGCTGGAACTTATGAGTGAAAATTCCATTTATGCATATCAGGATGAAATAAGGTCGGGTTATCTGACTTTACGGGGAGGACACAGAATAGGCCTCAGCGGCAAGGTTGTACTTCAGGAGGGGAAAATACGAAATATAAAGGATTTTAACGGAATAAACATACGTATAGCAAAAGAGGTAAAGGGATGTGCAAATAATATAATAAACTACGTAATCAAAAACAACTCAGATATATATAATACGCTTATCGTCGGGCCACCCCAATGTGGAAAAACTACTATACTCAGAGACTTAGCCAGAATATTAAGCAGCGGAGAGGCAGAATATGGATTTAACGGTATGAAGGTTGGAATAGTTGATGAAAGATCTGAAATTGCTGCATGTTGCAAGGGCGTTCCTCAGAGTGATGTAGGGTATAGAACGGATGTAATGGATGGTTGTCCTAAAGCTTTGGGGATGGAAATGCTTCTAAGGAGCATGTCGCCAGGAATAATAATAACAGACGAAATAGGAACTCATGGTGACAAAGATGCCATACTAAAGGTGCTGAACTCCGGTATCAAAATAATAGCATCAGCACACGGTTATAACATAACAGAGCTTAAAATGAGGGACGAACTGCTTTCATTGATTAAATCAGCTGCATTCGAGAGGTACATAGTACTTAGTTCCAGAAATGGGCCCGGTACGCTGGAAGAGGTTGTAGATGCCAATATGACACCTATTTACCGCTTATCGCCATGAAGGGAGCAATGAAATGATTATAAAAATTATCGGTTCAGTACTCCTTATATGTGCCACAAGCCTTATCGGTTTTGCTATGGCAGCAGACTGTTCCAAAAGACCGAAAGTGTTAAGAGAACTTCAAGTACTTTTGCAAATGCTGGAGAATGAAATAAGCTATTTGTCAAATTTGTTGGCACAGTCCTTTGAAAGAATATATACAAGCTCCAAAACTGATGCTTCTCTTATCTTCAAGGAAGCGGCTGAAAACCTTTCCTTGCCTGGGATAACAGCAGATGCGGCATGGGAAAAGGCAGTGGAGAATACCCACTCAAAGCTTGGTTTAAATAAGGAAGATAAGGCTATTTTGATTACCTTTGGTAAAATGCTTGGCAGCTCAGATCTGGAAGGACAAATCAACAATATACATCTTGTCTCATCTCAACTGAAACTTCAGGAAATGAAAGCAGAGCAGATGAGACAAAAAAATGAAAAAATGTACAAAAGCCTTGGTGTATTAAGTGGATTGGCAATAGTAGTCGTATTATTTTAGGTACAAAGGAGTGAAATTATATGGAAGTGGATCTCATATTTAAAATTGCAGCGATAGGCATTTTAGTTTCGGTATTAAACCAAGTTTTAACCAGGTGTGGAAGGGAAGAACAGGCTATGATGACCACTCTTGCAGGAATAGTAGTTGTTCTCTTAATGGTATCAAAACAGATTGCAGGTCTTTTTGAAGCAGTCAAAACCATGTTCCAATTTTAACAAAAGCATTATGGATACGAGGGTACATATGATATGGACATACTTCAGATTGTTTGTATTGGTATAGTTGCGGTAGCACTTTCATCTGTCATAAAGGTACAGAAACCCGAGCTTGCTTTGCAGGTAAGTATTATTACCGGGATTCTCATATTTATGCTTGTAGCAGTAAAGCTATCCGCTGTCATAGATTTTATAAAAACCTTTAGTCAGAAGGCTGACATAGACTCGACATATATTGCTATCTTGCTTAAAATAGTCGGAATCGCATACATAGCAGAGTTTGGTGCAGAGGTTTGCAAAGATGCGGGAGAATCGTCAATTGCATCCAAAATAGAACTTGCCGGTAAAGTTACCATAGTTGTTCTGGCAGTACCAATAATAACATCACTCCTGGACCTGGTAGTAAAACTGATGCCATAGCAGGTATCCGACATACATCACGTTAACGGCTGTTTTTAGCCTCGGAGGTATTTTACAAATGAAATTTAAAAAACTTGTATTTGCAGTTTTACTGCTTATAACTGTTTTCTCCCCATTTTACATACATGCAGAGACATTACAGCAAAATACTGAAAGCAGTACTGAAAATGAAAAAATTCTAAACGATCAGCTCAAGGATAACTCAAGTATTAGCGACAATGTAAGGAAGTATTATGGGGAAGATTCACAAGAACTCTTTCCGGACTTCGACCCCGGGAAAATTGTATCCCAGGCAGCAAAAGGAGATCTGAATTTTAGCTTCAAGGGAGTTATTAACAGAATAATCAGATACCTTCTTAAAGAAGTCTTTTTAAATGCAGACATATTAATAAAAATAATAATTCTTTGCATCATTTGTGCAATACTGAAAAACCTACAAAATTCATTTCTTAGTGAAAGTGTGGGTGAAATGGCTTTTTTCGTGTGCTACATAGTGTTGGTTTCAGTATTGATGGTAAGCTTTAGTACGGCTATGAAAATGTGTATGGATATAATTGATAATATGGTGGCATTTATGCATTCAATTATACCACTGCTAATTACACTCCTTGCAACATCAGGGAGTATATCTTCAGCAGGTGTTTTCCAACCTGTACTGGTATTGCTGATTGAAATAGGGGCTACAGCAATTAAGAATTTTTTCATCCCTTTAATTTTTCTTATGACCATACTTAACATTGTAAATAATATTTCCGATAAGATTCAATTAACCAAGCTTGCAGGCTTTATGAAACAAATCTGTACCTGGGGATTGGGGCTTATCCTTACAATATTTATAGCAATCGTATCAATACAGGGGTCAATGGGGGCAGTCGTAGACGGTGTAACAAGTAAAACAGCAAAGTTTGCACTGGGCACCTTTATCCCTGTAGTCGGAAAGTATCTGGCAGATGCAGCTGACACGGTTGTAGGCTGTACGCTGGTAATTAAAAATGCATCAGGACTCGTTGCAATGATAGGAATCCTATTAATATGTCTTGCACCGCTTTTGAAGATACTTGCCATGGTTGTGTTGTACAAGCTGGCCTGTGCATTTGTAGAGCCTATATCTGATAAGAAAATCACAAATTGCCTTAATGACATGTCAAGTTCATTAACCTATATTTTAGGAGTAACAGCTGCTGTAGCAGTAATGTTTCTAATAGCTATAACAATTGTAATAAGTACAACAAACATGTCGGCGGCAATAAGGTAGGGGGAGGGCATTCAAATGCTTGAATTTTTAAGAAGCTGGATTATAAACATTGTAACAATTACAATCATACTTGTTTTATTTGAAATAATAATGCCTTCAGGGAAAATAAAAAAAATAATAAGTCTTATAGCAGGGTTCATATTACTTATTGCTGTAATAAACCCGTTTTTAGCTCTTAAAAATAAGAATTTTGATCTGGGACAAAATGTGATCTCGGATAGTATGTATATTGACAAAAATGAATTGGAAGCCAGCAGCAAACTCTTAAAGGACACACAGATGAAACAGGTGTCCCAGGTTTACAAGGAAAAAGTGATTAAAAGTATACAGCAACAGGCACAAAAAGTCGAAGGAGTTTCTCAAGCAAAAGCTGATATTGAAATCAACGAGGACTACTCTTCAAATAAATTTGGTGAAATAACCAAAGTAAATCTGCAGATAAAACGTGGGAAAAAACAGTCGGACAGTGTAAAAATAAATTCGGTAATACCTGTTAAAAAGATTGATATTTCATTACCTTTTGTAAAGGGAAAAAACAACAAAGCAGTAGAGGCACCTGCAGATGATGAAAGTAAAAAAATAACTGAGAAAGTAAAGCAGACCATAAATAAATCCTTCGAAATACAAAAAGACAGTATTATAGTTACAGTAAATTAATTTATTTTGGATAACCCATAAATTTTCGGAATAAATGGTGCAGGAGGGAATATAAATGTATAAATTTAGTAAGCTTATAACGGATTTGAAAAAAAGAATAACTGCTGACGGGAGTAAAAAGATAATTCAGAATACCGTAATAGTTGCAATAATAGGAATAATTTTACTCATTGCAGGCAGCGTATTTTTTCAAGGCACATCAAAGAAAAACGAGAAGGTTATCCCCCAGCCTAAAAACGGGACAGAGGCTGTGGAAACATTAAGCCAGAAGGAAGGTGAAACAAAGGATAAAATGGAAAAAAGTTTGCAATCTATACTGTCCCAAATAAAAGGAGCAGGCAGGGTGAGTGTTATGGTGACTTTTTATTCCGGTAATGAATCCGTGCCGGCTTATAACACGAAAAACAGTACAAGCGACACACAGGAGAAAGACAAGGAAGGAGGTACGAGGTCGGTTAAACAGGCAGACAGGGAAAACAGCATTATTTTTGAAGAAAGTGACGGAGTAAAAAAACCATACATAACAAAGGAACTGCTTCCGAAAGTAAAGGGTGTTGTCATAGTTGCAGACGGAGCCGGGGATGCAGAAGTCAGAAGTAGTCTGGCAAAGGCAACGGAAGCACTTTTTGAAGTCGCTTCCCACAAGATACAGGTGTTTGAGAGAAATAAAAACTAATTTTAAAAAATAGAAATAAACTTTAATATACATGAATATACATAATGTGTGAGACGAGCAAAAATCCTTTAGGTGAAAAGCCAAGGAGAAACAATAAACTAAAAGATTGTTAGGAGGGTCTATGTAATGAATTTTTTAAAAAGAAAACAAATAATTGTACTTTCCCTTGTACTTATGCTGTTAGTCGCAGGCTATCTTCAGTACAACTACAACCAAAGCTCACAATACAGCGAAGAAGACTCCGCTCAAATTGGCGATGCAGTATACGTAGATAATCAGGATGCATCTGATAAGGGGAATATTGACACTGCAGCTGCCGGGGATGAAGAGAAAACAGCAACCGCATCAAAGAAAGCAAACAACTTTTTTGCCCAGGCAAAAATGGATAGGGATGTCACTAGAGACAAAGACATTGAAACCATGAAAGGTCTTTATGAAGATAATATGGCCGGCAAAGATGTAAAATCCAAGGCATATGAAAAAATGATGAAAATAGTTGAAACGTCTCAAAAGGAAGCCAACATCGAAACACTTATCAAAGAAAAGGGTTTTAATGATGCAGTAGCATTGTTTTCTGATGATGGGAGTATAGATATTGTTGTAAAAGCTCCCGCAATATCCAAGGCTGACTGGGCTAAAATAGCTGACATTGTAGCAAGACAGGGAAATGTTCCTTTTGATAAAATTATAATCAAGAATATGTTCTGATTCTTGTATTTTTAAAATAAATCAGCTAAAACATGGGTTATCTTGAAAAAGATAGCCTTTTTGTTTTTTATAAATTGTAGGGACAAGCAGCTACATTATTCCAAATGATTAGAAATAGCCGTTATATTAAATACTAGTATAGATTGATAATTAAGTATTGAAGTGATATAATTTTACAAGCTGTTATCCAGAAAAAATGGTAATATTGCCTGACTGATATAATGGAGGTATATTGTGGAAGAAAATAATATAATTGATGATTATGGTTCTGTAAAAATATCTGAAGAAGTTGTTGCCATTATTGCCGGAATTGCTGCTACTGATGTTCCCGGGGTAGCGGGAATGAGTGGTGGTATAGCAGGAGGCATTGCCGAGATTCTCGGAAGAAAGAACCTTTCAAAAGGTGTAAAAGTTGAGGTTGGGGAAAAAGAGGCAGCTATAGATTTATATATAATTGTAGAATACGGTGCAAGAATACCTGAAGTAGCATGGGACATACAGGACAAGGTGAAAAGCACAGTACAGGAAATGACAGGACTCAATGTTGTTGAGGTTAACATTCACATTCAGGGAGTTAACTTTGAGAAGGAGACAAAAAAGGATTCTGAAACTAAGTAGGGTATCAATATCGGTGTTATTGGAAATAATTAAATAAAGTATATGAGAATGATTATTATCCAAACATTCTCATATACGTTTGATTTTTATACATAATTGAAATATAATGAA
>JAEZIU010000015.1 GCA_023436485.1 Bacillota bacterium | reverse complement strand
TCCATCTTCAATCATGTTATAGTCCTGAACCGCCCGTCTGACTTGCCCTAGAATACGTTGTATAGACACCACATCCTTTTTCCTTAGTTTTACTTCATTATAAAAAAACTACCATGAGGTATCAAGAGATATTACATTTCAATTATGTTACATATTGGATATATTGAACTTACGGACAGTGAAAACGTTGAAAACTCACGTTTGGTTGCAAAAATAAAAATAATCTGACAAAACAAGTAATAAAACGGTGTAATAGTGAGCATAATAAAGAAACAGAAGGGTAAGTGCTGAAATATGCTCAATGTGCGAATTGATTATATTTTGGGGCTATAGTAAAATACTTTTGCGCTCAAGAAAACGTTGAGTGTGAAAATAACGGGGTGTAGCGCAATTGGCAGCGCGCTTGGTTTGGGACCAAGATGCTGGAGGTTCAAGTCCTCTCACTCCGACCATATTAACCAGAATATCTTAGATATTCTGGTTTTTTGTTGCGAATATTTGACTTGAACCTGAGAATTCACGAAGCATAACTAATTACTCTCGTTCCTTTATTGGTTGATATATATCTAATTCACAATAATTATCGTTTGACAGAGAGGTATCAATATACTCAAATCCAAATGTATCAGCTGATTTAAAACCAGAGTTCGTAATCCATCTCCTGTATAAATGAACAATCAGCCTACCTACTTGTCTTCCTTTTATTTCCTCTGGCCTAAAGAAACCAACAAAACGAAAAACAACGTATTTATTTGTAGGTACAGTTACCCCTGTCATCCCGTCTGGGATATGATTCAAGTCAGACACCTGTATAGAGGGCATATAGTTTACATACCCATCGTTATAATTGCTCCAATCTGTATACCCGTAATATACTTCAGGATTAACTGCATTTTCTATCATATGTTTGTAATTATGAAAAAAATCTTTGCCATAAGCGTTTGCGGAATTATCTCCTGACCTGCTCAGTATTTTTTGCTTTGTACCCACAATAGTAAATCCGGGTTTAAAAACATATAAAGGCTTGTAAATTACTGAATTTTCAACAGACATAATATCATTTGCATTTATTTTCTCTTGTACTTGAAGAGAAAATTGCTCAGACTTTACTTTAAAGGGAGTATACCCAAATTTTTTTCTAAAGGCCCTTATGTATGACTGTTCATGATCAAATCCATACTCCATGGCGATATCTATTATTCTCATATTTGTTTTTATAAGTTCATTAATACTTGCTGTGAGTTTGCGGGATTGTACATAATCCATGATAGTCTGACCGGTTAACGATTTAAACATTCTGTGCAGATGATATTTTGACACTCCCGTATAGGATGCCAGATCATCCAGTGTAACCCTATTAGCAATATTTAATTCAATATAGTTAATACATGAAATAATAACTTTTTTAGAGTCTATCACAATAAGTAACTCCTTAAGTACTAAAAGCAATATCTGTTCATTTTCCATCAATTATACATGGTATTGTTTAAAGTGTAAATTATACCCAGGTAATATCTAAAACGTAGACTATTTAATTATCTGTTAGGAGGATTTATATGAAAAAGCGTGTAGTAATAACAGGAACTGGAGTGGTTTCTGCACTTGGAATTGGCACTGAAAGCTTTTGGCAATCAATAAAAAGTGGCAAATCAGGAATAAGTAAAATTGAAAGAGTTGATGTATCAGATATGCCTACATGCGTAGGGGCAGAGATTAAGAATTTTGATCCGGCTGAATTTATTGGGAAAAAGGAAATAAAGAGAATGGACCGGTTTACTCAATATGCGGTAGCTGCGGCCCATATGGCTATGGAAGATTCAATATTAAATATAGATAAAATGGACAAAGGGAGATTGGGTATTATTATAGGAACAGGCATTGGTGGTATTGAAACAATGGAAAGTCAGAATAAAACTCTACTTGAAAAGGGGCCTGGGAGAGTTAGCCCGTTCTTTGTTCCATTGGTGCTTCCAAATATAGCTGCTTCCAATATTGCAATTCAATATGGGGTTAAGGGTTTTGTCGAATGTGTGACAACAGCATGTGCTTCTTCTGCAAACTCCATTGGTGATGCATTTAAAGTAATTCAGCGAAATGATGCTGATGTAATGATAGCAGGTGGCGCAGAAGCACCTATTGTAAGGCTCTCACTTTCCGGCTTTTGTGCAAATAAATCTATGACAACCAATAGTGACCCATTATTAGCCTGCAGACCGTTCGATGCGCAAAGAGATGGTTTTGTGATTGGCGAAGGAGCAGGCGTTTTAATACTTGAAGAATATGATCATGCAATAAACCGTGGGGCGAAAATTATTGCTGAAATTATAGGATATGGTTGCTCGAATGATGCCTACCACATTACAGCCATCCCTGATGGTGGTGAGGGTGGTGCAATGAGTATTCAACTGGCTATAAAAGATGCAGGTATATTACCTTCGGATATAGATTATATAAATGCACATGGAACTTCAACTGAACTAAATGATAAAAGTGAAACTGCAGCAATAAAAACTGTGTTTGGAGAAAATGCATATAAATTACCAATAAGTTCAACAAAATCAATGACTGGTCATCTATTAGGAGCTGCTGGAGCAATTGAGGCAATAATCACTGCACTTGCATTAAAAGACGGGTATATACCGCCAACAATAAATTATAGTATGCCTGATCCGGAGTGTGACCTTGATTATGTACCAAACGTAGGTAGAAATAAAGATATCTCGTATGCTTTAACAAATTCATTCGGCTTTGGGGGGCACAATGCAACACTTGTTTTAAAAAAGGCAAAGTTATATTAACAATAAAGCAACAGCCAGCGTTTTAAGACGCTGGCTGTTAGCAATTATTCTGCATACATTTACATTTTGTTATCCTTCAGTCTGATCTCCGCACACTATTTCATCACACTCATCACTCAATTTGCCGGGAGTACCTTCAAATGCATTGATATACATCTGCTTTATTTCACAAATCAGAGGATATCTCGGATTGGCACCTGTGCATTGGTCATCAAAAGCAGATTCGCACATTTCATCCAGGGTTTCATAGAATTTTTCATTTGAGACACCCGCTTCACTTATTGTTTTGGGTATATTGACCTTGTTCTTCAAGTCCTCGATTGCCTGGAGTAGAAGATTGATCTTTTCTTCTACGCTATTACCACCCAGTTTCAGTGAATCGGCGATTTCTGCATATCTTTCTTTTGCATTTGGATATTTATATTGTGCAAATGCTGCTTGTTTTCTTGGATTATCAACGGCATTAAATCGGATTACTTCGCCTATTAGTATTCCGTTTGCAACACCGTGAGGTACATGATGCATTGCTCCAAGTTTATGAGCCATTGAATGGCATACACCCAGGAAGGCGTTTGCAAAAGCCATGCCCGCTATTGTTGAGGCATGAGCCATTTTTTCTCTGGCCTCAATATTATTGGCACCCTCATTATAGGCTAGAGGCAAGTAAGCGAAAATCAGCCTTATGGCTTCCAACGCTAATCCGTTTGTAAACTCGGTTGCAAGGATGGAAACATATGCTTCAATAGCATGGGTCAATGCATCGATACCTGATGCGGCAGTGAGGCCTTTAGGCATATTAAGCATAAGTTCTGCATCAATGATAGCAATATTGGGAGTTAATTCGTAGTCAGCCAATGGATATTTGATGCCGGTCTGGTCGTCTGTAATAACAGCAAAAGGAGTAACTTCAGAACCTGTACCTGCTGAGGTTGGAACGGAAATCATCAGAGCTTTTCTACCCATTTCAGGGAAAGTATACACTCTCTTTCTTATATCCATAAATCTCAAGGCCAGATCTTCAAACTTGACTTCTGGATGTTCGTAAAGCACCCACATGATCTTAGCGGCATCCATTGGTGAACCGCCGCCAACTGCAATAATGACATCTGGTTTGAAACTTTCCATTTCAGCGGCGCCTTTTTTTGCTGCTGCCAGAGTTGGATCAGGTTCCACATCAGAAAATATCTTGTAGCTTATTTCAAGCTCATCAAGCAGACTTGTGACTTTATTGATGTAGCCTAATTGGAACAAGACCTTATCGGTTACTATGAAGGCTTTTTTCTTATCCATACTGGATAATTCTCTAAGTGCAACGCCCAGACTGCCGAATTTGTAGTAAATTTTCCTCGGGACTCTAAACCAGAGCATATTCTCTCTCCTTTCGGCAACTGTTTTCATATTTAGCAGGTCACGTACTCCTACATTATCTGATACAGAGTTACCTCCCCAGGTACCGCAGCCAAGGGTAAGGGATGGTGGTAGCTTGAAGTTAAAAATATCACCGATGGCACCATGAGAGGCAGGCATATTGATAATGGTTCGCCCAGTTTTCATAGTAGCCCCGAATTGGTTTATTCGTGCCCTTGATTTGATTTCATCGGTATAAAGCACAGAGGTATGTCCGAATCCGCCAAGCTCGATCAGCCTGACTGCTTTTTTTAGTGCATCTTCAAAGGTGCTTGCCCTATACATTGCAAGAATAGGAGAAAGCTTTTCATGCGAAAAAGGTTCATCTTTTTCAACGGATTCCACTTCACCAATAAGAACTTTAGCATCTTTTGCTACCTTTATCCCGGCCATCTCAGCTATCTTGCAGGCACTTTGTCCAACAATACCTGCGTTCAACGCACCGTTTGAAAGAATGATATTTCTTACCTTGCCAATTTCTTCGTCAGCCAGAACATGAGCACCTCGGGCAATGAATTCTTTCCTTACCGCGTCATAAACTTGATCCATAACAATCACAGCCTGTTCCGAAGCACAAATTACGCCGTTGTCGAAGGTTTTTGACAATAGGATGGAGCTTACTGACATCATTAAATCAGCGGTATCATCAATGATAACAGGAGTATTACCCGGGCCTACACCGATGGCAGGTTTACCGGATGAATAAGCCGCCTTTACCATACCGGGTCCACCTGTTGCAAGAATCAGGTCCGATTCCCTCATAAGAAGCTGAGAAAGTTCAACGGAAGGTTCATCGATCCATCCTATGATTCCCTGCGGAGCACCTGCCTTAACGGCTGCATCCAGGATGATCTTTGCTGCAGCTACGGTGCATTTCTTCGCCCTGGGGTGGGGGGCAAAAATAATACCGTTTCTAGTCTTTAGAGCGAGCAAAGCCTTAAATATTGCTGTCGAAGTTGGATTCGTTGTCGGAATGATAGCGGCAACTACGCCAACAGGTTCTGCAACTCGTGCAACTCCAAAGGATTCATCCCTTTCAATTACACCACAAGTTTTTTCATCCTTGTATTTATTGTAGATGTACTCTGAGGCAAAGTGATTTTTAATCACCTTGTCTTCTACGATGCCCATTCGGGTCTCTTTAACAGCCATTTTGGCAAGGATAATCCTGGCATTGTTTGCAGCCATAGCAGCTTGCCTGAATATTTCGTCAGTCTGCGCCTGACTAAAGGTAGCAAATATTTTTTGTGCAGCTCTTATATCAGCGAGTTTCTGTAATAATTCGTCAGAAGTTGATATCGCCATATACACCATCTCCCTTTTTTGTAATAAAAACACTACTAGTATGTGTGCTTGATAACAACCTTATCCATATTCAAAGTAATTAAAAAAGGTGAAAGAGAAGACACGAAGAAGACAACATATTATATGATTAGGTTACTTGCTAATTTGTTGGAATATTTGTATTTTTATGGTATTATTTTATTGTCACTTTTTAGGAAAATGACAAAATATAGTAATGATATTTAGGGGGAATTTATAATGGCGAAAGTAAGAGGAACATCAAATGCACCAATTGTGTTGGGTATAATTGGTGGAGTATTAGGACTGCCGGCAGCTGTTTGCTCAGGGGCCTGTGCGGCAGGATTTACTGCAGCAGCAGACGCTAGCACCACAACCTCAAGTGCAGCAGGAAACACATTTCTGGCAATAGGCTTAATAGGTGCTATTTTAGGTATAATATTTGGGATTACTTCAAAGAAAGCTCCAATTATATCAGGAATAGGACTACTTGTTTCAACTATTTTAACGGTAATAACACTGGCAACATTTAATGTCATGACTTTATTTGTTGTAATACTGCTACTATTAGCTTCCATACTTTCTTTTGTTCAGAAAAAAGAAACTATCGGATAGATTCTGGAAGCTTATATTAGATATGGGGAATATAAATGTTGCCACTACTAAAGTTTACATTGTTTGGATTTAATCAAAGCGTTTCATTATATAATTTAATGATTGGTATTGGTCTGGTAGTAGGATTTATTATATTAGAAAACACAGCAAAGAGTTTGGGAATATCAAAAAGTAACCATGATACTATCATGGTTATAGTTGCTGTATCAATGTTGTTAGGCTTTGTATTTGCGGCTATTTTTGATAAAGCATACCACGCCAATAATTTTCAAAGCTTTTGCTCAAGTCTTAGGAAGTACACCGGGATGACGTTTGAGGGCGGTTTGGTTGGCGGTATTTTAGTATTTTTTATTACATATATTATTGTTAATAAAACTACTAATGATATTACAAAATCTCTAAATTGCATTACACCTTCTGTGATTCTGGCTCACTTCTTTGGTAGAATTGGGTGCTTCCTTGGCGGTTGCTGTTTCGGAAAGCCTACTGACATGCCAGTTGGTGTCTGTTTTCCAGATGGGTCATTAGCTGCGCAGGTATATGGGAAGGGAGTTAAGGTTTTTCCAACCCAATTAATAGAAGCCGGATTTTTATTGATAGCATTCTTTATAATAAGATTTTTACTTATGCAACACTCATTTTCATGCTATTTGATTTTATATGGAATAGCTAGATTTCTTATAGAATTTTTAAGGGGAGACGATCGTGGTACAATTATCCAGACATTTATAT
>JAEZIU010000010.1 GCA_023436485.1 Bacillota bacterium | reverse complement strand
CCCCAGAGCTTTAAAGGACAGCGTAGGGGGAGATATTATAGAAATTTCAACTGAAGACAACAAAATGGCTAAGAATAAGCTGCTTGAGAAATATAATAAGCAGGTGAAAGAACGAAATGGGATTATTACTTTTGAGGTTCAAAGGGGAGAAGCGTTTATTGTAGACTTCGTAAAGGAATTTGATGTTCCGATCACAAGTATCAATCTTAGAAGACCTACTTTGAATGATGTATTTCTTAACTTAACAGGGAGACATATCAGAGAGTGATTATTTAAATTTTTACATACTTGACTATTCTTTATTTAGGAGGTTTTTTTATGGAGACTATTTTTGGGTTATGGTATAGAGACGCTATAAAATTTTTCAGGGATAAGTTTACTATTTTCAGTTCATTTGCTTTACCCTTCTTATTTTTAGTGGTTTTTGGAACCGGCATGGGCGGTGCTATAGAATCGCTATTGATTGGTGCTAATGCTTCACAAGAGTTGTCAGAATTCAATTTTGTTCAGTTTATGTTTCCCGGCATAATAGCTATGGCTGTTTTCACTACAACAATGTTTGCCGGGTATTCACTCATTGAGGACAGAAAAGCCGGATATTTGAAGGAAGTTCTTGTTTCCCCTGCCCCAAGGGTATTGGTTGCAATAGGTAAAATACTGGGATGTGCTACGACCGCATTGCTGCAAGGAATCATGATGCTTATATTTGTACCATTTATAGGTTTATCACTAAACGCAGAATTGGTTGTAAAACTTGTACTTGCAATTCTTCTTGCTTCCTTTACTCTGTCAGCGGTAAGTATTCTGCTTGCGAGCTTTTTAAAAAGCATTCAAGGATTCCAGACGATCGTACAGATGGTTCTTTATCCTTTGTTTTTCCTTTCCGGTGCATTTTTTCCATTAAGTGGGATACCGAAATGGATGGAGATTATTGTGAAGATAAATCCAATGACCTATATTGTTGATTTTCTCAAAAGAATTGTTTTTGATGTCGATAAATTAAATCCCATACTAAAACAGGTGATGGGAATGAATCTGGAAGTGCTGAATCACAAAGTAACTTCTATAGATGAACTGATCTTACTTGTGGCTTTAGGCATAATATTCACAATAATAACTGCCATAAGCTTTAGTAAGGTAGATTGATCCAAATTTATGTTGTGTGCTTTCCCGCAACCACGAGAATCCTCAAAGCTTAATGCTTTGGGGATTTTTTAGGTCGCAGGTTGTTGGTCAGTTCATTAACTCGAGAACGTCTTAGCTAAAGCCATAGAAATTTAAAGAAGTGATAACCAAATAATTTAGTTAGCAACTAAACTTGTTCTTGTTACAATGTTAGATCCACCAAATCTTTTCATTTTTCCATTCTTCTGGAATATAGCTTGCCAGAATAATAAAAAAGAGCAAGAAATATCGAGAAATTTTGATTTGTCTCAATTATAATCAAACTATAGAAAGAAAATGTTATGGGAGAGTTCATGAACATAAAAGATGTAAAAAACTACATTAATGAAAACCTGACAGAGCAGATTTCTCTTGATTATATCGCAGCACATATGAATTATTCACCATACTATTTAAGCAGGTATTTCAAAAAAATGACAGGTGAAACAATAATGGAATATGTGAGGCGTCAACGACTTCGTGCTGCAGTATCAGAATTAATGAACGAAAGTAGTAATGTTTGTGAAATTGCTCTAAAATACTGCTTTGAATCACAAGACGGCTTTTGTCGAGCTTTTAAACGGTATTATGGAGTGACACCCGGAAACTATAAAAGATGTCGCGTTGAGCTGATTAATAAATCAAAAAATGATTATGAGGAGTTGAATTATATTATGTTAAATAGTCAGATATATAAGGAGGCCAAGTGCAGTAATGATGAAAAAGAAAAACTATTGCCAGTAATTAAAAAGATTCTTGATTTATCGATGGAAGCACGAAATGAAGGACTTTTTTCACTTGAAAATAAAATTGAAATCCTTGACAATCTATTTTTTCAGAGAGCATTAGCAATGCTGATTGATGGTACAGAACCGGATATAATTAAAGAACGTTTATTGAACTATGCACTTTACGGGGATAATGAGGGATATGAACTATTGGTTCGGATAATCATATTAGAGGGTATTCTTGCAATACAAAAAGGAATGCCGACCTTTATGATTCGGGATATGTTGGTTACATTCCTCGGAGATAATTATATTGAAGAGTCTGATAAATACTTTGGAATAGACCATGCTTCTCAGAACAAAATTAAAGATAAATTTATGTTTTCAGTAAAAGAGAAAAAGGTATTTTCAAAAGAGTGTTCGTTACTTGAAGATCCACTAACTAATATGGATAGCAGATCTATTCAGCGTCTAATTAGAGAAATTGACCTGATGACACTTGCTGATGCCTTATCTGGTGCTAGTGGAGCAATACAGGAGAAAGTTTTAATGAATATGTCCGGAAGACAAGCATGTGTGGTTATAGAAGAGATATCAAGTATGGATAAGATTATTTTGCAAGAGGTTACTAACGCCCAAAAAATTATGTTAAAAGCACTTAAAATATTGGTTGAGCATGGCGATATACTGATTTAACGAGTTTCAATTGATAAGCATTATGTTATTTCATTTCACGAATTTTCAATTGAATTAAGGAAAAAGCTAAATAGGTAGACATTCATAGTATTCTATGAATGTCTACCTATAAATTTTATGAATGTCTACCTATAATTTTTAATATTGTAAGTTTATTATCTATATTGTATATTTATAGTAATTAAAGTACTATAAGGAAATTTACATTATCAGCTACCAAAGTTTCGTATAAACGCGTACCTTGAAAAAGTAATATATTGGGCACCATAATAAAACAAAAGGCGACAGCCTTATCTCTTATGAATTTGTTAAGCACCAACAAAACAATAGTAAGGGGGTGTTTTCACATAGGAAAAATCTGCAGTAGAAATGTTCCACTTTTATAACAAGAATCATACAATTGAGGCATTTCCCAAGACCTCAAGATTGTGTACCATATCAGAAACCTTAGAACCAGAAAGTTTTAATGGTATCTATTCCTTCCAATAGCTTTATTCATTATTAGCAAATATCATTGTTCTCAACATCTTAGCCGGAATTAACTGTTATACAACTTACAAATGTTGCCTAAGTCATTTGTACAAAACACAGGTAGCTAAATATATTACATTAATAAGAAAGGGGGTTAAATTTTTTTGTGTTTATTAGTTTTATAATCCAAAAGGAATAAAAAAATCTAGGAGGTTAATCTTATGAAGATTAGAAATATCAAAAAAATTATGATTTTATGTTTACTTATTGCCTTTACGTGTACTTCTCTATTAGTACAACCTGTAACTGCAAATGGCTCTGTAAGTGCTTCGTATAATTGGGATAATGTTAAAATTGGCGGTGGAGGAGGATATGTTTGCGGAATTGTTTATAACCCAACTGAGAAAGGCCTTGTTTATGCTCGTACCGACATGGGTGGAGCATATATAAGGAACAAGCAAACATT
>JAEZIU010000256.1 GCA_023436485.1 Bacillota bacterium | reverse complement strand
TCTGCTTGAATCTTTTTAATATCATCATTTTTGTCTATTTGGATTAAATCTATTTTACGGTTTTTGTAATGCTTTGTAATTTCAAACTTTTTTACATTAAACTTGTTTTTAACAAAGCTTTTTATATTGTCAGAAAATGAACCATCATTGTAGCCAACAATAAATTCCGTTTTTTCACGGTGCTGAACAACAACCTTGGGCTTATGCCTTGAGGCTGCTGTTACTTCTCCCTGAAAAGCTGAAAATATATTCGTTACTATAAATGCAACAACAAGAATTCTTGAAATTAATTTTATTGATTTTTTCACCCTGATAACCCTCCTAATTTATACTATAAGAAATACTTATTTGTCCGTCAGTTTTCGATTTGAACATAATAGTATCAAGTATTCCTGAATATTCTCCCGTGAGTTCTTCATCATCCAGCATAAAGACGATTCTACCAGGGGAAAGCTCCAATATCTTTATATTTGTATCCTCTATATAACCTATTTTTAAATCTGCTTTTTCGGTTAAACTGTATAAATCCATCAATTCTATCTGTTCAGGATCATATATGAGAGTTATCTTCTTCTGATTTATATTGTTTATATTATTTGCAGCTAACTCAAAAGGAATTTCGTCGTCTGCGGAAAATTCACCTATGTAAACCTTCATTGGAAGTTGGCCTTCAACAGTTGTACTCCAAGCACTCTCGGTTACATTATTCTTAGCCCTAACCCTGTAAGAATATATTTGGTTTGGTACAGCATCCTTTTGAATATATTTTGTACCATGTACAGCGACCACTGTGCCATCTATTTCAAGCTCATATTCTTCAATTCCCTCAATCGGATTCCAAGAAATAACCATTTCTCCGGAAGATGAGTCTGTATTAATAGCTTGCGGTACTTGCAGTTCTGTTGTTTCAGCTATTATACTACTCCATTCTCCGGCACCGCCTTCGTTATTAGCTCGAACCCTGTAAGTATGTGAAGAGCCGGGCATAAGGCCGGTATCATTATACTTGGTATTTGTCCCTAAACCTATAACCTTACCATCAACTTCAATATCATAACTCACAGCACTTTCTACAGTGCTCCAAGATATTTCTATTGAGTCATTATCTGATTTTGAAGTTATCCCTTGCGGCAATCCCGGAGTTTCTTCCGGTACAAGTATTGAAAGCTCTTTGCTCCAATCACTTATTCCTCCTGTGTTTTTCGCCCTGACTCTTAAACTGTGCTGTGTACCCGGTAGACCATCCTTTTCAAATATCAGTAGACTACCATTGTCAATAAGAATCCCGTCAATTTGGATATCATAACCTGCTGCACCTTCTGCACTGGAGTATTTAACAATAATCTTACTTTCTTTAACAGTTACAAGAAGTCCGTCCGGGGTTTCAGGTTTTTCCGGCAGGGTGGAAACAGTTATAGCGTCACTCCATTCACTATAACTAATTCCATTCTTTGACCTTATTCTGTAACTATGCTGTTCATCTGTGTTCAGTCCGTTATCTACATACTCTGAATCAGCAAGTTCTTTAACTGTAGTTCCGTCTATTTCTATTTCATAACTTGTTGCTGTTTGTACTTCTTCCCAATAAACAGTTATTGAACTTTTAGAGCCAAATGCCTTTATATTCTGAGGAGTCAGTGGTATATCTGAAAGAGTTTCTATATTAACTATTTCGCTCCATTCACTGACCTGATTTTCATTTCTTCCTCTTATTCTGTATGTATGCTGAGAATCAGGTAATAGGCCCTCACACTTATATGTAGTACCTATTACGTTTTCTATTTTTGACCCATCAATTTCTATATCATAAGAGAATGCATTTTCAAGTGGTCTCCAGGCCAGAACAATAGCTGTCTCACTGGCTTTACCCGTAAAGTTTTCAGGGGTATTAACAGTTTCGGGTAATGTCATTACATTTATTGATTCAGACCATTCCCCTGTTCCTCCATCATTACGTGTTCTTACTCTGAATCTGTAGTTAGTGTCAGCTTCAAGTCCTTGTGCTGAATATGAGGTATTTTGACCCATATCAACAGTCGTTCCATTAACCTCTAAATCGTATCCTGTCGCTCCTTCTACCACATCCCATTTTAATGTAATGTCTTGTCCGTTGGCAAAACCTGTGAGATTTGCAGGAATTCCAAAATTACTTGTTTTTGTGCTAAATGTAAATGAGTCGGTCCAATCGCTTTCTACTCCCTGGCTAATTGATCTTATCCTATATGTATGACTTTCACCCGGTATCAGCCCGCTTTGCACATATGAATTGGACTCTACCTGCTGAGACACACCGTCAATTTCTATTTCATACCCCTCAGCATTTATAACTGCTCCCCATGAAACGGAAATTGAATCAGTGGAACTTTCGCCATCAATATTTGATGGTACATTAGGCTGTGAAGCTTGAGTATATTCGGTTATAACATTACTCCATTCACTTTTCCCTCCGGAATTTCTTGCCCTTATCAAATAAGTGTGACTACTTCCCGGAACTAGTCCGGTTGCTGTATAGCTTGTACCTGCATTACCCAAAATAAGTTGTGAATCAATCATTATATCGTATGATGTTGCACCCGGAACAGCATTCCACGTAAGACTGGTTGTAGTTTTAGTTGAGGATGCTGTAATATCGTCAGGTACAACAGGCTTCTCAGGTAAAGTCGCTCTTGACCTTTCCTGACTCCAATTGCTTTGTGTTGTGTTATTTACTGCTTTCACCTTATATGTATAGGAAACAGATGGCTCAAGAGAATCGAACATCATTGCAGTAGAAGTTGTTGTATATATCTTTCCATCAAAATATACTTCGTAATGCTCTGACTCCGGTACACTTGTCCACGATATGAGAATACTGTTATGTGTAGCGGACGCAGTAACCTCAGTCGGTGAATCAATACAAGTATATACAGAATATGTTTCTGAGCTGTTACCATCCCCACCTCTGTTATAGGCAATTATTTTAAAATGGTATTCTTTTCCTTTTTCCAAATTATCAACTGTATAAGATGTAACATTGCCAACATCAATTTGCGTAGTTCCGTTATCTATTTTATATCCTGTTGCTTTTTCAACAGAATTCCAGTTTAAGGTTATGGATGTAGCTTCTGCTACAGAGCTTATCCCAGAAGGAACTACCGGTACATTTGGCAAAGTAGTCTGACTTATTTCAGTGCTGTATCCGCTGATTCCGCCTGCATTCTTAGCTTCAACTGAATATTTATAGGTAGTGTCCTCTGCGAGGTCTGAATCAATAATACTTAAAGTCGTCACGTTTTCGGCAATCAGTATACCGTTTCGTTTAATATCATAAACCTGTCCCTCGGCTCCATTCCATGAAATTTTTATACTGTTTGTGCTGACAGCTTCTGTTTGTACAAAGGGAATGACAGGTACATTGGGTAAGGTTTTTGCATCTGATTCTATTTCATCCCATTCTGTTTCAATGCCATCCCCGTTTCTAGTCTTAATTTTTAGTGTAAAATTGCTATCCGGTTCAAGCCCGGTTATTGTATCATTGAGATTTTCAGTCCAGGCATTTTGTTTTATAATGTTACCGTCCTTATCGAAGGCAGCAAGACGATATTGTGTAGTTTCAGGATTTCCATTTCCTTTCCACTGAGCCGAAATACTTGTATTTGTAATATCATTGACTTTATACTCTGTTGGATTATTTGCAAGAGTATATATAGTTATATTTTCTGAAAACTCTCCATTTCCGGAAACATTGTTTGCCCTGATTTTATATGTATGAGCTGTGTTTGGTGCAAGACCCTGAATTTTATATGAGGTTTCTTCTCCGTCATCTATATGGTGTAAACCGTCATCCAAAAATAAATCATACCCGGTTGCATCATTTCCATCAATGCTTGTTACTTTATCCCACAAGATTGTAAATGAATCCGAAGTCCTTTGAACCTTGATATTCTTTGGAACATCAGGAAGGGTATATTTTGTAATTGATTGTGACCAAGCACTAAAAGACGGATTTCCACCATTTACTGACCTTACTTTGAATGTATGCATTGTACCCGGAAGTAGTTCATCTATTATACATGAATTGTTTGTTACAGTTTTAGTACTACTTACATCTCCATCCACAGCTATTTCATATTCTGTTGCCTCGGCAACATCATTCCAAGTTAATTTAATAGAATTTGCGGTAACAGATGAATCTGTTCCATCATCAACTTTAAGTCCGGCAGGAGTTGAAGGTGGTGCAACCAGTGTCTGGTTTGTAACAGGATTACTTGATTCCGATGTTATTACATCATCAGAGTTTTTAACCATAGCTTTAAAAGTATATGACCTTTCAGGTTCCAGACCTGTAACATGTATTATTTTTTTAGTACTGGAAACTGAAGTAAGAGTAATCCATGTCAGAGGGTCTGTAGAAGCAGTGCCTACAGGCAATAATTCACCTGAAGAAGAAACATATCTGGCAGTCCCGGTTAAAGTATCAGTACACAAAATCTGATATTTTGTATACGATGGATTTTTATCCAATGAAATGTCGTTTGAAGTGAATATATCCAGTGAATATGATGTAGGATTAACTGCAAATATGTTTGGAACAGCAGCAAGCGTATATATACTTGAAGTTTTGGAATAGTCACTGCAATTTGATGCATTGTCCGTAACCTTGTACTTATATGTGTACATTGTATCAGGACTTAAATTCTGATCCAGATAATTGTCCGAATTCCATTCTTCAAAGTCTACAGCATTTCTGTTAAACATAAAGGAAGTCTCGCCCAACCCGGAACTAACTCCATTTGAAACCGGATCGGAGGAATTTGAAGAGATTAATATTTCAGTGGCACTTTTTGCAGTTAGCAAAGGTGCATTGGTAACCGGGGTAGTCTTGTCTACCTTAAATGTAACTGTTGACTCGCTTGATTTACCTCCACTGTTATCTTGTGCCCAAACACTAAGCGTATGACTTCCTTCCGAAACCTCTGTTACATCTATAGCACTTCCGTCATCAGGAAATGTTTGATTAGTATTGTCAGAAGTAATGGTATTACCATATTTTTCGCCGGGTTGCCCCGCCGTACCATCTATCCTATAGTAAATAGTATCTAAATCTCCATTATCAGCATCATACATTGTACCGGTTAATGGCATTTTGTTTTTCCCTGCCTCTGCCGAAAAGGTAAAGTTAATAATCTGTCCGGCATTGTTTATTGACAGTGTAGGTAAAGTGTTTTGTCTTATTTCAATTGTGATTTGCTTGACCTGACCAATGTAGCTCTTATAAGAAATTGAATCGTTTATAGCCCATGCCTGCAATTCATAAATACCATCAGTGTATTTAGTTGTATCAAGGTCATACGTTTCAGCCGTAGAAGCTGTAACCAAGCTTGTCCAGCTTGTTGCTCCCTGCTTCCTTATCTGAAGATTGTATTTTACAGTTTTGCTTACAGTATCCTGAGTTCCGGCATTATCATTATTCTTATCATATGCAAACATACCAATAGTAACAGTTTTATTTAATACTGCGTTATTACCCAGCTCCGTGTTAGTCTTTCCGTTATAAATATATGATACGGATGGGATATAGTTTTGATGGCTAAATCCGCTGTTCGAATGGGGAGATTGGTTAATATGGTAAGTCTGGGCATAGCCTCCGTTATTTGAATGGTAAGAGGATTGGTTATAAGGGTAGTAGTTTGAATGTCCCGAATGTGAATGACCCGTTCCGTTTGAGTGTGCAGTCTTTAAATCTGTATGCTTCAAGCCTGCATCTGTATGGGGCAGCCCTGCATCTGTATGGCTGGTATGCTTTGAATTCCAGTAATCCGAGTGCCCTCCCCCACTGTTGGAATGGCCCCCTCCGCTTTGAGTATGTACTCCTCCATTATTAATATGATATGTTTCACAAGTAAGATTATCGGAATGAGAACCTGGAACATCCATATTACCAAATCTATCGATATGTGCATTATAGTGTTCAATTGTATTATTATGAGAACTGTAATTATTGTGCGTCGTGGTGTCAAGAACCTGGTTTACTTTTTGTTCAACCGTCTTCTTTAAGCCTTTAAACGTATCAAAAAGTGTTGAATCAAATGAATTTGTAACAGCTAAAGTTGTAAAATTGTATATGGAATCTGACAAAGTTACATTTTTTATTTCCTTGTTTATCATAGTAATCCCCCTGTCTTGCTAGACTTCATTGTCATTAATAATTTTCTTTATATCATTTAACTTGATATAGCCTGCATTATTGAATATTTCCGCTATTTCAGGTCTCAACAAGGGGTAGTCTTCGGGATCAATATTCTTTATTGCATCAAATACCTTCATTTTGTAATCAATAATTTTAGAATGTAAATCATTTTTGTACATTAAGAAAATCCACGGTTCATAAAAATAACATGATAGTCCCGTTTGAGCATCATACTCACGGAAGGCATCCTTTTTTAATTCATCAAATCCTTCAGGTTTGTGAAATAGTATATCAATGAAATCACTATCATCTAAATTCATTATTGTTTCACCTGAATAACCGTCAATAATATTCCCTGAAGGCTCAACTGTATATCTAAAAATAAAATCTTTGGTACTGTATCTGTTTTCGTCTACATGGCTGTTTATAATTTCATCAATTATTTTTACATCGTTTATACTGGAATTTACCAGATCAATATTATTCTCGTAATGACTATCCCTGACAAATAGGTGATTGAGCTTGAAGGAATTGCAAATTGAGGCAACAAGGTCCGTATCCTCACAATCAGAACACCTGAACAGTACAAACCCGCCCATTTCAATAAGATCCAGTATTAAATCCTCTATTACTTCCTCAGAATAAGCCTTTAGTTGACTTGGATTAATTAAAATAACATGAGCAAGAATGTTTTTGTCAATTTTCACACTCTGGGAAAAATCAGGTTCGTAAACGATAAAGAATTTATCGCCTAATCCAAACTGATTAATATTGTTATATATATTTGAAAGTATTTTTTTATCAGTAACGTTTTTTATATTAAGTAAATACATTTATCAATCCACCTCCAATTCATTTTTACAAATAGGACTAAATCCCTCTTCCCCGAATGCCGATACGGCTTCCCACCAAACTCCCATACAGTTGCACTCTACACATGTACTACATGCCTTAGTCTTAGTATGCATATTCTTATAAGTTAAAAAGAAATCCGTATCAATATTTCTGTTGGGAAACTTGACTGTAGTTTGCTGCTGTGGAATATGGTCCATACTCTGAATGTTTCTGGGAAGCTTGTACAACACACCCTCTCGGTCTCTCCACATGCATGCCGGAACCTGTTCAAATTGAAGATAAAGGTCATCATGCTTCATACATAATTCATAAAAATCAGGCAATATCTCCTTTAGACATTTATAAGAAAATCCAATTTCTTTGACAAAATTGATATCCCTTACTGCATACCCATCCAAATGAGGATATGATATACCTATATTTCTAATATCAAGCTTATATAAATACTCAACAAATGAAGGAATTTCCCTGTAATTTACTTTAGACAAAACAATTTCTATTCTTCCAACAGTGTTAAAACTGCCGTAGACATTCTTTATTTCTTCTATTGATTCCATGGTTTGTGAAAAAGCATCTGCCCCATTAACCTGGATAACCTTATTGTGTATATCAGAACATCCATGAAGAGCAATTACATAAAATATATTGATATTGTTTTCATAAATATCTTTCACATATTTTCTTAAGTTTCTGCCATTAGTTTGCAGGCTTATTCTTTTTGAGGGGTACTTATTGTGTATGTACAATAGCAGCCGTAAAAATTCCTTCCTGACGGTAGGCTCCCCTCCGGTAATTACAACATGGTCCGCAGCAGCAAATTCCTGACTATTGACAATACTTATTAATTCTCCATATGGAACATCAATAGGTATACCTGCTTCAATCCAATCCTGATAGTCAGGCTTGACAACACAATGTATACAATTGTTATTACATGTATATCCAATTTTTAAGTCATAGGTTTTTCCAGTACTCATAATTTAGTCCCTCTTTTTTCACAAATTCCACAAGTTTAGCCCTTGATATCCCTTGATTCTTATTTCCGTCCGAAACACGGTTTCCGTGGGCAATGTTTGTATGGCTGTTAGATACAATCTTTTTACATCCCACAACTGCTCTGAAAATTTTTAATTCCTCTGAACTGTCCATATCTCTATTACCTTTCACATAAAATTTTATCTATTTGTTCTTTATTTTTTTCAAGGATTTCTTCCATAATAGAGTATCGCTTGTCTTTTACAGAATTCATGTCAAAGTTGGAACTCTGGTCAAAGTCTACATTCATACAGTATTCATAGAAATCCGAATGTCCTGCCACATCATAGCCCTTATAAACATTAAATATCCTAAAAAGTCTGAATTCACTGCTTTTAAGAAGTTTGTCAGGTTCATTACTATATGTTAAATCTACTTTGTAATCATGCTTTTCCAGAAAGTCTTTTATTTCTTTTACAAAGAAAAATGGATGATCTACTGCAAGTTTTATTACACTTATATTTATTGTGTCCTTATAAACATCAACATCTCTCAAAACATCATATGCCTGTACAAATCTGCTTATAAAAACATCACATACAGTTTCATCAAGTTTATCTAAAGTACCTTTGGAAGTAGAATGATTGGCATTGCACCCACCACAGCAGTAAATAAAATAGTCACATTTACTACAATAATTATCGAACCTCTTTTGGATGTCATTGTAATACCTTTGATACCCAGGAGACTCATAAATTTCTTCAATGGAGTTAAAGTCATATATATTTCCTATAAAATAAATCTCTGGGTAATCTCTGTCACAAGGGTAAATATCTCCGGTTGGGCCAATACAAAGCCAATTACATCTGCAATCGCTGTTGGAACAGCATACATTACGACTTCCTACAATATGCTTTGTGGCCTCCATTGCAAGTCTTTCTTCACAACCCATATGGTCGTACATCCAGTACTTATAATAATCGCGAAAACTTTCAGCATATTGTTCTACGGAGGAAAATTCCAGTGTATTTTTTTCTGCTTCTTCTGATTTAAATATAGTATTAAAAGCAAAGCATCTATCGCTTCCAATTTCTTTTAGTGTATTATACATTTCAATCATTTTATCGTGATTATAGTCGTTTATTACGGTGATAGTACCTATATTTTTAGAGTATTTTTTGAATATGCCTGCCGTTTTTGCAAAATCAAAATCTATATCCCCTGTTCTTACAAAGGATTGTGACATAACATCATAGGAGACGCCTATGTCCAAATCGTAATCTCTTGAAAGCTTAGCCCAGGATTCATCAAGAAGTATTCCATTGGACTGCATATATTGCATAAATGAAGAGTTGTAGTATTTGTAAAAAACATTCTGTACCTCTTTATACCAATCACACCCCATTAATGTTGGTTCTCCACCATGCCATATCCAATTTACCTTCTCACTATATTCAGACGATAGTCTGGCTATATATTCAACAAGTTCAATGGACATTTTTGCATCTTTATACTTATCCCTGCTGGGTTTATCATAGCAATGTAAACAATTCAAATTACACTGGTGAGTGCCCTTTACCAATAACGACCATTCTTTTCTACGTGTCATAATTTAACCCCCAAATTATTTGTCTTTATAAAGTACTGTATTTTACCGTCACTTATCACCGAATCGTAGTATAATGATTTTCCCATGTAAGAGTAGACTCGTCGTACTTGTCCGCCGATACCTATTGTGTTCTGACTTTGCGGCTGATACGGATAAGACGAGCAGTTGTATGACCTTATACTATCAACTTCACTATCAGTCAATCTTGTTAGATATACGTCAGACAAAAGGTTGTTTTTTATTGCATCTCTGTTTAAGAAAGTATTCTCCGGCAATCCCCATATCCTATATTCACTCGTACTTCTGCAGACTTTTAGCAGCGTACGACGCAGGTTTACTATTTTCCCCAAATCCTCTTCAATCTGTTCATCAGTAAGCAAGTCCAAGTTCGAGCAATAAAAATTAATGTTAAAAGATTGATACATTGAGTATATAGTAATGAAATCAGGTTTTATTTCATCTGCCAGGTAAGTGATGTCATTACTTACTATCTGACAAGGATTTCGGTTATCTAAATTATTGCGATATATGTATGCCAGCAAGTCAATATTGACATGCAGCTTTTTTTCATTCTGAATGTAGCTTGTTATTTCTTTCAGCTTTGAATTGTTGATTGATGTACGTAAATTATATTCGTTTATTTCTTTATCTAAAGTCTGTATACCAATGGAAATATATTTAAAGCCGTATTCGGCCAGAATATCCATTTTTTCTTTTGTTAAAAAAGCAGGATGGGCCTCAAAATGTTTATATTTTATATTCATTATATTTGGTATTAAATTAAATATTTCTTTCATTTTGGAGGCAGTCATTAGTGAAGGTGTTCCCCCTCCGAAATATAATGAATCAATCTTCCTGGAATTTAATATTTTTTCGTACTGCAATAATTGCTGTGGCAGTTGTTCATCATAATATTCATTATATTTTTCAGAACCAATAGCTGCTTTTTCTCCAAAATGGACGCAAAATTTGCATTTGTTCACACAAAAAGGGTTATCGATATACAGGTTGAAAGTCTCACCGGTTTTCCATATTTTTTTTAGCCATAAATCCTCAATTATTTTAAATTCAATTCCATCCATCTATACACATCCTTAATCTTTATTTGGATTATTGCAGTCATTAAACCAGATTCACTGTAGTAAATGAATTTATTACAGCATCCTCTAATTCTGTTTCAAATTTTTTAATTTCCTTGCTGATTTCATATATGAATTCCGTATAGATGTGGTTTTTATCAATAACCTTCAGGTTAATATCCTGTTTAAGATTTATACAATATATTGAAAAATCTCTCCATAAGCTTTTAAACAGATATTTATACAACTCTATAAGAATTAGCTTTGATATTTGCTCACCCAAACTATAATATTTTTCTGAAAAATCTGAATTATTTGAAACTTTACCTATGATAGCGTTAACAAAATTATCTATAAAATAACTACCTGAATAATAGCTTTTTACAGTGTCTATTATACTTTCAAAATTGAACTCTCTTGTTCTTGAATCCAGCAGCTGTGCCGAAATGACATTCTGAGTAAATTTTATCAATTTTCTAAGCCTTGATTGAACTTTTGATGAGGAGAAAACTTTTTGATCAAGTTTAGTAAACTTAGTAATAAATCCGCTATCAATATATTTGAAAATATCATCTTCAAGTGAAACTAAAAATTGACTTAGCCCAGAATTACCTTGTCTCCCTGCTCTACCCATTACCTGAGCATCAATTCTTCTATTGGCATATCGTTTCATAACAACAACAGTCAATCCACCATCATTATCGACTTCTTTATTTATCTTAATATCAGTACCACGTCCAACCATGTTTGTAGTTACAAGAATACTTCCTTTTTCACCTGCTGAAGCAACATATCCCTCTTCCCCCAAAGCTGTATTATTATTCAGTAACTTTGCAGGATACGAATCCTTAAGCAGTTTATAGAGTTTTTCCGACTCAAGGTCAGATTCACAGATAATTACAATAGGATTTTTATTATCACTATAGGTTTCCATAAGATCTAGTAGCTTATCATATTTGTCTTCTTTTGTTTTCAAAATGATATCAGGCATGTCAATACGTTTTACTTTTCTTTGAACCGGTACCACTGCTACATCCTTGCTAAATATTAATTTAAGTTCTTCCCGGCCTAAGTATGCAGTTCCACTCATACCGGTAAGAAAGCGGTACCTTTTAAAAAATATTTGGTACAGTATATTTTCAGAATCTGATTTTTCTCCTGATATAATGCAATTTTCCTTTATTTCCAATGCCAGCTGGATTTCATCTGAATATGTACAGTTTTGCAGGAGTCTCCCGTTTTCTTTATTAATAATATTTAATCTTCCGTCTGTTATTTTATAGTCCACATCTTTAATAAAAAGATGTTTTGCCTCAATACAATATAATAGTGCACCAAAAAACAAGCTATCAGAATAAACATCTATTCCATAGCTCTCCTTAATCTTTTTTACACCATTATCGCTTAAATCTATTGTATGATTATAAAAGCTATAGTTATAATCATACATTTCCGTATTTTTTATAAAACTATCTGATTTTAAACAATCCTTTTGAGCCTCAATTCCTATTAATTTGTCACTTATTTCAGATGCTTTCCTGAAAAGTGCTATTCTGCTATCCTCATTACTGGACTCTGAAATAGAGCATTTTGAATTTGCATTATCAATAAGAACATAATCAATCTCATCAATTATTACTTGGTTTAAAAGCATACTTTTACCATTTTGCATAGATCTTAAATAGTCAAATACGATTTCTGTAGAAGACGTGTAGATTACATCTAACTTTAATAATGCTTGTTTATCACAAGTACCCGAGTTTGCACCTGATTCTATGCAAAATTTCCTCAACACAGGAAGAGAATAGTTAAAGTCACGTTCTGCTAGTACATCATTTACTGTTACAATATGAACCTGACCCTTTTTTGCAAGAAAAATGGCTGTAAATATTGAAGCTATTGTTTTTCCTTCACCGGTTTTCATGTCTATTATATATCCGTCGCACATTAATAAAGCGGCTAACAATTGAAAATCGTGAGTTTTTATTTTAAGTTCATTTTCAATAACTATGTATATATATGCAAATAATTTTATCCTGTCATTAAAAACATCTTCATTTAAGTTATCAAAGTTTGAATGTAAACAATTCTTTTTTAAATCTAAAATATATAGTTTTATTTTATGTATCTCTTTATAATACTTTTTTAAAAGTAAAAAATTAAGTAGATTTTTTGCACCGTTCAACAAGTTTTCACCTAGTTTTTATAAAGTGTATTATATGCTCGCTATGATGTATGTGTAAAAGTGTATTTACATTTTATGCCTCAATAAATACAATGTCAATTCCACGTTTATTTACATAATATCTGTATTTTCGACATTTTTCCTCATTAGTATCTTTTACACAAAAAAACAGGTACATACTTGTACCCGCCATTTTTATCAACTATATTGAATTTTTTTAATACTTTACTCAGGCTTTACCCCGTTATTTAGCCAGTCAACGAACTGTGCTTTGGTTATAATACTTATGTTAAGTTCTTTTGCTTTTTTGTTCTTTGATGAATTAGACAAATTATCATTATTTATCAGGTAGTTGGTTTTAGAAGTAACTGATCCGGTTACTTTTCCACCTTTTTCTTCAATGACATCCTTTAGTTCATCCCTGTTTTTAAACTGTTCAACAGAACCTGTAATAACAAAATTCATATTTTCAAAAATCTGTTCTGATTGAGATACCTGAATCTCTTCAAGTTCAAGTTCTTTTAATACATCACGAACTATAACCTTCTTTCTTTCATCGGCAAAAAATTTAATAAAGGATTCTGCCATGATATCGCCGATTCCGCCTATCTGTATAAGTTCGGTAAAGTCAGCATTCTCAATTTTATTCCAATCGTATTTAAAGTATTTACATATAAGCTTGGCATTTGACAGACCTACGTTGGGAATTCCAAGGCTGTACAGAAGCCTTACAGCAGTGGTTTTTCTAGCCTTATTAATGGATGCAACCAATTTATTAAAGGATTTTTCACCCAAACCCTCCATCTCAATTATTTCATTTTTGAATTTTTCAATATGAAATAAGTCCGCTAATTCTTTTATCAAGCCTTGTGCAATTAATTTTTCTAAAGTAGCTTCGGATAAACCTTCTATATTCATAGCATCCCTGCTGACGAAATGGGTAAATGACTTTATCTGCTTGGCAAGACACTCATTATTAACACAATATAATGTTTTTACTCCACTTTCCTGCTTTATCTCGGTTTTACCCTTACATACAGGACACTCACCAGGTATGGGGGCCATACCGCTTCTGGTGTGATTCTCGGAAATCTGGGGGATTATCATATTTGCCTTATATACACCTATGGTATCACCAATTCCAAGCTCCAGACCTTCCATAATGCTTAGATTATGGATGCTGGCCCTGCTTACGGTGGTTCCTTCAAGCTCAACCGGCTCAAAAACGGCAATAGGATTTATCAGTCCTGTTCTGGAGGCGCTCCACTCAATGTGTAAAAGGGTAGTTTCTTTTATCTCGTCCCTCCATTTAAAAGCAATGGAATCTCTAGGAAATTTTGCCGTTGAGCCCAAAGACTCCCCATAGTCAATATTATCAAAGGTAAGCACCAGTCCGTCTGACGGCAAATCGTTTGCTTCGATATTCTGTGAAAACCATTGAACCGTTTCTTCTATATTAGTGCTAGTTACCTCTTTAAATTCCACTATATCAAAACCCTGATTTTTCAACCAGTTCATTTGAGAAGCTCTGGAATTATCAAGCTCAACATTATCAGCTTTAACCAATGAAAATGCAAAGAAATAGACATTTCTTTCAGATGTAACCTTGTTGTTCAGCTGTCTTACAGACCCGCTGCACAGATTTCTCGGATTCTTGTATTTTGCATCAACGTCGGCTATTTCATTATTTATATTAATAAAATCGGAATAGCGGATAATCGCCTCTCCACGCAAAATCAACGTATCCTTGTATGCTATGGTAACCGGTAGGTTTCTGAATACCTTTGCATTATTTGTAATAACCTCTCCCACTTCACCAGTGCCTCTTGTAACCGCCTTCACCAAGTGCCCGTCCTGATAAGTCAACACAATAGTAAGCCCGTCAAGTTTCCATGAAAGAATACCCTTTTGGCTGCCTATCCATTCCTTTAATGCACCAACATCCTTGGTCTTATCCAATGACAGCATAGGCTTTTCATGACGTTCTTTTGGCAGATTGCTCAGGAGTTCATATCCTACATGAATAGACGGACTGTTGGATAAAACAACACCTGTTTCTTTTTCAAGTTCCAATAATTCGTCATAAAGTTTGTCGTATTCTATATTGGGCATAATTTCATTGTTTTCCTGATAATATGCTTTTGCCGCTTTGTTAAGTATTCCAATCTTATCCTTCATTAATTGAATTTTATCTGCCATATTTCCCTCCGAATAGTCATGTATAATAAATATTTATGTTAACATTTAAAAATCAGCTTGTTATAATTAATACTTTTTTCTTGAAGGCTTGCCTTTGCTCTTTAAAAAAACAGAATACACCGCAAAAATCGATATACCTACCCAAATCATACCCCAAACTATGGCCGGAATATGAGTTAGTCTGGATAAAGATACAGCATCAGTTACCGGCATACTGCCCATTCTGAAAAGTCCAAACTGATAATTAAGCTGCATTATCACGGTATCCACCAGGGTGTCATATATTGCATATGTAACACTTCCAATACCAATTATCTCGATTACCCATTGGTTAAGGGTATCATTCTGAATCATATAAAGTATGAGTGCAAAAACAGCAAATATTACCGAGTAAATCATTGTAAATGACGCAATACCGGAATATCTGAATGTAAATCCAAGAAATATAATAGCTATTACACCTATTATGTATTTTCTGAAACGGGTATTTTTAAGAACCAGTATCAGAATTGCAAAAAGAACACTTCCCAAATAACCTCCATTGGCGATAAGAAAGGCTGACCACCAACTTTTGGGAAGTGACATGACATGTCCGCTTTCATTAAAATATATTTTAAGCTCAGTTATTCCGCTGCCGGTGGCAATAGCCATAAATGCGTGCCCCAACTCGTGGAGAAAAACAGTAAACAATTTTATGGGCTTAATCAAAAATGTATTCCATAATATCATAAGTGAACCGAATATTATCAAAAATCTTCCTGTCTGCTTCAATTTTACCTCCTAAAGGGAAATTATAATGTTAAATGTCCAAATAAAATTATAACCCGTGAGGCAGCAAAAGGGAAGATATTCATATATATCAGTTAATGTATCTGCCTACATCATCAAGTGTGATTCCCTGATGTAGAGCCATATTCAGCCCGTTTGCCACTACCTTTGAAACACGGCTGATAATATCATCTATTTCCTTAGGAGTAACAATAAGATGCCCTACGTAAGGATTTAAGGCCTCCTTGATAAGTTCGTACTTCTGGTCACGGTCAATATTCTTTAAGGTATTATAAAAACTTGAGTCCTTGGGTGATTCATTCATCAGGCTGTCAATAACGAGATCCATAGCATCATTTGTCAAAGTAGCCGCATCAACCACAGTCGGTACTCCTATAGCGACCACGGGCATACCCAAAGTCTGCTCGCTTAGCTCCATTCTCTTGTTTCCCACTCCACCTCCGGGTGCAATACCCGTATCTGCAATCTGAATGGTAGTGCTAACCCTCTCCATGTTTCTTGCGGCAAGAGCATCTATTGCAATCAATGCATCAGGTTTAAGTCTGTCGACAACTCCTTTTACAATTTCTCCTGTCTCAATTCCCGTTATCCCCAATACTCCCGGTGAAATTGCACAAACAGGACTAACCCCTTCATCTACGTGTTCAGGGACATATTGAAGCAGATGCCTTGTTACCATCAGGTTTGAAACTACCTTCGGCCCTAGAGCATCAGGAGTTACGTTCCAGTTTCCCAACCCAATAACAAGAGTAGTAGAGCCTTCTTTCAGCTTTAACATATCCTTTAACTCTCTCGCCATAGCATCAATAGTTTTTTTGTTTATATCCTCGTTATTATCCTTTAGTTCAGGAATCTCAAGAGTTATATAGTTTCCCATAGGCTTTCCGATGGAAGCTTCCCCTGTACGTGAAGTAATACGCACTCTTGTAATCTTAACATCCTCATCTCCGGCATTTTCAATAACCACGCCCGGGTGTGTTTTACCTTCCTGGGCCTGCTGTTTTGCTTCACTGCTGTTCATAAATATTTCATGTGCCTCAATGGCAAGGTCTGTATACCTGTTGGATAAATTAATCATAAATAATTTTCCTTTCGTTATAGAACTATTAAAATTCATTAATATTATTTCAAAATGTCACATTTTTAGTATTAAATTTTAAATATAAATATAGTGAACCAATCAAATTTATCCAGTTTGTACTTGCAATTTGAAACTTTTCATGGTAAAATATCATCTGTTATGGGCAAGAAGCGGTTTGTAAAACCGATTAACATATTTTTGTAATTTTTGCTCACTTATTATGCTAAACCGGCTCGCAGGAGGTGAATACTGTGCCAAACAT
>JAEZIU010000199.1 GCA_023436485.1 Bacillota bacterium | reverse complement strand
TGATAAAATATTAGGGCTAAAAAGATATACCAAGTTAAATCAAGGTATGACTAAAAGGAGGAATAATTACATTAATGATAATCGTGAATATCCGGTATATAATGCATCAGATTCTTCAATTCGTCCTCAATTCGTCATCGAAAATGATTTCGAACTTGATGAGAATGTAGAAAAGTTTATGACAGATGATAATTCTCAAGATTATTTTACCGTTAATAAACTGACTGCAAACTCAATAACCGATGCTTTTGCATTAGCCAACGAACTGGCAAAGACTAAAAACAATTTCTCAATAAAGGTGCTTTCATCAACTCCTATCGATGGATTCGATATAATGATGAACAGAAATTTAATACCTGAAGGTTTCTCTTGTACAGAGCCATTTGCCTCAGTAATAACCTTTATAAAGGAATAGTTCCATAGATATTCAAAAAAGCCTTACATGATCTTAAAACAATTCATGCAAGGCTTTTTAATATTACTATATCTTGATTTGGTTATTTTCTTATCTTTACATAGCCGTCATAAAATTTTGCATTTATTGGTGCCAATAGTCTGTCAAGTACACCTGAAAATGAACCCACCCGCTGCTTATTTACATAGTATGTACCGCTTAGTGTATTATCTTTTACCTTAAAAACTACTATTGCAAACACACCGCTTTTCACTATAGGCATATTAGATATGGATTCATCAACAAATAACAGATTTATCTGACCATCAAATGGATTACTATAAGAAAAATTCCTTAGAGGATCAGTAACAATACTTCCTGCTTCTATCCTTTTAAATTCCAATGCTGTGCTGTCATAACCCAGTATAAAGTCACAATTATTTATACCTATGGACGGTATCTTGTCAAAAGTTATCGGCACTACTACTTCTTCACTGGTAGCTCCAACAACCTTTCCTATATCTACATTCATATCATATTGTGGGCTTGAAGGTATACTCACAGGTGTATTTGTTGGAATTGGAGTGACTGTAGGTGTAATTGTCGGTGTGCTTGTTGGCGTACTTGTCGAAGTGCTAGTTGGTGTAATTGTTGGCGTGCTTGTTGGTGTACTTGTTGGTGTAATTGTCGGTGTGTTAGTTGGCGTGTTAGTTGGCGTGTTAGTTGGTATGCTTGTCGCTGCTTGTTCAATATTGATATAGCCCTCACTGAATATAGGAGTTATGTTGGATAATTTCCCATTAATAAACCCTGAGAAAAACCCTACACTAAACTTACTTACTCCATATATTCCCGCCTTAGCATTATCAACAATTTTAAATGTAATTTTAGCAAATACCCCGTTTTTTACAATGGGCATAGCCCCTTGGGTTTCATCATTATAAAGGAAGTTTATCCTTCCATCCTGCGACTTATGGTAGTTAAAGCAGCCTAATGGAAATGTAACTATATCGCCAGGCTCAACTGACTTAAATTCCAAGCCCTCAGTATCATATCCTATAATAAAGTCGCAATTATTTATTCCCATTGGCGGTATATTATCGAATTTTACAGGTACAGTAATTTCGCTTCCGGCTTTTCCATTAACTTTTCCCAATTCTATATTCACGCTGTATTTGCGATCAGGTACGGATGTATCTGCCTTTTGTGCTATTACATATCCGTCTGTAAATACAAAAGGTATGGATTTTAGTCCCATGCCGTTCAAACAGCTGAAGGTGGCCTTGCCGGATAACTTAATGTCATAAACTCCGCCTGAAATATCTTTTTTAATAATAAACTTAATATAGGCAAATGCACCATCTGAAACTATTTGTAATGAGCCCAGGCTTTCATCACTAAATACAGTATTTATTATATTATCACGTCTGTGGTAAGCAAAGTTAGCTATTGGCAGGGAAACTATTGAACCTGCCTCCATTGATTTGAATTCAAGAGCATTTGTGTCATATTCAAGTGCGAAATTACAGTTATTTATCCCTGATTTGGGTACATTATAAAAGGTTATCGGCACTACTGCTTCTTGTCCTGCTTTTCCGCTTACCCTGCCGATAGTTACCTGCAAATTACTTGACGAAGAGTTGATTTGACTTATGGCATTTTCACCATAAACATTTTGAATTCCAAACATCCCTAAAATCATGACAATCAAAATCAATAAAAACAAACTCTTTTTATACACGTTAATACCCCCTTTGTATTGAAAAATAAATTAAGTTATAAATAGTTCCAATATCTGCCTTCACCCCCTAAACGCCTTTATCTTACAAACGAATAATTTTTTCTCCAAATTAATTATACATTAAATTATCTAAATTTTCATTTTAATTGTATAATATTATAGAAATTACTTCCCACGGGTTTTTGTTCTGAATAGACATTAAGCTTACATATATACTATAATAGAAATTGAAGGCTCAATGCCATAAGATACCCTATCTCAATGTCATTTTTTCATTTTTTCATTAAAAAACGGAGGTTCTATATGGAAATTCGTGATAAGGTTAGTACAGGACTTTTAGGCTTTGATCATATGATTGACAAACTTAGACTTGGTGATAATGTTGTATGGCAGGTTGATTCAGTATCCGATTATATAAAAATGGTTGAGCCTTATGTAATTCAGGCAAAACTGGACAAAAGGAATTTGGTCTATGTTCGTTTCGGAAGGCATGAACCTGTTGTCTCGGAAAGTCCCGATATCAAAGTCTATACTGTTGAAGCTAAAAACGGCTTTGAAAGCTTTGCTGCGGCAGTACACAATCTAATTGAAAAAGAAGGAAGAAAGACCTTCTATATCTTTGACTGTCTTACAGACTTATTGGAATATTGGTACTCAGACCTTATGCTTGGTAACTTTTTCAAAGTAACCTGTCCATACTTATACGAGTTGGATACAATAGCTTACTTTGCAATTAAAAGAAATGTCCATACTTATAGTACAATTGCAGGCATTCGCGACACTACCCAGCTTTTGCTGGATTTGTATAAAGTAAATGGTAAGTGCTATATACATCCTCTCAAAGTTTGGAAGCGATACTCTTCTACCATGTTTTTCCCTCATCTTATAGATGGTCAGGAAG
>JAEZIU010000246.1 GCA_023436485.1 Bacillota bacterium | reverse complement strand
GCAGAAGGCGGCGTAATCAGAACCTACCTTGATTGGATATTTGATTTGCCATGGAATAAATCAACAGAAGAGCATATAGACCTGCAAAGTGCCGAAGATATTCTTGAGAAAGACCATTATGGGCTTACAAAGGTAAAGGAAAGAATAATAGAATATTTGGCGGTACAAAAGCTAAAAAACAGCTTGAAAGGTCCTATTCTATGTCTTGTAGGACCACCGGGAGTAGGTAAGACATCTATAGCAAAATCAATTGCAAAGGCACTCAACAGGAACTATGTACGCATTTCACTGGGTGGTGTTAAGGATGAATCAGAGATACGTGGTCACAGACGGACATATGTAGGCTCAATGCCCGGTAGGATAATTTCAGCCTTAAAGCAGGCCGGGTCAAACAATCCGTTGATACTACTGGATGAAATAGATAAAATGAGCAGTGATTTCAGAGGCGATCCCGCTTCAGCAATGCTGGAAGTACTGGATTCAGAACAAAACTTTGCTTTCAGGGATCACTATATGGAGTTGCCGTTTAATCTGTCAAATGCATTGTTCCTTACTACTGCCAATACTTTGGATACAATACCGAGGCCGCTACTAGATAGAATGGAAATAATAAATCTTTCCAGCTATACTGAGGAAGACAAGGCAAATATAGCTATGAAATACCTACTTCCAAAGCAAATAAAGCTACATGGGCTGACAACAAAAAACATAAGAGTGGACGAAGGAACAGTAAGAGATATTATCAACTTCTATACACGTGAAGCAGGAGTAAGAAATCTGGAAAGAGAGATAGGATCTGTTTGCAGAAAGGTTGCCAAGGTTTTAGTTTCTGAAAACAAAAAATCCGTAACCGTAAACAAAAATAACCTTGAGAAATTCCTTGGGGCAAAGAGATTCAGGTTTGATTATACAGGGGAAAAAGATGAAATTGGTATTGCTACTGGCCTTGCTTGGACTCCCGTAGGTGGTGACACCCTTTCTATAGAAGTAAACCTGATGCAGGGTAGCGGTAAACTGGAGCTTACAGGGCAATTAGGCGATGTTATGAAAGAATCAGCCAAGGCTGCTATGAGTTTCATAAGGTCCAGATGCACGGAATTGAAAATAGATGAGAAATTTTATGAAAAAAATGACATACACATACATGTTCCCGAAGGTGCCATTCCTAAAGACGGACCTTCTGCCGGAATTACACTGGCAACGGCTATGGTATCCGCCTTATCAGGATTGCCGGTAAACAGAAAAGTAGCCATGACAGGGGAAATTACGTTAAGAGGCAGAGTCCTTCCTATAGGAGGTCTCAAGGAAAAGGTGCTGGCGGCACATCGGGCAGGAATTGAGACAATTATTCTTCCAATAGATAACAAGAAGGATATTGAAGAAATACCTGAGAATGTAAGGGAATCCTTGAATTTCATATGTGCTTCTGATATGCATACAGTATTGGAAAATGCATTAGTACAGAAAAATGCTTAGTGGAAAAATAATGATTATTGTCAAACAGCTTTAATATGACATTTCTACTGAATTTCGGTTTTCCGTATGGAAATAGCATATATTTCCATACGGAAAAGTTGATATTAGCGCTAACAATCGATCCGGCTGTTGATGAAATCGTATTATTTTACATATAAAAGAGTTAGGGGTGTTAGAATGAACACACACAAGATTGCAGTAGTTGCTGGAGATGGAATTGGTCCCGAAGTAATTGCTGAAGGTGTAAAAGTGTTAAAGGCAATATCTGAATTGAACCCGGAAATCAATTTTGAGTTCACCGAATTTCCTTGGGGTTGCGAGTATTATGTAAAGACCGGAAAAATGATCCCAGATGATGGAATGGAACAACTCAAGAAGCTTGATGCAATTTATCTCGGTGCCGTAGGATATCCGGGAGTACCAGACCACATATCCCTTTGGGGCCTTTTACTCAAAATCAGAAAAGGCTTTGACCAGTATATAAACCTTCGTCCCGTACAACTTCTTGAGGGTGCGGAGTGTCCTTTAAAGGGAGTAGATCGCAGCAAGATTGACATGATTGTAGTAAGAGAAAATAGTGAGGGCGAATACGCCGGTGCAGGAGACTGGCTGTTCAAGGACAAGCCTGAAGAAGTTGTTCTTCAAACTGGAGTATTTTCACGTAAAGGCTGTGAGCGTGTTATCAGATATGCTTACGAACTGGCAAGAAAAGAAGGTAAAACCCTTACGAGCATAAGCAAAGCAAACGCTCTCAACTACTCAATGGTATTCTGGGATCAGATTTTTGAAGAGGTAGGAAAAGAATATCCGGATGTAAAAACATATTCATATCTTGTAGATGCTGCATGTATGTTTTTTGTAAAGCAGCCTGAGAGATTCCAAATAGTAGTTACTTCTAATCTTTTTGGAGACATTATTACAGATTTAGGTGCAGCTATTTCAGGAGGATTGGGACTTGCTGCAGGTGCAAACATAAATCCAGAAAGAACTTATCCTTCAATGTTTGAACCTGTTCATGGGTCTGCTCCTGATATTGCCGGACAGGGTAAGGCAAATCCATTGGCTGCAATATGGTCTGTAAGCCAAATGCTGGATTTCTTTGGTTATGAAAATTGGGGAAGTGCTGTATTAAAGGCTATAGAGCAAGTTATGGTTGAAAAGAAACATTTAACTCCTGATATGGGAGGAACTTCAAAGACGAATGAAGTCGGAGATGCAGTAGTTGAAATACTTAAAAGATTAGCTTAAAAACAGAAAATAACATATTAACTTTAAAACAGCTATGTTGGATGATATTCCAAAATAGCTGTTTTTTCTTTTGAAAAAAAATTAAAATAAGAAGGAATTTTATGAATTTATGACGAATATAATATTTTGGGATAATTATGTTTACAAATTTAATAATTAAGAGTTATATCTGGAGGGCCCCTATGACAAATAGTATAATAGCTGCCGCAATTATATTAATTACAGCTTTGCTAGCTTTTTACTATCTATATAAATCAAAAGAACTGGACTTGGGCATTCTTATGTCGGTTTCAATAGGTGCAGTTATTCTTGGTATTACTTTTAATCCCACTTATAAAACCGTATTTGGTTATATGGAAAGATTCAATAATATAAATCGGGATGTTGAATTTTTATTTTTTTTAATCATAGCTTCTATATTCTTTATAATTCTGGTATTTACCATAAGTATATTAGTTTCAGTTTTTCTTCCGGACAGACTAAGTTCAATAGATTGCAGCATGGCTCTTGAACGTTTTTTTGGATGGACAAAAAGCTATTTGAAGCCTGAAATATCAGAAAATAAGACATCTGAAAGTTCCGAAAACGATGAAACCCCAGAAGACCTTGAAAACCCTGAGAATTTGTCTGCTGAGGGAAATGATGAGTTGATTTCAGCTATGGAAGAAACGGTTGCTTGTGATGATATTTGGGAGGATAACCCAGATAAAGAAATTGTTGAAGACACTTATACCCCTGTAAATGAGGCTGAAATTTTGGTGTTGAAGGCCTTTGATTGCAAGGTTAAAGGGCAGAAAGAGCAGGCAGTACAGTACTATACAAAAGCTTTGGGATATGGCAGCCTTAGCAAAGATATGGTTTTTTGGATAGTGTTGGATATCTGTACCCTGTATAAGGAATTAGGACTGAACGAATTGGCTTACAGTATCTTAGAGAGTGTTGCACAAAGGTATGGCAACGAATTGAAGCCGGAAATCAGAACGGAAATTATCAATAATTTGAAATAAAGGACGTCATCAGTTTTACATTTTTTAAGGAGGTTAGCTTTAAATGAAAAAGACAGAAGAGGTAATAGGTTTACCTATAATTAGCATTTGTAATGGTGAGGAAGCAGGCAAGGTAAAAGGGGTTATAGTTAATGCTGAAAAAGGTGCAGTAGACTATGTTGTTGTAGAAAATGGCATACAAATACTTAACGCAAAGGTAATATCCGCTAAAGATGTAATCGGAATAGGTGAATATGCATTAACAATTGAAAATGAGGCAGTTATAAATGATATCAGTAAAATCCCCGCAGCCATTGACCATCTCCAAAAGAATATACCTGTTAAGGGTACAAGGGTTATGACTAAAAAGGGAAGCCTTATCGGTGAAATAGGTGATATTTATATAGATGAGGATAACAACTGTTCTATATTTGCCTTGGAATTTATTTCAGCTAAAGACAATAAAAAGGTAAGACTAATTCCAAGAGAAAGTGTAATAACCTTCGGTAAAAATCTGATAGTTGTACAGGAAAATGTACAATCTGCTCTTGCAGATGATATTTCATTACTGGAAACAGGTTTGGATACCGGTGATATGCAGATGTCTGAAATGAGCAACTCCGGTACAGATGAAAATATTGAGTCAGATTCAATGAGTGAGCTTATGGAAAAGAAACATCGTGATTTTCTGAATGGCAAAAGAGTTTCAAAAACAATATACGACAATGAGGGGAAAATACTTATAGAAGAGGACACTCTTATTGACGAAGATGTATTTGATCTGGCTAAGGCATATGACAAGGTAATAGATCTGGTAATGAATAACAAATAAATAAAAAAACCGGCTGTTAGCTAAAGCTGCAACCGGTTTTTTTTGATGTTATTAAAAGTAAACATTTAAAGTTTCTAAAGCGTTTTCGTGGATAATTCTCTCTCCGTATTCGTTCAGATAGCCTTCAAAAAAGTTGGCATTTCCAACATGATCAGAATACTCATCCAAGATTACCTCCAGTTGAGGAGAGGATGAAGATCCGGCAAGCAGAAGATAATAGCTGTTTTTAAACCTATAAACTGCACTTTCACCGTTGTACAAAGGGTAGACCCTCTTAGCCAATTGGCATAAGTCTTCAATTGAATCAAAACAGTATATGTTTAAAGTGGAGCGAACCTTGCTTTTTTTCTTTTTCTGTCTCAAGTCAGAATTCTTATATTTGCTTTTGATATATTTTTGAATGGATTCAAATTCGCCATCTGAGTCGATTTTTGTTATAGTAACAACAAATCCGTCCTCATTTTCAGGGGAGGCTTCAAATACCAGTTGCGAATCCCCGGATGCGAAACCGTACTCTTCTTCGGCACGTTCCATCATATCCCAGAATAATTCCTGGGCGGCAGGTGAATTATAATTCAGAGAAGAAATATCTATATTTCTTTCTTCCAGGTCATTTAATGTGATTGTGACCCTCAGTACATTTTCATTAACTTTTTCTATTCTCATTCAATCACCAACTTACTTTAAATTAATTTAATCTGGAAAACCTGCTTAACATTAATTTTTAGTATTTTACTATATTATACTTCTAAAATAAATAGTTGAGAAGTAATATTTATCAATAATATACATTGTGCAGACTTGTAATATCTATAAATACATCCATATAATACAATTACTATTATTATACTACACAGTAAATAATACATTAAAGGTTCATTACAAAGGGTACATTACGTTTGAAATTATATCTATAAAAATATATAATATTTAAAAATATATGCAATCATAAGAGGAATATTAAATGAGAAATATAATTTTGGCATCATCGTCGCCCAGAAGAAAAGATTTACTTAAACAAATAAAATTACCATTCGAAATTATTCCAAGCGAAATTGATGAGAATATAAGCGAGCTTACCGGTACCCCGGAAGAAAAGGCAGAACAACTGGCATATCAAAAAGCAAGTGATGTAGCAAACAAATTGCAAAAAGGTTTGGTTTTAGGTGCAGATACAATTGTAGTCATTGACGATGAGATTTTAGGCAAGCCTAAAGACCCTGAAGATGCCTATAAAATGCTTAAAAAGCTTAGCGGAAAGGAACATGAGGTAATCACCGGAATATGTCTGATAGACTTAGACAACAAGATTGAGCTTACACAACATGAAACAACAATTGTTCAATTTACAGAGCTGGATGATGAAAAAATCAGGGCATACATTAAGAGCGGTGAAGTATTTGACAAAGCCGGTTCGTATGCAGCTCAGGGAGTAGGAGCAATATTTGTAAAAGGAATAAAGGGATGTTATTCAAATGTTGTCGGGCTTCCATTAACCAGACTCAGTACTATGTTGGAAAAGCTTCAGGAAAGTGTTATAAGATAATATCAATTCTCTAATATCAGTTTCGTAAAATTACGACTCTAAACACATAATGACGATGTAATTGGAATAAAAACATGGTATAATGAGAGATATGTGGGTTATTCAGATAGCTAAAAATAATGAGGGAAACAATGGATCGGTTAAAAATAAAAGAGCTTCCCATATGCGAGAGGCCATACGAAAAAATGTCGGAGGGCGGGGCAGAGTACCTGTCTAATGCCGAACTGCTTGCTATTATAATTAAGACAGGAACCAAGTCTCATACAGCTGTGGAGCTTGCACAGATGGTCTTAAAGCTTTCTCAGGACGGAAGACTTTCCTCGCTTAACAACCTCTCTATTGAGCAGCTTACGGAAGTAAAGGGAATCGGCCGTGTAAAGGCCATTCAGATAAAGGCTGTGCTTGAGTTTTCAAAAAGAATAGCAACGAGCAACGGAGTTGTGCGCCATGCTGTAAAAAGTGCCGATGATGTAAGTAATCTGATGATGGAAGAAATGCGATACCTTAAAAAGGAAATGTTCAAAGCTATTCTGCTTGATACAAAAAATAAAGTATTAAAAATAGTAAGTATTTCTACGGGAAGTTTAAATGCATCCATTGTTCATCCCAGAGAAGTTTTCAGCGAAGCTGTAAAATGTGGCTGCAACAGTATTATATTTGTACATAATCATCCCAGTGGGGACCCCACGCCCAGTAACGAAGATCTGCGTACCACGGATAGGCTTGTAAGTGCAGGAGAGATATTGGGGATAAAAGTATTAGACCACATTGTACTGGGTGATGGAAGATATGTGAGTTTAAAAGAACAAGGCTTTATTTAGCCAAAATACACAGGAGGTACTTTATAAATGAGTTTTTTTGCAAGAGATATTGGTATAGATTTGGGAACTGCGAATACACTGGTACATGTTAAAGGAAAAGGAATCGTTGTCAGAGAGCCGTCAGTTGTAGCAGTTAACATTAAGAATAATGAAGTTTTGGCGGTAGGAGAAGCTGCTAAGGAAATGATAGGTCGTACACCTGGTAATATTGTAGCTATAAGACCTATGAAAGACGGCGTTATAGCTGATTTTGACATAACTCAGAACATGATAAAGTACTTTATAAAAAAAGCTATGTCTCAAGGGCGATTCAGTAAGCCAAGAGTTGTAATATGTGTTCCGTCGGGTGTTACCGAGGTCGAAAAAAGAGCTGTTGAAGATGCAACTCTCCAGGCGGGAGCAAAAGAGGCCTACCTTATTGAGGAACCCATGGCTGCTGCAATAGGTGCTGAATTACCTGTAGAAGAACCTTCAGGAAGCATGGTTGTTGATATAGGAGGAGGAACTTCAGAAGTTGCGGTTATATCTCTCGGAGGTATTGTTACAAGCAAATCACTTAGAATAGCCGGAGATGAACTGGATGAATCCATCGCTCATTATATCAAAAAGGAATACAGTCTTATGATAGGTGAGCGTTCTGCAGAGCAAATCAAGGTCACTATAGGAAGTGCTTTTCCTAAGGCAAAGGAAGAAAAAATGATGATAAGGGGAAGAGACCTTATTACAGGTTTGCCAAAAAATATTGAGATTACCTCATCTGAAATAAATGAAGCACTAAAGGAGCCTGTCAATGCAATAATTGACTCAATTAAATATACTCTTGAGAAAACTCCGCCGGAGTTGGCATCAGATATTATGGACAGGGGTATTATGCTTACCGGAGGCGGGGCACTCCTTGATGGTTTAGATAAGCTGATAAAGCAGGAAACAGGTATGCCAGTTTCAATAGCCGAAAATCCTCTGGATTGTGTTGCACTGGGAACAGGAAAGGTTCTTGAGGAAATAGAAACACTGAAAAAAGTTCTTTTATCGCCTCAAAGGTTGAAATAGTCTAAAGCTTTGATAGGTGGGTTAGAGAGGAGAAGTATTCCTTGAAGTATTTTAAAAGTAGGGCGTTAGTAGTTACAATAATAATATTAATTCTTATTGTGTGTATAGGCTTGACCGTAAATCCGGCAAGTAATATAAATTGGATAGGAAACTTGATTTCAGTACCCTTTACATCTGTTGAAAAAGCATTTTCGTATACAGGACAGAAGGTTGAGGATGGTATAAATCTTTTTGACAATGTTCAAAAGCTGCAAGCTGAAAACAAGGAGTTAAGAGAAAAAATTGATAAGTTAAGTAATGAAAGAACTGAGTATTTACGTCTTAAAAGAGAAAACGAAGATTTGCGTAAGGTTTTTGATCTGAAAGATCAGCTGGCAGACGCTGATTTTGTTGGTGCAAATATAATAGCTCGAGATGGCGGAAATATGTTTAATATATTTTTAACGGATAAAGGTTCTGCTAACGGGATTGATTATAATATGCCGGTTATAACCAGCAAGGGACTGGTAGGAAAAGTAGTGTCTGCTCAGCCCTTTTCTTCCAAAATCATAAGTGTCATTGAAGATGGCAGCTCTGTAAGTGCCATTGTTGCAAAAAGTGGTGACTATGTTGTTGTAAAGGGAGATATCAAGCTGGAAAAGGAAGGCTTATGCAAACTTGAATATATTCCCGCAGATCTTGACCTGATTCAGGGAGATGTAATTGAAACATCCGGAATTGGGGGTATTTACCCTAAAGGAATTACCATAGGAACAGTCAAGGAAATACGAGCGGGTGAAAGCGATCTTGACAGATATGCAATTATTCAGCCTGCAGCCGACTTAAAAACGCTAAATCAGGTGGTAATACTCAGAAATAAAGAAGCACAATCAAAGTCAGAAATGGAAAATGAAGACAAATGAGAAACAAAGTAATCTTATATGCTATACTTATATTCATATTTGTAACTGCACAGGTTACATTGCTGAATAATTTCGCAATTTTCGGAGTATCTCCGAATCTTGTGATTATTTTAATAGTTAGCATTTCACTTCTGAAAGGCAAGACGGATGGTGCAGTTGTTGGCTTTTCAGCGGGGTTGTGTATGGATGCTGTAATAGGTGTTGCCTTGGGATATCATGCTCTTGTGGGTATGCTCCTCGGGCTTGTATTGGGTAATATAAACAAAAGGCTTTTCAAGGAAAATATATTTGTAATGGCTTTTTGTACTTTTTTATCTACATATATTTTCGAGTCCGCTATTATATTTGCATCCTACTTGCTTGGACTAAAAATTGAATTTTTTGAAACACTCAAAGCTGTAATTTTACCGGAATCACTGGTAAATTGCGTTTTGGGTATCGTTATATTTGTAATTATTATATTGTTGGACAGAAAATTTGTAGAGGTTGAGGAAAAAACCAGGTATTAAATGAGGGTTAGAGGTTTAAATGAAACAGTTTTTTAAAGATAGATATACTATTGTGGGAATAGCTATAGTCCTGATGTTTTCTGTAATTGTTTACCAGCTGGCCAATATGCAACTGGTTCAGGGTGAAAACTATTATACCCAGTCCCAAAATAAAATAATGAGGTCAACAACCATTTTGGCTGACCGTGGGAATATTCTTGACAGGTATGGTGTTCCTGTGGCTGTTAATTCAACAAGTTATTCCGTTTTATTGATGGATACCGGGTTGGGACCAAAAAAACTTAATGAAATGATGTTTAAGATTTTAAAGATTCTTGAGAAGAATGGAGACTCGTACAACAAAACTTTCTCAAAGTATCTGACCTACCCGGTAGGTTTTGGGTCCATGCTGAAAAATAATGAAAACAGAAGAAAAACCCTCAAAATTATGACAGGCTATGAATTCAAGGGCTTTGATCAGGAGTCTACACCTGAAGAAATATATGAATATGTCAAGGATATGGTGTTCAAGGTTGATGACAAGTACTCCGAAAAGGATGCTTATGATATTATGACACTGAGATTTCAAGGGATTTCAATGGATCCTGTCCTTGCAGATTCAATCAGTACAAAGACAATTGCTGAGTTGGAAGAACGGAGCGATGAATTTCCGGGAATAATTGTAGAGAGTGTTCCCAATAGGAAATATGTTGATGCCAAGTATGCAGGACAGTTAATTGGCCACGTAGGGCCTATAGATGCAGAAGAACTGGCTAAACGCAGCGATGAAGGCTATAAAATGACGGATATTATAGGTAAGTCAGGAGTAGAGCTTACTACAGAAGGATATCTTAGAGGCGCTAACGGTTACAGGCGTGTTGAAGTAGATGATAACGGAAAGCCCAAAACAGTTAGTGAAGAAGCAGTTAAGCCCGGTAGCGATGTTGTTTTGACTATTGACATGGGACTTCAGAAGGTAGCAATGGATTCTCTTGCGAATAATATAAAGATTATAAGACAGTCCAGTGATAGAAAAAATCGTCACGATGCATTTGCAGGGGCAGCAGTTGCAATAGATGTGAATACCGGAGAAGTACTTGCGTTGGCAAGTTATCCAAGTTACGACCCGTCCATATTCATTGCAGACTCTGACGACAAGGCTGCCCAAAAAGCAAAAGCAGCTTTGGGGGACCCCAAAAATACAACTACTTCGGAGTATAACAGGGCTATTGCCGGAAGTTATACACCCGGTTCAACATTTAAGCCCTTGGTTGGAATTGCCGCATTAGAGGAAGGAAAGACAACCCCATACTCAACATATTTTGATAAAGGATACGAGACATTTGACGGTTTGATGCTAAAGTCCATTGAGTATAGCCAGTACCGCGCCGGTCTTGGAACTGTTAATCTTATAACGGCAATACAAAAGTCGTCGAATCCTTACTTCTACAATCTTGGCAATAAAGTTGGAATTGATAATATAGTTAAATGGGCAAAAAGGTTTGGTCTAGGCCAAAAAACAGGAATCGACCTGCTGGGAGAAAGTAAGGGGATTATTTCCTCAAGGGATTATAAAAAGAAAGTAGAGCCGTATCCCTGGACTGCTGCCGACACAGCACAAACATCAATAGGGCAGATGTATAACAGTTTCACCCCAATACAGCTTGCAAACTATGCTGCTACTATTGCAAATGGAGGCAAGCATTTAAAACCTCACATTATAAAGAGGGTTGTAAAGTATGATGGCTCCATCGTAACTGAAACAAAGCCGGAATATGAAATAATTCCGGTTAAGAAGGAAAATATGAAAGCAATTCAGGAGGGCATGATTGCGGTTGCCAATGCCACAGATGGAACTGCTGCCGATAAATTCAAGGACTTAAAACCTGTAAGGGTTGCAGGAAAAACAGGTACTGCGGAAACGGGAAGGGAAGCAACTCAGTCCTCAAATGCATTGTTTATATGCTACGCACCGGCCGACAAGCCTCAGATTGCCGTAGCCGTAGTGGTTGAAAGAGGTATATTTGGTGCTTACACGGCACCTATTGCAAAGGATATACTTAAATATTACTTTGATTCAAACGGAACAGGCAATAAGGATTATACTGTTAAAGCAGATATAGTTCAATTGACCAAGTAAAGTATTTATGCCGCAGGGTAAGGCAGGTGGAGGTTAAAAGTATGGATGAAAGTTCAGTAACTTTTAAAGGGACTGTAAACGGATTGACAATCATTTTAAAGAACGAGCCGGAATTTAGTGAAATTGTACAGTGTATGAGAGACAAAGTAAATTCAGCAGGTAAATTCTTCAGAGGTGCTAAGCTGGCAGTAAAGTATAAAGGCAGAAGCCTGAATGAACAGGAAAAATCTCAGTTGTTGGAAATACTTGTTAGAGAAAGCGGAGCCAGGATAGAGTCATTTGAAGAGGGTACGGACCAGGTGCAGACTATATCAAATAATGTATCTCCGGACAAGCCAGCAGAAAGAAAGAATCAGATAAAAAAGTATATGTTCTTTAAAGGAATAGAAGAAGGACAGACAAAGTTTTACCGAGGGACTGTCCGTTCAGGACAATTGGTCAACTTTGACGGAAATCTGGTAATACTTGGTGATGTGAATCCAGGTGCAGTAATTGAGGCTACCGGGAACATAGTTGTAATGGGCTTACTCAGAGGTGTTGTTCATGCGGGCAGGGACGGTAACAAGGAAGCAATAGTGGCAGCCTTGGGTTTAAATCCCACACAGCTGAGGATAGCAGATATAATAACACGTTCTCCTGATGAAAAAGGAGGAGCTGGGAATCCTATTCCTGAACTGGCATACATAAAGGATGATACGTTGTATGTAGAACGTTTTTTACCAGCCAGATAGCCCGGTTCAAAAGGACAGCAATATTGACAAATTGAAAAAACATATATATAGTTTAATGTGTATAAGTTTGAAAAAATTCTCTTTTTTTAAATATACTTTCTTCATAGACTTGGAGGCAATGCTGTATGGGCGAGGTAATTGTAATTACATCCGGCAAGGGTGGTGTAGGTAAAACTACAACAACTGCCAATATTGGTACCGGCCTGGCACTGGCAGGTAAAAAGGTAGTACTTATAGATACTGATATAGGACTCAGAAACTTGGATGTTGTAATGGGCTTGGAAAATAGAATAGTGTACGATTTGGTTGATGTCATTGAAGGAGTTTGCAGAGTTAAGCAGGCTCTGATTAAGGATAAAAGGTATGAAGGTTTGTATCTTCTCCCCGCAGCACAGACAAGAGATAAGTCTGCGGTAACACCTGAGCAGATGATAAATCTTGTTAATGAATTAAAAAGTGAATTTGATTACATAATAATAGATTGTCCGGCTGGTATAGAGCAAGGTTTTAAAAACGCTATTGCCGGAGCCAACAGGGCAATAGTAGTAACAACACCGGAGGTTTCCGCAGTAAGGGATGCTGACCGTATTGTCGGTTTACTTGAAGCAAACGAACTGAGAAATCCAAAGCTTTTGATAAACAGGGTAAGAATTGATATGGTTAAGCGTGGAGACATGATGACTATTGACGATATCATTGATATACTTGCCATTGACCTGATAGGTGTTGTTCCTGATGATGAAAAGATTGTTGTGTCTACAAACAAAGGTGAGCCGGCGGTAACTGATGACAAATCACTTGCCGGACAAGCCTACAGAAATGTAACCAGAAGAATACAAGGTGAAGATGTACCCATTATGAATCTTGAAACCGATGAAGGATTTTTAAATAAATTCAAAAAATTACTGGGATTTAAAAATACATAAGGAGGGTTAGTAGTATGCTGATAGATTTCTCTAAAATCTTTGGCAGATCCAAGCCGTCTAAGGATGTAGCCAAAGAAAGGCTTCAGTTGGTGTTGATTCATGACAGAGCTAACGTTTCTCCTGAATTTTTAGAAATGGTTAAAGGTGAAATAATCAAGGTGATACAACATTATATGGAAATTGATGAGAGTGCACTTGATATACAGTTAACCAGAACCAAAAGTGAAGAAGGTGACAGGGTGGTTCCGGCTCTTGTTGCAAACATACCAATTAAAAACGTAAAAAATGCAGGTAAATAAACTCAAAGGCAAGTGATTGGTTAGATGAATATAGCATTTATAGCTCATGATAACAAAAAAGAATTAATGTCAAGCTTTTGCATAGCTTACAAGTCAATTCTTCATGAACATCATATAATAGCGACACGATCTACAGGTATTATGATCAATAAAGCCACAGGGTTAAATGTCAATCTTCTTGCATACGGCAGTCTGGGTGCACAGCAGCTATCAGCCAGGATTGCTTGTGATGAAATTGATTTACTCATTTATTTTAGGGATGCAAATATTGAAGAGGGCCCTAATAATTACCTGTTATTCAAGCATTGTGATGTAAATAATATCCCTTTTGCCACCAATATAGCGTCTGCAGAGGTCCTTATAAAGGGTCTTGAGCGTGGAGACCTTGCGTGGAGGGAATTGTTAAGGCAGGACTAGGAAAACTTGAAAACAGAATTTATAAAAAAGATATCCAGTATTCGGGTATCTTTTTTTGTTGACTATAAAACTTCTATCAGGAATATTCCTTTAAATTGATAAATATAATTTATATAATCAATAATCAGCTAAAGAAAGGGTGAAAGTAATGGACGAAATTATTGAAAGACCGAAATACTCCCGACCAACCGGTACTCCCCGGAGAAACAGAAGAAATACAAACAATGACTTCATGTCCACAATTGCAGCAGCAAAAATGCTGGTTGTAGTGGTTTTTCTATCTGCTATAGCCTTGTGCAAGGCAGCAAATACACCTGCAACCGATGCGTTTATTTCAAAGGTTAAGGAAATTACCACTGTAAACTATGATGTAAATAAATATATTATGAGTGCTGCTACTACACTAGGTGTAAAACTGCCGCAAACAAACGGTAAGCTTGAAAAATTGGCAGGCGAAGGAAAGAGCCTGGATGGCAATGATATTCAGACGTCAGCAGTTATAGATAAAACAGATTCAGGTGATGGCGTTAATCCGGCATCCGGTGCAAGCAGCAGTTCCACTTCAACAGATAGTAAATCAGTAATAGAAGGTGACAGGCAGGTACTGGATGATATTGAAATAAAGAGTGTTGCAGATAAGTATTCATTTATCGTGCCTATAAAAGGAGAAATAAATTCACCCTTTGGAACAAGGACCGCCCCACTAAGCGGAAATCCTCAATTCCATTCAGGCATTGATATTGAAGCAAATATGGGAACATCTATTAAAGCAGCATTAGCAGGAGAGGTTACTGAGGTGGGCTCAAATCCTCAATATGGTAAGTATGTGAAGATAAAACATAACGACGGTATAACGACTCTTTATGGGTTTTGTTCGATTCTTGTTGCAAAAGTAGGACAAAAGGTTAATCAAGGTGATGTAATTGCAAAGGTTGGTAACTCGGAGGATGAGTCAAGTTCAAATTTACATTTTGAAATATGCAAGGATAACAAATTGATTGACCCTGGAAAGCTCTTTGAGCTTATTAATGGAGGTAATTAGCATTTTGCCATATGTTGATTTCCGGCTCAAAGGAACAAGAATCCAGATAGATTTATTAATTCTTCCTGTTTTTTTGACGGCAATAATAGGAAACCTTATTCAAGAATACTCTATTACCTTGGGGTTTATTATTATCCATGAGCTGGGGCATATTGCAGTTGGAACAATGTGCGGGGCCAAGCTAAGCAGCTTCCGGATTTTGCCTGTGGGTGTTAATGCAGCTATTGAGGATTTACAGTGCAGTAAAACTCAGAAGATTCTGATATATATTGCAGGCCCTTTAGTAAATATAGTTATTGCAATATGCTTATATTGGGTACATGTGTGGGATGTTCCTGTGTTGGGAGGCTCTACCTTTAAAATAATGCCGGCCGTAATAATAAATTTATGGCTGGCTATTTTTAACTTAATACCGGTTCCTCCCCTTGACGGAGGAAGAATTGCAATGGAACTGTTATCGGGAAGGCTGGGGTTGTTCCGAGCAAACAAACTTGTAAATTTAATTTCATTGTTTTTCTCGTTGGTGATTATAAGTATCGGAACTGTGGTATTAATTAGAAGTAGATACAATGGAAGTTTTATTTTAATAGGGGTATACATCCTTTTTCTATTAAAGAAAAACAAAAAGGAGGCAGCCATCTTGAATATGAAGAACTTCATTTTAAAACGTTCGGCTATTGTTAGAAAAGGTATTTTTCCAGTGAGGGAAATTGCGGTTATGAAGGATGTAAAGCTCCTTGATTTGGTAAAATCAATGGATTATTCTAATGTATTTCATATAATAAAGGTATTGGATAATGACTTACACGTTATAAATTCCATAACTGAACAAGATGTATTGAATACAATCATGGAAGGTGTTTCAGATATTACAATAGAGGAAATGCTGGCAAAAAATATATAATATTCAATAGGCTGGGTTTACGATAAATATGGTATTATTTAAACCTATCGTTTGTGTTGACTTTTAGTACATCATAATTATAAAATTACAAGTAGAATGTCTTATAGAATGTTGTAGAACCATAATATCGAAATGGGGGGAATTAAATGTTTAAAATAGTTAAAAAACAAGTATTGAATCCTTCAGTAGTTTTAATGTCTATAGACGCACCACTAATAGCAAAGAAGGCTGAGCCGGGACAATTCATCATTTTGAGGATATCCGAAGGGGGAGAAAGAATACCCCTTACTATAGCTGATTATGACAGGGAAAACGGTACTGTTACAATTATATACCAGATAGTCGGTAAGACTACAAGAGAGCTGGCTGAAATGAATGAGGGAGACAGTCTCCTTGATTTTGTAGGGCCTTTGGGAGTCGCTTCACATCTTGATGGTTATAAAAAGGTTGCTGTTATCGGAGGTGGTCTTGGAAGTGCCATAGCATATCCGCAAGCCAAAAAGCTTCACGGTCTTGGCGCAGAAGTTCATACAATTACAGGCTTCAGAAATAAAGACCTTATTATCCTTAAAGATGAAATGGAAAAGGTCAGCAGTAAGCTGGTTGTAGCAACTGATGACGGTTCAAACGGAAATAAGGGTTTTGTTACTAATGTGTTAAAACAGTTGATTGATGACGGAAATAAGTACGATTTGGTTATTGCTATAGGCCCATTAGTAATGATGAAGGCTGTCAGCAACCTCACCAGAGAATATGGTATTAAGACATTAGTGAGCATGAACCCGGTTATGATAGACGGAACAGGCATGTGCGGAGGTTGCAGGCTCACAGTTGGCGGAAAGACAAAATTTGCATGTGTTGACGGACCTGACTTTGACGGACATGAAGTAGATTTTGACGAAGCAATGAGAAGACAAAATATGTACAAAAAACAGGAGAAAGAATCCACTGATATACACGTATGTAGACTTGGGGGTGCAAATAATGCCTAATATGTCATTAACTAAGGTAAAAATGCCTGAGCAGGAGCCAGACATAAGAAACAAGAACTTTAAAGAGGTTGCACTGGGTTACGATGAGAAGATGGCTATTGAAGAAGCACAGCGGTGTCTTAATTGCAAGCACAAGCCATGTGTTTCCGGGTGTCCTGTTAATGTAAAAATACCTGAGTTTATTCAGCTTGTAGCAGAAGGAAAATTTGAGGAAGCTTATAATAAAATAAGAGAAACCAACAGCCTGCCTGCAGTTTGCGGAAGAGTTTGTCCACAGGAGTCCCAATGCGAAAAGGTATGCGTAAGAACTAAAAAGGGTGAATCTGTTGGAATAGGCAGACTTGAAAGGTTTGTTGCAGATTGGTACATGCATAACGTAAAGGCTTCTGATAACAAGCCTGAAAGTAATGGTATAAAGGTGGCGGTTGTTGGATCAGGTCCTGCGGGACTTTCCTGTGCAGGAGACCTTGCAAAAATGGGATATGAAGTAACTATTTTTGAAGCATTCCATGTCCCCGGTGGGGTTCTTATGTATGGAATACCTGAGTTCCGTCTTCCAAAGGCTTTGGTTCAGCAGGAAATCCAAACAGTGAAGGACCTGGGAGTTGATATACAGACCAATATGGTAATAGGAAGAGTGCTTTCCATTGAGGATTTGAAAGCAGAAGGCTACAAGGCAGTCTTTATAGGCTCAGGAGCGGGTCTGCCAAGCTTTATGGGAATTCCGGGAGAAAACTACAATGGAGTGTACTCTGCAAATGAGTTTTTAACAAGAATAAATCTTATGGGTGCGTATAAGTTCCCAAGTACCGATACCCCGGTATTTGTGGGAAAAAATGTAGCAGTCGTAGGAGGCGGTAATGTTGCTATGGACGCTGCCAGAAGTGCAAAGCGTCTCGGAGCAGAGAATGTATACATTATATACAGACGTTCAGAAGCAGAAATGCCAGCAAGACTCGAAGAAGTTCATCATGCCAAGGAAGAGGGAATAATTTTTAAGGTTCTTACCAATCCTAATAAAATACTAGGTACAGAGGACGGATGGGTAAAAGGAATGGAATGTGTGGAAATGGAGTTGGGCGAACCTGACAAGTCAGGAAGAAGACGTCCTGTAGAAAAGAAAGGCTCCGAGCATGTTGTAGACCTTGAAACAGTCGTAATTGCAATAGGACAATCTCCAAATCCGCTTATATCATCTACTACACCCGGACTTGACATACAATCATGGGGCGGTATAATAGTTGAAGAAGAGACTGGTGCAACAAGTAAGAGTGGAGTTTATGCCGGTGGAGATGCTGTTACCGGTGCGGCTACTGTTATATTGGCAATGGGTGCCGGAAAGAAAGCAGCAGAGGCTATAGACAGATACATCCGGCAGAACCAATAAGTCTTTAACAAACTGAACATTATTTGTAGAGGAGATTGCAATGAAGACATGGGTTTTGTATTACAGTAAAGGTGGAAATACTAAGAAGATTGCGGATGCAATTGCAGATGAGCTGGATGATGTATTGAAATCAGAACAGATTCCTCCTGCATATCCGCCTGAAAAGGTTGCCTTGCTGTTTCTAGGTACAGGCGAATACGCAGGCCAGCCTGATAAAAAATTACTGGAATTTGTTAGAACTTTAAATAATGACAGAGTTAAAAATGTAGCCGTTTTCGGAACTAACGGAAAGGGTGTAGCAGGTTCTGCGATTAATACAATTAAATCTCTTTTAAAAGAAAAGGGTATAAATGTTGTTGATGAATCATTCTGCTGCAAAGGAAAGTATTTTATATTTGCAAACAGAAAGAGTCCTGATGCAAACGATATAAAAGCTGCAAAAGAATACGCAAAAAAGGTTTACAATAGTATTAAGGCATAGCAATCAAAGGCATAACAACTGATAATTACAGCTGTTATGCCTTTTCTTTTTTCATTTTTTCAAGACACTTGTTAACATCAATGTTAACGGGAACCCAGGCTCCATCCTTTTGTATCAAGGTATTAATAAGAAAATCCGTACCGTTTGTCAGTTTTGCAAACTTAAACATGTATTTGTCTCCGTTTACTCCATCAACGACAATTTCCTTGGTAAATTCATTCTGCTGAGGTGCATACTGCTTTTTAATCAAACCGCACCAATTCCCGTATACGATTTCCACATAGGATTCTGCGTTTTGTGACCAACCATGATAAGGTGCACAGAAGAAATCCTCCGGTGTAAGAACTAAAGAGTCGATATAGTATCTTTTATTTTCGTTCACAAGTGAAATCTCGGCAAAGTAATAGTTGAAAGAAGTTCCTCCTGTGCTTGTTCCCTCAAGGATTTCCAGTTCCAGAAAATACTTTATTTCCTTGGGGTTTTCCGATATTACCGGTATTAATTTAATGAGGTTAATATGTCCTATACCCTGAAATGAATCCAAATATTCATTGTAGGACATAGACTTCTTATTACTTTCAGAAAGAAACTGATAGGCTATGGGGAATGGTTTTTTGGCGTAACCGACAGTACCGCAACCGCCTGTTTTTTCATCCGACAGGTTTTCAGCTTGCTGAAGTACACTGAAATAATTGACTATGGTTTTAACGGGAGTATCCATTAATTCCGCCGGAACAGTTCCTCCTTTAAAAGTTTCTGAAAAGGTGTTAAAGTCTACAAAATTGTTATTCAGTGTCTTTAATGAAGACGGTCTGAAATAAGTTTCATTGAAATTATTTCGTTTCTTTTTCATAATGGAAACTGTTTGTCGCGATAGCACCTCATCAGTTTCTTTAATTTGTGCTAACTCCTTGACAGAACCGCCTATTATGTTATTTTTATGATTCTGGTTATCTACTCTGATACAGATCGTAGTTATGGCAAGAATTATACAAAATAATGATACTATAATTCCTGATTTGTATATGTATTTCATAAAACCCCCCAACTGATTATTACTATAAATATATTCATAAGAAGCTTATACATGCTTTAAATTTATTTGTTACATCCTGTTCAAATTTTGTTAACAAAAATCTCACAGTAACTACACAGAGGATGGCTATTCTATAAACATGGATAAAATATTCAAATAAATTTGTAGGAGTGATTTTATTAATGAATGGAAAAAAAATTATCGGAATGGGATTAGGTCTGGCTATTTTAATCAGTTCAATGAGTTTTGTTTTTGCTGCTAATTCCGAAAAATCATCAGATACAGCAAAGCCGAAACACCAATACTCACAAGTACTTAAAGGGAAGGGTGGGTTTAAAAAGCCGGCCATTTTGGATAATCTGGTAAAGGGAGGAACTATAACTTCCGAGCAGGAGAAAGCAATTCGAGAAGCACTCAAGCCCTCAAAAGATACTCACAATACAATTAAAGTGCGTCTTGACAGTCTGGTGAAGGCAGGAATCATAACACAGGCTCAGGAGGATGCAGTAGTTAAGGCATTTGAAAATGCAAGGGCACAGAAACCTTCTGATAAACAAGGTGCATTCAAAGGGAGAAATCAAAAGCATATTAATGTATTGGATAGTCTTGTAACGGCAGGAACTATAACCTCCGATCAACAAAAGGCGATTTGCGAGGCCCTCAAGCCTTCTAAAGATACTCAGAAAACAATTAAAGAGAGCCTTGACAGTCTTGTGAAGGCAGGAACCATAACGCAGGCTCAGGAGGATGTAGTAGTTAAGTCATTTGATGATGCAAAAGCTAAAATGGAAGCCGAAAGAGAAAAGAAGCTGGAAGAACTGGCAGCAAAAAAAGGAATTACCGTAGATGAACTCAAGTCTTTCAAAAAGCAAATCTAACTACTTGTGTATAAAAAGCCCTGTTTCCTTTTAAAAGGAGCAGGGTTTTTTGTGCTTGAAAATATGTTTTATATATGTAAAAATTACTATTAATATATTAAGATAGTGGTATTGTTTTTAAAAATAAAGGTAATTATTCTAATAAAACAGATGAAACAGAGAGGAGAAAAAATGAGACTGATAACGGCAGGTTTTGTACTTCTTACATATGCTTTGCTCAATTATTATGTGGGATTAAGAGGACTAAAGTCCATAAATACAAAGGTTCCTGTAAATAAATATGCATACTGGGGTATTATTGCCGTATTAGCTTCTACATATTTTGTGGGAATGTTAGGAGGCAAACACCTTCCCCATTGGATTGAACGTGTGGTTAACACTGTGGGAGGCTACTGGCTGGCAGCATTTGTGTATTTAATAGGGATTGTTGTCATAATGGATGTTTTCAGAATTCTCGGGAAAAAGCTGAATATTCTTCCGAATTTCCTAAAAGACAGAACCTGGCTTGTGGCAGCGGCGGTAGTATTATTCGTAGGGATCATCCTTGCCGTGGGAACATACAATGCTGTGGTGCCAAGGGTTGTTTCATATGCTGTTAGTATTGATAAAAAAGCAGGAGATATGAAGCAGTTGAAGTGTGCCATGATTTCAGACGTACATCTTGGAGATACTATAGGCAGGGACAGGCTTCGTACGGCAGTAGAGAAGATTAATTCCCTGAATCCGGATATAGCTGTTATAACAGGGGATTTAATTGACAGAGAAATAGAACCCGTCAAAAAGGCAAAAATGTTGGAGGAGCTAAAAGGGCTTAAAGCAAGATTCGGTGCTTACGTTATTATGGGAAACCATGAATACTATTCAAAGGATGTTGAAGAGATAACCAGAATGTATGAGGAAAGCGGACTGGTTGTTCTTAGAGATAAATATGTTAAGATTAATAACAGTTTTTATCTGGTAGGACGTGAAGATTTTATGGCTGATACAAGCGGTTATCATAGAGAAAAACTTAGCAATCTTTTACAGGGAGTAGATAAACGTCTTCCTGTTATAGTGCTAGACCATCAGCCGAAAGACCTGTCGGAAGCAAGGTCAGAAGGTGTAGACTTGCAGCTTTCAGGTCATACACATGCAGGACAGTTTTTCCCCATAAGTCTTATTACCAGTGGTATGTTTGAAGAAGATAACGGCTACCTCAAAGACGGCAAGTTTAATCTCATAGTATCCTGCGGCTACGGAACATGGGGCCCCACGGTCCGCATCGGCAGCAGGTCAGAAGTCCTCGATATAATTATTAATTTTCCTTATCCTTCTTGAAACTAAATTTAGCTTTCTTTTGGGGCTTTTCAGGTTCATTGGGCATATCAAGATTAAGTGCTTCTGCATATTTAGGGTAGTACATTTCAATTATATTTTTAATAGTAATCTTGATTGCGGAGTACAGAGGAATAACTATTATCAAACCTATGAATCCGAATATAGGTATGATACCCATTAACAGCAGAATGACTGTCAGAGGATGAATGTCCATGCTTTTTTTCATCACCTGAGGTGAAATGAAGTTATTATCTATCTGCTGAACGATAATCATTACTATAAATATTTTTATTGCCATAAACGGGTTGTCTGCCAGCGACAGAAGTATGGCAGGAACTATTCCAATCCATGGGCCGAAGAACGGAATAATGCATGTAATCATAGCAAATATTGCAAGTAATAAGGAGTATTTCAAACCTATAATCAGATAACCGATATACATCAGAAGCCCTATAAAGAAAGCTACCAGAAGCTGACCTGCAATATAATTTGACAGTACAAAATCTATATCCGTTAAAATCTTTCTCATATTGTCTTTTTGAGAAGCAGGAAAAAACCTTACTACACTGGGCATGAACTTGTGTCCGTCTTTTAAGAAATAAAACAGAATGACGGGCAAAATAATAATTACTGAACCGATATTTGTAATAGCACCTATAAAGTTAATTGTATTCTTTCCTAGGCTTTTAGCTGCTCCTTGCAGGAAATTCGAAACTTTATCTGCTAAATCCGAGGTCTGAAAACTGGAAAAATCGAAATAACTGAGTAAATTACTCGTAAGAAGATTATTTACAGTATTTTCAGCCTTTTCATATAAGAACGGCAGACTCTTTGCAAAGTCGTTAAACTGGGATTTAACAATTGACCCGGTATAGGAACTTAACAGAATCAACGCAGAGAGAACAATAACAAAAGCAAGGACTATTGCCCATATATGAGGAATCCTGCCCTTTTCAAGCATTAAAACTATTGGTCTGAGGATATAGTATAGCAACCCTCCGAAAAGTATTGGAAAGATTATTGAGTAAACAAAGCTCTGAAATGGTGAGATAAAGAAATTTATCTTCCCGAACATATATATTATAATTAAAGCAAGAAGCAAGTAACAACCATATCTGAAAAACTTGCTCCTTAGAACACTGCTTTTATTGTTTGAATCCATAAATTATACCTCTTAAAATAAAGTTTTGTAGCCTTTCACAGCTACCATAAATTATAAAATTAAAAATACCATTATTCAACCTAATATTTGACTATCTCGTACAAAGGCCCTTGCAGTATCATGGGATTTTCATCCTTATCCAACCATTTTACGATTTTTAACAGATTTTGTCTGTCAGCAGAAACACAGCCATTGGTGTATTTTATAGATACAGTTGGATTAGCTATATGAAAAAATATCGCACTGCCCTTGTTCTTTACTCTTCCAGTATTGTACTCAATATTAAAAAATACATCATAGACACCATTCTTAACTTTGCTGAAGTTTTCAGAGGATTTCCATCTACCGTTAACAGGTTCACGTTGGTGTGTATTATAATATTTTGACCCCGAATCATCTACCCATACATCCTTTGAGTCATATTTATAAATATTAAGTCCTGTTTCAATGGTTGAAGTTTTTGAAAAGCAGGTACCTATATTAAAAGCACCGACAGGTGTTTTTTTATCACCCTCCTGCTTATTTAAAGAAAAGCCTTTTAAACCTATGTATGCCGGAATTCCCTTATGTATGTTTACCCAAACATTATTTTTCTTTTCATATGTACTGATTACGGCATTTGAAGAATTAATTGATTGAGAGGTTACCACTATAAGCTGAGAAGCATTGCTACCCTTGATAAACCTGAGACTATCTATCTTTTTCTTATCTAGGGTATAATTTACTTTGTCAAATCTGCTTAATGATACATCCTGAGCTATATAGTTTTTCCAGTCTGTGTCCTCATAATGCCACCACTCGGTACTTATGGTTTTAAAACCTGAAGAAGTCATAGCCTTTGAAAGAATGGAAAGATTTTTCCTTTGCTCTGAAGTCATTCCCTTGTAGTTGGGAGACGCCTTTTCAGTAAAATTATCAAAGCCTGTAGGCATTTTCAACTCCTTTCCCTTACTGTCTACCAGTGTGACATCAACAGCAGCACCTCTGTTGTGCTTTGAGCCGGAACCATATGGGTTCGCCACGTACTTCTTATTAGGTGTGGCATCCCACATGATTTTCTGAACAGATAGAGGACGGTATGCATCCCAAATTTTTATTTTGTAACCCTGCTTCATAACAAGGTTATTTGCCTTGATAAGTTTATCAAGAGTACCTTTAGTAAGGACGCAGGTAGGGGACGGATAAAGGGTTTTGCCGGTAAAATTGTTGCAGGTGGCATATTTCATATCTATAACGAAGTTTTTTGTATGGTCCTTTACAAGAACCAGTTCCTTCTTTGAGACATTTTGGCCGGCAGTTGTAGACTGAACATTAACAGGGTAAATAAAAATAATTGAAAACAATAATAAAAGAGAAATAAGTGACCGCATTATGTATGGCTTATGTTTTGTCATATGTAAGGCTCCTTCCGTTAATTTATTTTATCATAGGTTGAACATGTAAAATATCTAATAGAGGAATTTTTACCAGTTTATAATCAAATATATTTTAAAACAATAACAATGAGAAGTAATTATTTTCGGAGGTTGTTAAATGGCGTTTTCAGGCAGGGCCACAAGATATTTGAAATACATCCTGATAGGAATAGCGGCGGGAGTGGCAAATGGACTTTTTGGTTCAGGCGGGGGAACTATAGCTGTTCCGGCAATGGTATTCCTTCTGGATGCAGACGAACACAAGGCACATGCAACCGCACTGCTTATTATTCTGCCATTGACACTTGTAAGTGCATATTTCTATTTGTCTCATAATTATGTTGATTGGAACATAACGTGGAAGGCAATGGTGGGAGGTGTAGTAGGAGGTGCTATAGGGGCTTTTCTACTGAATAAATGTCCTTCAAAAATTCTTCGTAAAATATTCGGAATATTTATGATACTGGCAGCAATAAGAATGATTTTTTAAGATAAAACGGAGGGTAAAATGATAGTTATTTTAATTGGTCTGGCAGCAGGAATAATAAGTGGTATGGGAATTGGAGGGGGAGCAATCCTTATCCCTGCCCTTGTAATTTTTGTTAAACCCGAGCAGCACATAGCACAAAGTGTAAACCTGCTTTTTTTTATTCCTACAGCTATTGTTGCACTTGCAATACATATAAAGAATAAAAATGTAAACTTCAAGATGGGTATACCTATAGTAGTTTCGGGACTTGGAGGAGCAGTGCTGGGGTCAAAGTTGGCACTTGCCATGAACGGAGCTACTTTAAAGCACATATTCGGAATATTCCTGCTATTAATGGGATTATATGAGATATTTGGAAAAGGTAAAGTAAAAAAGATAAAGAACACCCGATAATATGCAACCCAATTATATTGTGTGATATAATGGTGGGAAAAGTTAGAAAAGGTGGATATAATATATGGAGCTTGGAGATATAGGATTAATCGTACATAAAATAAAAGAAAACGTTTCAAAAGTAATCGTAGGTAAGGAAGATATAATTGATTTGTCATTAATCTGTATAATTACGGGAGGACATATGCTTTTGGAGGATGTCCCGGGAACGGGCAAAACGGTTTTTGCAAGAGCATTGGCAGCCTCCCTTGATTGCAGTTTCAGACGTATACAGTTTACACCTGACCTTTTGCCATCAGATGTTACAGGTATAAATTTTTATAGCCAGAAGGAAAGCAATTTTACTTTCAGACCGGGCCCTGTATTTTCCAATATTGTCCTTGCCGATGAGATAAACCGTGCTACTCCCCGTACTCAGTCCTCAATGCTGGAATGTATGGAGGAAAAACAGGTGACAATCGATGGGGAGACGAGAAAACTTGCTGCTCCGTTTTTCGTTATAGCTACTCAGAATCCCGTAGAAATTCAGGGAACTTTTCCCCTCCCCGAAGCGCAGTTGGACAGGTTTTTAATTAAAACCTCAATGGGATACCCGGATACCAAGTCTTCTATAGATATTCTCAAAAGGTTCAAGGAAAACAACCCTCTCACAGAGTTGAGGTCAGTTGTATCCGCTGATGATATATGTGGGGCATCCGAGATATATTCAAAAGTAAAAGTTTCAGAGGATATAATGGAGTACATAATAAATATTGCAGAAGCAACAAGAAAACATTCAGGGGTTCATCTGGGTGTCAGCCCAAGAGGTACATTGTCCCTTATGAAGGCATCACAGGTTTACGCCCTACTTAAAGAACGTACATTTGTTACTCCCGATGATATTAAGGCAATGGCAGTTCCTGTTCTTGCACACAGAATAATACCAAAAGGCCTTACAGCTGATAATAGCAACCCCGGTGAGAAAATTATAAACAATATTTTAGAACAGACAGCGGTTCCGCTTGAATAGGAGGAAGTATGTTATTTTTGCAGATTGCACTTGCTCTGCCGCTGCTGATTCTCCTTGAAACTTTCCTTTTCAAGCGTTTTTTGCTTAAAGGAATAGTTTACCGCAGAACGATTTCTGAAACCTCTGTTTTTGAGGGTGATAAAATATCAATGATTGAGGATATAGAAAACAATAGTTTTCTGCCTATTCCGTGGATGAAAGCAGAGTCTCGGATAAGTCCGAACCTTGAGTTCAGTGCTATCAAAAATATGCAAGTGTCTCAGGGCGGCTATCACAGAAGTGTTTTTTCCATAATGCCATTCTATCGACTGAAACGAACCCATACGGTGACTTGCCTGAAACGGGGAGAATACAATGTCGGAAATGTAACGCTTACGGCAGGAGACATTCTAGGCTTTGTTACAAAGATATCATCATATGAAAATGAGGTCAGACTTCTTGTATATCCAAGCCCACTTTCTGAAAACAGAATGGTGGAATGTTACCGTTCTCTCCAAGGTGATGCAGTTGTAAGAAGGTTCATAAACCCGGATCCCTTTCTTGTAGCAGGGGTCAGAGAGTATCAGGCAGGAGACCCTGTTTCATCTATCAGTTGGAAGTCAACGGCAAGAACAAATTCACTTCAGGTATATAAGTATGACTATTCGGCAGATACAAAGCTCTTGATTCTATTTAATATTGATTCTAGCATCAGTCAGGATAATTATCCAAATGAGAAGGAATGTGAAAAAATAGAATTGGGTATTCACTTCTGTGCTTCAATAGTAGATAAGACAATTAAACAGGGAATATCTACAGGGTTTGTCTGTAACGGACACTTCAGAGAACAAAAAGAAATTGTCAATATTCCTTCTCGTTGCAGTCAGATTCAGCTTTTTACTATTTTTGAGGCCATGGCGAAATTGCAACTTCACAGAGTGTTATCCTTTTATACAATGATGAAAAACATAAAAAACAGTATTCCGAAGGATACAGATATACTTATTGTTTCTCTTTACAATGACGAAAAGATTCAGGAACAGGTTCATGAACTTAAACGTTCAGGGCATGATGTTGAAACTTGGATTATATCCGAAAGCGAGGTGGAATAATGTCAAAATTGTTTCTGCTCTCTAATGTATTGCAAGGGCTGGCCTGGATGCCCTTTAATTTTTTTATTATGCAACTTATACTTCCGGCGAAAACTGCTTTTATTTTATCAGTTCTCATAGTAGTTATTGCCTTTCTGGCATCACTTGTATGCAGCTTAAATATAAAAGCCTATTTGTATAACCCCGTCTCGTTGGCTGTATCAATTTTTATCGGTGTTGCCGGTGCAGAAACGACAATTGGCAGGCTTATTGTAATTGCACTGTGTATGGCTGTTTTCCTCAGTACATGGTACGGCTTGAAAAAAGATAACGATTTTTCTATGCAGACTGCAATATTTGCCCTCATTATAAATATCATTTACGGGGTAATAAACAAAGTGGCTGATATGAGCGACAGTGTACGATATGGAAATGTAGCTATATGCATTTCAGTTATCTCCGCCGTTATACTTTTGATAGTGAGGCAGGTAGATGACTCCAGAAACTTTGGAAAAGCTACCATGGACATAAGCAGAACCCAACGCAGAAATAATAGGATATTCGGCGGAGTAATGCTTATAGTACTTATACTGATGGGTACTCTTGGACGTATATCTGAAATTTATAAGTTTGTATTGAGCTTAATAGGAAGAATATTTAAGTTTTTAGGCATGCTGCTAATTCCCGGAGCAACTCAGGCAGAAGAAAAGCAAATGCCAATGCAACAATTATCTGGAGCCAAGGCATCCTCAGGTCTCTTTGATCAAATAATAAAGGTAGTACTTGATGTGTTGGCTACAATTGTGATAGTTGCTTTTATTTTTTATCTTTTGTACAAAATAACAAAATTGGTAATCAAACTAATTCGCAGTATCGCTCGTTGGCTTGCAAACAGAGAAGCAGCAGCCGAAATAATAAACGAAAACGGACTAATTGATGAAAAGCAGAGTCTTTACGGTAAAAACATGAAGAAAATCACCGACAGCCTTCTTAACAAGGCAAGGGGATTATTCAGCAGAGAAGTACCTTATAACAAATTACCGGATGGGAAAGCTAAGATAAGAAGACTATTCAGAAACTTTGTTGATAAATCAATTCGAATTGGAGTTACCGTAAAGAAAGCTTCAACGGCAGATGAGATATCAAGAGGTGCATCGTCAGCAGCACCTTCTGAAACTGAGCTAAACAATCTGATGTCTGACAGTTATAACGCTGTACGCTATGGTGATATAGAGCCGTCTCCGGGGGATTTAGAGATTCTGGAACAAAAGTTAAATATATAGGTATCCGTTGACAAAAAACTAGATATAATATATAGTGGTTTTATATAGAACCACTATTTTTTATGAAGAGGATGTTGCAGGTGGATATTATTGACGCATTAATGCAGGCGGGTTTCACCAGACATGAGTCTGTTCTGTATGTTACGCTCTGTGGGGAAGGTGAGCTGACAGGATACGAAGCTTCCAAGCTTACAGGGATTCCACGGTCAAACGCATATCTTGGCCTTGCCGGCTTGTGTGACAAGGGCGGTGCTTACAAAATAAGCAGTGAAACGGCTCAATATGGTGCGGTGCCTGTTAATGAGCTTGTAGAAAACCTCAAAAGAAAGTTTTCACAGGTTATAAAGGTAATTGAGGAGATTCCAAAGGTCAATATACCCAAGGATACCTTTGTAACTATTAACGGAACGCAACAGATAGTCAATAAAATGAAAAACCTGATAAATGAAGCTCAATACAGGATATATATATCAATAGCCAGAAATCAGCTGGAACTTGTTCTCAAAGAACTTATCAGTGCAAAGGAGAGAGGACTAAAAGTAGTTCTGATAACCTCCGATTGTACCGGCATGGAAGGTTTTACATGTTACAGATCCCAAAAGAAGCCCGGAAGTGTCCGGCTTATTACAGATTCCTCCAATGTTCTGACAGGACATTTAAGTGAATTTGCTGCTACAGGATTATTTTCAATGAATCAAAATATGGTTGACGTTATAAAAGATTCTTTAACAAACGAAATCAAACTGATAAATATTGAAAATAATCAGAATTAAAATAAAACCTATATAACAAAAGAGGTTTATAAATATTCAAATTAAATTTAGAGAGGTGTACATTATGACAGAATACTATTCAATAAAAACAAACTTTTTCGGTAATTCAAACCCGGAAAAGCTAATAAAGGAATATGGGAGTCCCTTGTATGTCTACAATGAAAAAATATTGAGGCAAAAATGCAGAGATATGAAGAATCTTGTAGATTATAAAAACTTCATTCCCAACTATTCCATAAAGGCAAATTCAAACCTTAGTGTTTTAAAAATTGTGAAGGAAGAAGGACTCCGAGCTGATGCAATGTCTGCAGGAGAAATCCAGCTTTTGCTTCACGCAGGGTTTAAGCCTGAAAATCTGTTTTTCGTACCGAACAATGTATCAGAATCAGAACTAAAATATGCAGTTGACAACGGTGTACTTGTAAGTGTGGATTCACTGTCACAGCTTGAAATGCTGGGTAAAATCAATGCCGGAGGAAAAGCTGCTGTAAGGTTTAATCCGGGAGTTGGAGCAGGACACCACGAAAAGGTTGTAACAGCCGGAAAGAAAACAAAATTCGGAGTAAACATTGACTGTGTGGATGAGGTAAAGGCAATTGCCAAAAAGTACAATATGAAAATATGCGGTGTAAACCAACACATAGGTTCATTGTTTATGGAAGGTGATTCATACATTCAAGGGGTAAAATCCTTACTTGCAGTAGCAGAACAATTTGAAGATATAGATTTTGTTGATATGGGCGGAGGTTTCGGAATTCCGTATAAAAAGCAGGAAGGCCAAGAACCCCTTGATCTGGCAAGTTTTAAGGAAAAGCTTACGCAGGTTCTTGAACAATGGACAGACAAATATGGCAAGAAGATTCTGTTTAAAACCGAGCCGGGCCGTTATATAGTAGCAGAAAGTGGAGTATTACTGGGTAATGTTTATGCTACAAAGGCCAACTATGGAAACAAGTATGTTGGTACCGACATTGGATTCAATGTGCTTGCAAGACCTGTTATGTACGATTCACACCATGATATAGAAGTGTACAGAAACGGTAATCCTTTAAATGACAGTGAAGTAGAAGATGTAACAGTAGTAGGTAATATCTGTGAGAGCGGAGATATTATTGCAAAAAACAGAAAGCTACCTGTCATACAGGAAGGAGATATTCTTGGAATAATGGATGCGGGTGCCTATGGATTTGCAATGAGTTCAAACTACAATATGAGGCTAAGACCTGCCGAAGTACTTATCAAGGAAGACGGTGAGCCTGTGATGATAAGACGCAGGGATACATTTGAAGACATTATAGCAAATTTCAATATATAATAAATACAAACTATGATAGAAAAGAGGACCAATAATGAACAAGGTGAGAATAGGTATCGTAGGATATGGAAATATCGGTAAGGGCGTTGAAGCGGCAATAAGACAGAATGGTGATACAGAACTGGTTGCCGTATTTACCAGACGAAATCCTGAAAGTGTAGTTTTAAAGACTCCCGGGGTAAAGGTAATAGATATTAAAGATGCTGAAAAATATAAAAATGCTATAGATGTAATGATTCTTTGTGGAGGTTCTGCAACAGACCTTCCAGAACAAGGCCCTGAATTTGCAGCTATGTTCAATATTGTTGACAGCTTTGATACACATGCAAAAATTCCTGAGTATTTTGAAAAAGTAAATAAAGCTGCTGTGGCTGCAAACAAAACTTCTGTTATATCCGTTGGGTGGGATCCCGGGTTGTTCTCGATGATAAGAATGTTATCAGGTGCTATTTTGCCGGAAGGAAACGATTATACGTTCTGGGGTAAAGGAGTAAGCCAGGGACATTCTGATGCAATCAGAAGGGTAGCCGGAGTAAAGAACGCCATTCAGTATACTATTCCTATAGATGATGCGGTTGAAAGTGTAAGAAACGGAAAAAATCCTGAACTGTCCACAAGACAGAAGCATTTGAGAGAGTGTTTTGTTGTAGCTGAGGACGGTGCGGATAAGGCTAAAATTGAAGCTGACATAAAGAATATGCCGAATTACTTTTCAGACTACGATACAGTAGTAAATTTTATAAGTGAAGAGGAACTGAAAAGTAACCATTCTAAAATGCCACATGGCGGATTTGTATTCAGAAGCGGTAAGACTGGAATAGACACTGTTAACAACCACATTATAGAATTTTCACTCAAACTGGACAGTAACCCTGAATTCACTGCAAATGTATTGGTTGCATATGCAAGAGCTGCTGCACGTATGAATAGTGAAGGCAGCAATGGAGCTAAAACAGTATTTGACGTACCACTGTCATATTTGTCTGCAAAGAGCCATGCTGAGATTATAAAAGGACTTTTATAATCAGATTTAGAACCAAAACTCATTATCTGCCATAGTATGTAGTATTATTTTTATGGCTGCAGCTATGCGGGTAGGAGGTAGTAATGAGTGGTTCAGCATTAGACAATGTTACTTGGAAGGGCAACAGTAGAAAGATGTACAAAGCAGTTATGTCTGCCGTTCCTTCAATTTTCAGATCCATGATAAGACGTGAGATTGAGGGTTGGGTTGTAGATCACAAAGTCAAAGTTGTTACTGAAGAGTTACTTTTGAAAATGTTTTATGAAAAAGCTCCTAAGGGTTATAAACAAAAGCTTGGCCCAAAGCTGGAGGCAATGAAAACAAAACGCGGAGAAACACGCGGAGAATCAGAAGAAGAAAATATTGATTCAGAAGATGAAGAATAATATTACTAATTAGATGGTAGGTACAGCACACCGATTTGTGTAAGCTGTATCTGCCATTTTTTTGTCCCGTGCTTGTCCTAAAAGCAATCGGTTGTAAATAGTGCCGCCAATTTGCCTTATTCTTTAGAAAGCAAATAAGGACATTGTTTAAATGGGAGGGCAATCATAATGATAGAATTTTTGACTGATTACTGGTTTGTTGTATTAATTGCAATAGGGTTTGCAGGGTACGTCATATATCTGATAACAAAACACCGTTGGACACAATTAAGAGAAATGGCATATAAAATGATAGTACAGGCTGAGCAGGTTATTACGGGAACAAAGAAGGGACAGGAAAGGTTCAATACTGTACTTACCCAGCTTTACAATGTTATGCCTCTCTGGCTGAGAATTTTTATTCCAAAAAACCTTCTTGAGAAAAAACTTCAGGAGTGGTACGAGCTCATCAAGGATTCACTGGATGACGGAGTAATAAACCACTCTACAAATCATAAAGAAAGTACGGATACAGACAATTTATAGTTATTTTGGGGGCTTATTGATTAACTTATAAAACCTTGATATTATACCATTAAATAACAAATAGAAGAGGAGATGGTATGATAATGAAAATCAAGGGCTTGATTGTTGCTTTTACACTGATTCTGACAGTGTTATTCAATTCTGGTATTGCTTCAGCGGAAGGGACGGTAACCGGTACTTCACAAATATATGGTGACTGCAACAATGATGGTAGTGTTAATGCATTAGATTTGGTAGGGTTTAAACAATATCTCATGGATTCAGAACGAATATACAATAGTATTATGGATCTCAATCTGGATAATACCGCAGATTCAGTAGATTATGCTATTTTGAAGCAGTATTTGCTGGGCATAGTAGCTACACTGCCTATAAATGTACCGGCAACCAATGTTAAGACGGGTGTTAATTACAAGATAATCAACCGTAACAGCGGAAAGCTTCTGGAGGTATCCGGCTCATCTGTTGCCGATGGTGGAAATGTCATCCAGTGGGGGCTTACAGGTGGAACAAACCAGCAGTGGAGTTTTACGGATGCAGGCGGAGGATACTATAAAATAGTTAACCGTAATAGTGGAAAGCTTTTAGAAATACTTAACTCGTCAGTTGAGAATGGCGGTGATGCTATTCAGGGAACAGACGATGGCAGCAACTCGCAAAAATGGAGACTGGTTGATATTGGCGGAGGATATTATAAAATAGTTAACATGGGAAGCGGAAAGCTTCTGGAGGTGTTAAGCACATCTACAGCCAACGGCGGCGATGTTGCCCAATGGACTGACAATGGAGGCAAAAATCAGCAGTGGTACCTTGTATCTCAAACAACAGGTAACATTACATACACACTGATTAGAGAACAAAATCCAACAGCTGACCAAGCGGATGCATATGCAAAAATAAAAGCCGCTATGGATTGTGCGGTTATGTACTATAATAATCTCACTAATATCAGCAAGCAGTTAACTGTATATTACAACACATCAGTTCCTACAGCAGATGCAAGCATAAACGGAACCATAAGATTCGGCTCATCAAGAAGTTACATGGACACCTGTACCGCTATGCATGAAATCGCTCATACTGTGGGCGTAGGACAGAGTTCAGCTTGGTTCTCTTTAGTTAAAAACGGCATTTATACAGGAACGTATGGTACTGAAGAATTAAGGAATATCACAGGGGTTTCAACGGATGCTGTGCATGGCGACAGTCAGCATTTCTGGCCTTATGGGTTGAACTATTCCAGTGAGGTAAAGACTGATGCAGATTACATAAATCGCTGTAGAATTGTAAACCAGTTTAAAAAGGACGGGGTGTAAGTTGGTATGGGAGGTATAGAATTGAGAAAGAAAATTAATTTGGCTAAATGTATTTGTTTAATTATTCTAACCATTGCGGTTCTAAGCCTGTGCTTGCAGGTAAATATATATGCTGATGGTGATCCCGGAAATGACGCTACATTGAGTCTGGCGTCAACAATAAAAGGGGTTACAATAACAGACTTGGGAATCCCATCAGGGTCACTGGAAGGTTCTGTTACGCCAGGAAAAGTGCTGCTAAATGGGATTCAGGCAGCTGACACATCAAATGCAGGAGCGTTCGTTACACTATTTGCTCAGAATGCTCCCGGAGCAAAGGTAAAGGCAGTCAAGTATAAAGCTGGAACATGGACACACTATTTTGAAACAGATGCAGCATATGCAAATGAGCCTATAGCAAATAATGACTTTTTTATAGTAAAGGTAACATCATCATACAATACACAAATAAGATACTACAAAATAATAGTGACAGTTGACGGACAAGCACCCCAACTGGGATACTATCCAATGGGAGGCCAGATACAACCCGCAGGAACAAAGAAAGCTGAGGTAATTGTGAAGGCTGATGATTCGGGGATGGTATACTATATAGTAAGTAAATACGCTCCGAAGCCCACTGTCGAGCAGATAATGGCAGGAAAAGACGGATATGGTGACCCGGCTTATGCCTCGGGCAGTATAGCTATAACAGCCAACAAAGAAAAGAGTATTATTATAGACAATCTCCCGGAATATTCTACTACATACGATATCTGGTTAGTGGCTGTGGATTCAATTGGTAATACGACTGTACCATACAGGACGGATATCAGAACACCCGGAGAAACTGCCGGCAGCGTAGCAAAATTGGACTACAAGTCTACAATAAAGGGAAACACAATTGGTTATTATAATACCGGAACACCATCTTCCACAATCGCAGGCGTAACAGCCGGAACAACAGAACTAACAATGGCTCAGGCTACTGATGAAACCAATATCTGGCCTTATATAACATCTCTTAGAGGAACTTATGCAGAAGCTGATGTTAAGGTAGTCAAGTATGCAAACGGAGCGTCTACGATAAATTTTGAAACCGACCCTCCATATGCAAATGAGCCCGTAACCAACAATGACTTTTTCATAATTAAGGTGACATCAGAGGATGGTTCTACAGTAAGTTATTATAAAATCGTGGTAAAATCGCCACTATTATCTTACAGACTGCCACAGGTGACAAATGTAATATTAGATGAGACTGGAACAGCCAGATGGGATGATCTTACAAATGAATCAGGTTATGCGGTACAACTATATAGTGATTGTGGGGAAGTAGGCTCACCTATAAATTTGCCATCCGGAACAACCTCTTACAACTTTTTAGCAGCTATGAGAGCAGCAGGGGAAGGAAACTATAACGTAACGGTAATGGCAAAAGGAGACGGTATTTCGTATACTGACGGACCATGGTCAACTCACTCATCTGAACAGACGGTAATTCAACTTTCCACAGTAAGTGAAGGACTTAATTGGGACGGAGACGTGGCAAAGTGGACCCAAGTACCACATGCCGTTAGCTATTCCGTACAGGCCTACAGGGACGGAAAAGCATGGGTAATGCCTGTAACTGTGCTTGCAGAAAATGCAGCGACGGGATTTGATTTCGGACCATCAATAGCTAGAGCAGGAGCAGGTAAATATACTTATAAAGTTACGGCAAAAGGAAACAATACACTTATTCTGGATGCCCCGGCTGCATCACCGTTATCAAACGAAAACATAAAGCTATCACCCATCACCAGTACGATATTAAATACAACCTCCACAATAAAAGGTGTGACAATCAGTGATCTGGGAATTCCCAATGCAGATCAAAATCTTGTAGTTCCGGGAAGGGCAACGATAAGTGCAACCAAGGCTGCTGATACTTCTAATGCAGGATTATATATAACCTCATTTAAGCCCAACGACCCAAAATCCAAGTTAAGAGTAGTTAAGTATGCAAATGGAGCCTCAACGGCAAACTTTGAAAAGGATTTAGCATATACAAACCAGACTATAAAAAATAATGACTTCTTTTTAATTAAAGTAACTGCAGAGGATAATGTTACTTTAAGTTACTACAAAGTCACCGTAACTGTTGAGGGAACAGTGCCAAGCATGGGGTACTATCCTGACGCTGGGCCAATACAGGCAGCGGGCACAAAGAAAGTTGAGTTGGTTGTAAAAGTCAATCAGCCAGGAAGAGTCTATTATGTAGTTACAAATGATATTAATTATTATATGCAGCAACCTACAAAGGAGCAGGTATTATCGGGTAAAACCGGAAGTGGCGGTACCGGGTTAGCATCAGGCAGTGTACCGATAGTAGCCAATGTAGAGGAGCGAATAATAATAGATAATCTTCCATGGTATTCCACTACATATAATGTATGGGCAGTGGCCGTTAATGAAGAAGGAAATATGTCGAGCCCATACAGAACAGAGGTAACAACACCCGGACTGATAGCAGGCAGTGAGGCTAAATTAGACTATATGTCAACAATAAAAGGGAATCCCATAGGTTATTATAATGTTGGTACACCGGCATCGACTATAAATGGGGTTACAGCGGGGACAACAGTACTGACTGGCATAGCAGCGGCAGATGAAACAAATGCCGGAGCATATATTACATTGTTCAGGGGGACTTACGTAGGAGCAGAAATAAAGGCAGTCAAGTACTCTGAAGGAGCCTCCGCCGAAAACTTTGAAACAGATGAAGCGTATGCAAATGAGCCTATATTAAACAATGACTTTTTTATAGTGAAAGTAACATCGGAGGACAAATCAACGGTAAGTTACTATAAGATTATAGTAACTGTTAAAACAACTTAAAAGATAGGCCTTTGAAAACAGGGGTTGTTGCAAAACAAAAAACTTTCTGTTTTGCAACAACCCCTCAGTAAACTTTATTCAGAAATCGTTTTCTTTTTATTTTTGAGTAACAAAGCTGCGACCAGACCAATAACGGCAATAACACCTGCCGTAATAAACATATTTCTGTAGCCTGCGCTTATTGCAGTCTGAAAAGTATTTTCAATTGTGGCTCTTGCACCTTCAATCTTATTAAGATAATCCAGTTTCCAATCACTGAAAATTTTATCAAGATTTATATGTGAAGCAGCTCCCTTTGGTGCGGCTGACATTGCTCCAAGTATTTTATCCTTGATTGTTGGTATTACTTTATCAAGCATATTTGAGGAGAAGTCTTTCAGAACGTCCACAACATTGGTAACATCAGCCGATTTTAGCTTTTCTATGGCATTGCTTGAAATACCGCCTCCGCTTGTCATTTTGGACATATCAAAGTATCCTGACACGTACTGGGAACCGGGGAACGTAGGTGTGGGAGGTTCCGGCATTACTGCCATTATTTTACCCTGAACGCCTTTACCGGCTTCAGCTATAAAGTTAATCATTATATTAGGCGAAACAGCTATTCCGATTGACCTTACCAAAGACAATGTAGATAATGCGGAAGCAGATTCGCTTTCACTTACAAATGATAGCATCAGGTAATTCAGGGGAGTACCCATGGTAAAGCCCATACCGAAGCCTACAAAAACAAGTCCTGTCATTATTGAAACAAAGCTTGGGTGAGCTGTTGTATAAAACGCCAGGAAGAAAGTACCAAAATCTGTGCAAATCATACCCAGAACTGTTACCAGTTTTGCAGAGTATTTATCAATGAATTTCCCTCCAAGAGGTGCACTTATTCCTGCAAAAACTGACATCAATGTTACCAGATACCCTCCGTTACCGGTCTTAATCTTTAGAATATTTTCAGCGAATTGAGGGATGAAAACAACTGCCATAAGACCAACACCTGTAATAAAGCCCAGAATAAGAGTTAAAAGTATCTGACGCTCTTTAAAATATCTTAGATTTAAAATAGGGTCATCCGCTTTTGATTCTATAAGAATAAACAAAGGCAAGCATATAACAAATAAAATCAGTAAAGGATAAACATGCAAATCTTTTATACTTTCGGTAAAATTAAAGTAATTCAAATTTGTAAGGGCATACATAAGGCTTAAAATCATAATACTCAGTACCAGACTGCCCTTTAAATCCATTTTCTTGTTATTGTCACCAAGGTTCTCTTTCAGAGTATAGCTTAATGCCAGAATTAACAAACTTATAGGAAGGTTTATAAAGAATATCCATCCCCAATGATTGACTCCTGCAATATCCAGGATGGATGAACCCATGGTAGGGCCCAGGATTGTGGCAATACCATAAACTCCTCCTACAAAACCCAGTGCAGTTCCTCTTTTTTCGGGGGGGAAGCTGTTTCCTATAAACGCATTTGCTATAGGCATGATTCCTCCACCGCCGATAGCCTGAATAACTCTTGCTATGAGGAAAAATGTGAAATTCCCGTAAAAATTGGATATACCACAGAGAAAGGAACCAACCGCAAAAATAATTATGCTGGTCAGATAGACCTTCTTACGTCCGTACCTGTCTGAGAGTTTGCTAACTATCGGCATAGCTACGGCATATGCCAAAGTGTAAATGGTAACCATCCAGACACTTAAAGACTCACTGATACCAAAGCTGTTTTTAATTACAGTTCTTGCCGGGGATACAATACCGCTGTCTATAGCCCCCATAAAAATACCTAACAGAAAAATTGCCAATACAACAATTCTTTTCTTATTTTCGTTCTTTGTGTTCATTTTGTCTCCTTTCTGAACATTGTTCACTTAATATTAAAAAAATTTTAAATATTCATATGACTATACAATTCATCAAATGATATATACTTGGTTTTGCTTAGGTACATCAAGTTTGAGACAATAAAGTGAGACAAACAGTGAGGCGTAAGCAAAGAGTTTATTGTTCCGTTTGACTTTTCTATATTTAAAATTTCTTCAACCATTGTATAAAGATCACTCATATCGTCGTCCCTCTCAGGGCTATAACCTTTAAGCTGTGATATTTCGTAGAAAATTGAAAGGTACTTATCTACAAAACCATCCAGAAAAAGATATATATTTCTGATTTTATCCTTTAAAGGGTCTTTCGATGATTTTAGATCTTCCGACAAACCTATAATCTTTCTCCAATCATCCATGAATATCTCATGGACAAACACTTCTTTGTTCTCAAAGTAATTATAAAAAGTACCTATACCAATACCGCAATTTTTGGCAATATCTCGTATGTTCAGTTCTTTATAGCTCTTCCCAATAAGAGTATTCCTACCTTCTGATATTAAATTTTCTTTGATATTTTCAATTATCTTTGGCACATAATCACCTTTTATATGAACGATGTTCACATTATAACACTATATTTATAAAAAATAAAGATACTAAATTATTTACCCTATTATTACAAGGTATAACTATTCTATTGCAGGAAAATTATTTTAATACATAGAATAAGTTTTATGAAAGGGGATGAGAACATCATGGAAAAATTAACAGAATCATACGAGGAGAAACCTTGGAAGCTTAAACCTTGCAAATTTGAGGAATTAGAAAATAAAACAAGGCAGATGCTGGGTAACGAATACTGGCAGAAAAACAAAGAACAATTAATAGAAAAATGGCAAGAATCCATAAACATAGAAAACAAAAGGATAAAGATGCTGAGGTTTCTTTCTGAAAAAAATAAAGCTACCTTAAATGAAATTTATGACACTATGGGAGAAAAGGATACAAACCAAGTACTTAAAATTTTGGCAGTCATGAAATTTCAAAAACTTATAGAAGGTATTGATAATCACTTAATTATGATTAGTGACCTTGGAATAGAATATTTAAAAAACTCATAGAGAGAGCCAACAGCTCTTTCTTTTTTTTTGGTTAACGTTAAATTTAGAATATATAGCTGAATAACTTGATTTTAATTGCAAAATCATTTACAATATAAACATTAAATGGCAAATAATTCATTAGTTTGGCAAATATATTATTTATTATAAGTTTTTCAAAAAAATGTAATCAGAAATATTAAATAAATACGTTTTTTGTTTTATTATAGTACAAAAGCCAAATGTCTTTAAATTTAGACATACCTTATAAGCATAAAAGAACTAGTACAAGCTCAGAAAGACAAAGAAGAGTATGTATCATCAGATAAGATTATTTAAATGCCTTATGTTCATAGCTGTTAAAAGCACAACAACGGTACAACTTTATATTAATTGCAATATGATGTATTAAAGTTTTATAAAGTTACAAAAAGAACACCGAGGATAGGAGGTTTGAAATAATCTATTTATGTTAGAGTTTTAAGTACAGTATTTTTAAACATTATTAGGGAGGCGTGTACTAAAAATGAAAATAAAATCAAAAATATACATTATATTTTTAGCACTAATTATAACTTATTTGATCGGGGCTATTGTGTTTCTCGGCATATCCAACGGCATATTAGACAATAACTTCAATAGTCTCACAAATACTTTAAATAAAGATGCAAATCAAAAGGTAAAGGGTCAATTAGAAAACATAACCAGTCAAATAAGCTTGAGTATAGAATCAATAGAAAACCAGGTTGATGAATCAATGCTCAATGCGGCGTATGCACTGCAAGAAATGGATTCTCAAAAAACACTCACTGACAGCGAACTTGATGCAATTCGTAATAAGCTTGGAATGAGCGATCTGTACCTTACAGATCCGAAAGGCGTATTTATAGCTTCAACCGAAAAAGCTGCAAAGGGATTATCGTTGTTTTCCATATGGGAGGGATATAAAGACCTTCTTACCGGAAAAGCTCAGGTATTACCGTCTACTTTAAAAATTAAAGAAGAAACAGGTCAAATATTCAAATTTACCGCAATTCCAAGGAAAGATAATAAAGGTATTATTGAAACAGCATGTGAATCAGGTGTTGTAGAAAAGGCATTGAGCATGTATGTTGACAATAGTAACAGCAACGGAATAAACTCGATTCAAATAGTTGACAGTGCGGGAGTTGCACTGACACAGAACCTGAAACCGGGAACTAAGGCAGATTGGGAAAAAGGTAAAAAAGTCGAGAATAAATTTGTTACTCAAGTATTCAAAGACGGAAAAGCCGTAATAAACATTGACAGCAAAAACGGTGATATTTTTGCACCGGTTAAATTCGGAAGTGAAATCAGATATGTAATGCATGTAAAGCTAGACACTACTATATACTACAGCAGCGTAAGTCTGGCGAAACAGAGTCTGAATTCTACCGAAAAAAAGGTCAGTTCAAATCTCATAGTATACGCACTGGTTTCATTCGTCGTACTATTATTTTTCCTTTTAATGCTATTAACATATCTGAGTTTTATACTTAAATCATTGAATAAATTTGCCAATGTTCTGAAATCAATGGGTAAGAGTAAAACCAATACACTGGAAACCGTAAATGTGAAAGAACCTGAACTCAATGAAATTCAAAATGGCATAAATGTTGTTACAAAAAGCTATGAAGAAATCATAAAAACCATTAAGACAAGTATAGGTAATGTATCAGGTTTACAGCAAGAGTACAGTAAAAGTATGAACCATGCATTTGGTACTATAAAACAGATTTCTCAGGCGTCAGGAGAAATGGCGGCCAATAACGAGAAGGAAATGAAGCATGTAGACGAAATTACAAAGGTTATGGGAACCATGATTAATACTTTGAATAATGTCAACAGTGCTACACAATCCCTTAAAGAGATGTCTAACAAGACTCATGAGTATGTGAATACAAGTGATGAGGGCCTGAGTAAAATAACGAATGCCATGGAAAGAGTTGAAACGGAAGTTATAAACAGTCACGAAAGTATAAGACAGCTGATTAACAGTTCAAACGAAATAAGCGGGATTGTTGAGTTTATAAACAGCGTAACTTCACAAACAAACCTGTTGGCACTTAATGCCGCAATAGAGGCAGCAAGAGCAGGAGAGGCAGGAAGAGGTTTTGCGGTAGTTGCCGAGCAGATAAGAAAGCTGGCAAACGACAGCTCCGAAGCAACCAGCAGGATTGTCGAAATATTAGGCAATATTAAAAAAGACATACAATCAACTACTGAGGGCAATGATAAGCAGATAGTTGTTATAAATGACAGCAAGTCTGAAATTGACTCTGCAAAGGTTGCATTGAAAGGACTGATAGATTTCACTATCAAGTCAAGAGAGCAGGTTGAAGAAGTTACAAACAATGTGCAACTTCTCAGACAGAATGAGAAAACAGTTGAAGAAGTAGTAGAAGTAGTAAATCAGGCTATTGAGTCCAATGCGGCAAACAGTGAGGAACTACAGGCTACGATAGAAAATCTTCTTTCATCCATGGAATATCTGTCAACGTCTCAAAACAGTATAACATCTGAGTTGAAAACACTGGATAAACTATAAAATAATAAAAAAATATACTTTAAGGCTGTGAGTGAACTTGGGTTCATGCACAGCCTTTTTCCTAGCCTTTTTGTTGCCTGTATTTTAAATATAGAAGGTTTGATGTAAAATATAAATAAAGATGCTGAATAAAAATTGGGGAGGATATTTATTTTGGATAAAGCTATTTTGGTAGATTATTTGGATTCACTGGAAGCAAAAGGTATACCCGGATGCGACTGCGTTATTTTTCACAATCATAAGTTGGTTTTCCGCCATACTACAGGTTTTGCAGACGCAGGAAAAACAAAGCCATTGACTTCCGCAAATACATATTGGTTATTCTCGGCAACAAAGCTTATAACGTGTACGGCAGTTATGCAGCTTGTTGAAAAAGGAAAAGTAATGCTGGATGCTCCAGTAGCTGATTACTTGCCCGAATACAAACATTTGAATGTAAAATGCGGCTCTGAGGCGGTGCCTGCTGAAAATACACTTACAATAAGGCATCTGCTTTCCATGCAAAGCGGTCTAAACTACAACCTTCAGGCCCCATCAATACTGAAAGTCCTTAAGGACACAAAAAATGAAGCTACGACCAGACAGGTTATACGTGAATTGGCAAATGAACCCCTAGAATTTGAACCCGGTACTCATTTCCAATACAGCCTGAGTCATGACGTGCTGGGAGCGGTTATAGAAACGGTTTCCGGACAAAAGTTCGGAGAATATCTTGATGAACATATTCTAAAGCCTCTTGGAATGAAAAATACAGGCTTTGAATTAACGCCTGACAGAGAGACAAATATGTCGGAACAATTTGAATACGATATGGTCACCATGACATCCAAACCAATGTCTTTAGTCAACTGCTACAAACTCTCCAATAAATATGAAAGCGGAGGAGCAGGTTTAATATCAACATCAGATGATTATATCCTGTTTTTAGATGCTATGTGCAACGACGGGGTGAGTGCAGACGGGTACAGAGTGCTTACAAGAGAGTCTATTGATTTGATGCGTAAAGATCAGATGAACGACATTTCCAAAAAGGATTTTGATGAATTCGGCAGAATAGGGTACAGCTACGGGCTTGGTGTACGTACTCTTATCGAAAGGGAAAAATCAGGAGTTAAAAGCCCGCTTGGAGAATTTGGATGGGATGGTGCGGCAGGAGCCTATGCAGTGATTGACGTTGAAAACCATCTTGCGATATTTTATGCACAGCATGTACGTAACTGCGGTTATGCATACTCCGATATTCATCCTAAGATCAGGGATCTTTCCTACGAAATTCTGGGTTTATAAAATAAATTAGTCCTTTGATAACAAATATAGGTAAGCATATTAGCCATAAAAACTACACTAAAGTGTAAATGGTTAATATGCTTATTTAGCAATTCCAACTAATCCCTTTACTTATAACTTATTATGATCATTGAGCAAATTTGTAAATTTAACCACAAATTAATATTATGTTAATGATTAAGGAATATTTAACTATTATTATCAAAACTGGTAAACATAATTATGTTCGCTTTTTATATTATAGGTATGGTAATATAAGTATATTACAATAAGTATTTTACCGAAGATTTAAAAACTGAATACAGGGGGGATATATGTATGAATAGATTGCAACCAGTAGAAGAAATACTAACGTCATGGAGGAGATGTATTAATTCAGGTTTAATCAATTCAGCAGCTGCTGAGAGTACGTATATTGGCGAAGATGCTTTACAAACTGCTTTAAGCGAAGGAAAGCCGATAATATCACTGTTTGATGAAATATGGAGGGAATTGGAAAGCCTAACTGCAAACAAGAATTTAGTGTTTATATTAACCAATCCTGAAGGAGTCCTTTTAAAAAAAAGTGTTGCAGAGAATTGAACAAGAAAATTGAAAAAATCGGGATTAAAATTGGAATGTGTTTTACCGAAAAATCAATAGGAACCAATGCAATAGCTTTATCTATGAGAATGAAAAAACCTGTTTATACCACACCACCACATCATTATTGCGACCTACTCAGACAATTTTATTTTTATTCAGTACCGCTAGAAACTAAAAAAAGCGAAATAGGGTATTTGGCTATAGTTAGTCTAAATGAGCCTATAAAGTTTGAACTTGAAGTTATTGCTGACCTGACAGCATACAAAATCATCAATGAGCTAAAATCAAATGAAATAAGTTCAATTTTACCCGGCAAGAAGGACTGTATATTAAACAAGAAGCAGTTGGCGATTCTAAAGTTAATTGCCATGGGAGTACCGGATAAAACCATAGCACTTGAAGAAGGAATAACCATAAATACTGTAAAGTACCACAAAAAAAGTATTTTTAAAAAGCTTGAAGTGGAATGTTCGGCACAAGCAGTAATTAAATGTTTAAAACTCAATCTGATGTCTATTGACGAGATTGATTGCTAAAAAATACAAGGGATAGACTACCTTTTAAGGTAGTTTGTCCCTTCTTTTTTATTGCACTACACTAAGACACAATAGTAAATTCAGAAAATATTATATAAAATGACAATAAATACATCATATTGAATAATTTTCTGATTTTAAGCTTAATTGCTAGTACGGTTCTAATTTGTTTCTTTTTGCATTTTATAGAAAAATACGAGAGAAGGATGCCAAAATGCCATTTATTGAAGTAAACAATTTGGTAAAGGATTATAAGCTCAATGTAAGAAAGAAAGGGTTATTAGGGTCGCTTCAAAGTCTGCTTATTCCTGAGTACCAAATGAAGCGTGCTGTTGATGATATCAGTTTTTCCATTAACAAAGGAGAAATGGTAGGTTTTATAGGCCCAAACGGTGCCGGTAAATCAACAACTGTAAAAATGTTAACCGGAATTCTGGTACCCACATCAGGCTCCATAACCATTGACGGTCTATGTCCCTATAAGGAAAGAAAAAGAAATGCTATGCGTCTGGGAGTAGTTTTTGGTCAGAGGACCCAACTATGGTGGGATCTGCCGGTAATTGACACGTTTGAAATTCTGAAATATATTTACAAAATACCCGAAGACAGATATAAAAAAAATATGGAATTATTTAATGAATTATTAGAAATCAATTCATTCATAAGTCAACCGGTTAGGCAGCTCAGCCTTGGACAAAGAATGAGGGCAGATATTGCAGCAGCTTTGCTACATGATCCCGAAATTATATTTTTTGATGAACCGACCATAGGGCTTGACGTTATCGCCAAAGAAAAGGTACGAGAATTTATCAGGTACATAAACAAAGAAAAAGGCACGACGATGCTCTTTACAACTCATGACATGCAAGATATTGAAAAGACCTGCCAGAGAATGGTGATTATTGACCATGGTGTAACAATATATGATGGCACGGTAGAAGAAATAAAAGAAAAGTACGGCACTAACAGAACCCTACAGGTAGATTTTTCTGAAATCGTAGGAAAGATAGATATACCCGGAATACAGGTAATTGAAGAGAAGGGAAGCAAAAAGAGATTCAAATTCCGAAAGGATGAAATCCAAATATCCAGTCTTATAAATGAATTGACTCAAAAATACGGTATTGTAGATTTGACAGTTCAAGAACCTGAAATTGAAGGGATAATCAGAGAAATCTATCAGGGGGGGATCAAGTTCGATGAGAGCCTATGTGGAGTTCGCTAAAAAAGCATTCCAGAATAATATTGCCTACCGGGCAGATTGTGTAGCAGGTATTGTTAATGCCATAATCATGATATTTGTTAACATATGTGTCTGGAAAGCAATTTATGAGGATGAACAGGCTGTAGACGGTGTGCAGTTCAAAATGCTGATAACCTATGTGGTTCTTGCCTTCCTGATGCAATGTATCTATGCTATGGATGAGTACCGCATTGAAAACAAGGTCCGGTCGGGATCTATAGGTTTGGATCTACTCAAACCTATTAATTTCAGCGGGTATATTTTTTCATATAATGTAGGCATACTGATTTTCAGGGTTGTTATGCAACTTACACCTGCATTAATCATATCAATAGTTCTTTTTAAAATGCTTCCGCCATTTTCGTTAACAATGTTTGCACTTTTCCTGGTCAGTATGGTACTAGGTTACCTTGTATTGTACTGCTTGAATTTCATAGTATGGATAAGCTCATTCTGGTTTTATTGGACTTTCAGCCTTGTAACAATAAAGGATGCAGCGGTAATGATATTGTCAGGGGCACTACTTCCTCTGTGGTTTATGCCTCAGGCAATGGTAGAATTTATAAATCTAACTCCCTTTGCTTCCATATATTATGTACCCATTACTATTTATCTGGGTCAGATGCCAATGGAGGAAATTGCCTTTGCACTTGTAAAACAGGTTATATGGGCACTTTGCCTGTTTATAATAGGCAGGCTCTTATGGAAATCAGCATTAAAAAAATTGGTTGTTCAGGGGGGATAGTCAGTGAATAAGAAAGCGTTATACAGTCCGCTTGAGATGTTAATTTTGTTGATTAAATACGCAAAGCTTAGTATAAAGTCAATTTTGGAATATAAATTTGACAGAGTTTTTATCACAATCGCAATTTTCTGTAGGGAAATGATTAGCGTTGTTGTTATGTTCCTTATACTTACAAGATTTGTCCGGATAAAGGACTGGGAATATAACCAGATGTTCTTCCTGTACAGCTTTCTGTTTTTATCTTACAGCTTGTTTGTATTGTTTTTTGCAGGTATGAGAGATTTTGACAATATGATTTACTCAGGGGAATTTGACAGGTTTTTGACCAGGCCACTTGGACTTATGTTTCAAATAGTTGCGTCAAGAATAGATTTGAGTGCTGCTCTGGGCCACGGTATAGTGGGAGTAATCCTATTTGTAAATACTGCATTTTCAGTGGGTATAGACTGGAATGTCAAAAATATTATTTATTACATAGTGATTTTATTGACCGGAGCAGTTATACAGGCATCAATATTCCTGTTTACCGCCTGCTTCAGCTTTTGGACCTACAAGGTTGATAATCTGAGAAATATGATATTCTTTAATGCCAGAAGAATTTCCGGCTACCCGTTGAGTTTTTATCCGGGGATTATACAAAAGCTACTCATGTTTGTAGTTCCTTTCGCTTTCGTAAATTTTTTCCCGGCACAATATTTTTTAAGAAAAAGTGAAATGTCTTCATATTGGGACGGTTTTATGTATATGACACCGGTGGTTGCCGTAATAATGTTTATACTTGTATATGCTTTTTGGAAAAAGGGTGTAAGCCGTTATTCCAGTACGGGTACAGCAATGTAACGAGATAGACTAAAGGAGGATTATTGTTTTGAAAAGCTATAAAAATCTGATTGTTATAGGAGTACTAGTATTAGGAATAGCATCATTTCTTACGGTAAAATATGTTAACTTTAATGATTTACTTAAAAGCGTAGGCTATTACGATGAAAAAGTAAGCGTTGTAAGTACCGCAGACATACACGGACACATTATCTTTGATGAGGAAGCGGGAGGATACTATTCTCTCGACGATGTAAGCGTAATGATGGGTATGCCACTAATGAAACATATCATAGATGGCATAAAGGAAAAAAATAAGAATACATTGGTTCTGGATTCAGGAGATTTGTTTCACGGAACCAACGAAGCCAACGTTAATAAGGGTGAAGGAGTTGTTGAAGTCGCCAATTTAATGGGCTATGACGGAATGACACCCGGTAACCATGATTTTAATTTTGGGTACGACAGGCTGGTTCAAATTAAAGACGAACTCAAATTTCCAATTCTTTCAGCTAATATTTATAAAGATGGAAAGCCTGCATTTCAAGAGTACAAAATTGTAAAGGTTGGGGACAAAAAAATAGGTTTATTCGGAATGACGGAACAAAATGCCCTTATAAACACCAATTCTCGTGATACGGAAGGGGTAACACTTGAAGACCCTGTAAGAATTGCCAAGAAGATGGTAACAACACTCAAGGGTAAGGTTGATGCAATAGTACTGATATCACATCTTGGGGATGACATAGACAGAAAAGTAGTAAAGCAAGTAGACGGTATAGATTTGATTCTGTGCGGACACCACCACTTTCTGTATGAAAAGGCTGAAAAAGTCAACGATACTTATCTGGTTGAAGCCGGAGGATATAGTACCCATGTAGGGCTTGCAGATATGTATTTTAAAGACGGAAAGCTGGCAAAGGTGGCATGGAGCGTTAAAAGAACCAAAGACAAGGAAAAAGCTGATCCGGTTGTAAACAAGGCAGCAGAGAAATATCATGCAATAGCCCTTGAAGCCACCAAAGAAGTTGTAGGAAGAACCAAGGAAAAGCTTGACGGCTTCAGAAATAACGTGCGAAGTAAAGAAACAACCCTTGCCAATTTGCTGTGCGATGCAATGCGTGAGACCGCCGGTGCGGAATTAACCCTTATGAATGGGGGAGGAATACGAGAAAGTATTCCCGCAGGAAACATCAACCTATATGCAGTCGGAAAATCCCTGCCATTTGTTAATTCACTTGTAACAATCGAGGTAAAGGGAGAAAACATATACACTGCAGTTGAAAGAGGTATAAGACTGTATCCTGACGGAGGTTCCAATGGAGGCTTCCTGCAGGTTTCAGGTATAAAGTATACATTTGATGCATCAAAACCTGCCGGTAAAAGGCTGGTAAGTATTACACTGAACGGTAAACCACTGGACAGAAACAAGTATTACAAAGTTGCTACAAATGACTATTTGTATAACGGCGGAGATGGCTACGATGAATTGAAGGAAGGAAAGCTGCTAAGTAAGGGAGAGCTTCTTAAAGATGTTCTTTCTAAATACATAAAAGAAAAGGGTGATGTTTCAGCAAAGGTTGAAGGCAGAATAAAGGTAGTAAATGAGAGATATAAGTAAAATATTTTAAAGGAGTGTAAAACTATGCAGAAACAGGAAATAGAAAGTAAGGTTTGTGAGGTTGTAAGTAGAGTTGCACAATTTAATAATGACAATGTTGTGGCAGATAGTGATTTAAGAGACAACTATGGAGTTGACTCAATAGTTCTGGTTGAGTTGCTGGTTGAAATCGAAGATATTTTTGGAATAACCTTCGATAGTAGCTCTCTAACCTATGAAACCTTTTCAACAGTGAATTCAATAACTGATTATGTTGACAATATATTGAATTCCTGAATACACAGTGATAGGACAGGTGACTATGATAAAACAAATGGGCAATGTACC
>JAEZIU010000174.1 GCA_023436485.1 Bacillota bacterium | reverse complement strand
TTATAATATTGACCTCACAAAATACATTTTGACCCCCTTTACATGGTTAGTCGACGAAGACTAACCTATTTTTTTTATTTCTTGATAATTCCATAATTTTGGTAAATAATATGTATGTATAAAGTTTTGTGACCGGAGGTATTTTATGACTAAGTTGGCAGGTTTAATTGACCACACAGCATTAAAACCCGATACTTGTAAGGAGCAAATAAAGAAGCTGTGCAGAGAGGCTATGGAGTACAAATTTGCTTCTGTTTGTGTTAATCCTTGCTATGTGACATTATGCAGTGAAATTTTAAAGGAAACCGATATAAAGGTATGTACGGTAATAGGATTTCCTCTGGGGGCCACATCAACTGCATCCAAGGTTGCAGAAACCGTTGAGGCAGTGGAAAACGGTGCTCAGGAAATTGATATGGTAATAAACACCGGGGCAGTTAAGTCAGGGGATTTGAGTTTTGTGGAGAAAGATATTGCAGCGGTTGTTGAGGCAACAGAGGGGAAAGCTATTGTTAAGGTTATACTTGAAACATGCCTTCTTACTGATGAGGAAAAAGTTGTATGTTGTAAACTGTCCAAGGCAGCCGGAGCAGATTTTGTTAAGACTTCTACCGGGTTCAGCACAGGAGGGGCTACAACCGACGATGTGAGGCTTATGAGAGAAACTGTGGGTTCTGATATGGGAGTCAAAGCAGCCGGAGGTATACGGGATTATACGACGGCAAAGGCAATGGTAGAAGCCGGTGCAACCAGAATAGGAGCGAGTGCGTCTATAGCAATTGTCAGTGAGGAACAAGATTAAATATATTCTATAGAGTAACTAATAGGCCCTGCAAAGCAAAATTAGTTTTACAGGGCCATAGATAATTATTTTACATGAGACATCCATAGCCCATGCAGATTACAGTATGCATATACTTCAGCGTTACTCTTGTCGGCAAAGACTGCCTTTGGCTCATCACCGGGTGAAAGAACTATTCTTTCGGTACCTTCATCGCCTGCAACTTCTATCCACTCAATATAATGGGCATCAATCATCGGGTGGGCCACAGAACCAATTTGTACTACAATCTGACCATCTTTTCTTTCCGCTACCGGAACATGTTTTTCCAGAGCTGCATCTGTAGTATTTGGTTCAAGTCTTTCCATCTGCTCACCGCAACAGACCAGTTTTCCTCCACCATTTTTTATTATACTCACGATATTACCACACTGCTTGCAACGATAATAAGCAACTTCTGCCTTCATAAAAAACCTCCTTGAATATATTGTTATTAGTATATTAACCAAATTAAAGTTAATGTATTTATACCCATAATAAGACTGTATTAACAAAATGTTTGTGGTTTTTTTACTGAATTATATGATATCCTTTTGATGTAATTTGCATAGAGACAGTCAGTGGGAGGATAAATTGAAATATAATAATATTAAAAAAGGGATATTTATCGAAAGGCCAAATAGATTCATTGCACATGTAGAAATTGACGGTGTTGCCGAGGTTTGCCATGTTAAGAACACCGGAAGATGTAAAGAACTTTTATTACCGGGGGCGTCTGTGTATGTTCAAAAATCTGATAACCCCAACCGTAAAACAGGGTTTGACCTAATTAGTGTTATAAAGGGAAGCAGACATATTAATATGGATAGTCAGGTCCCAAACAAAGTGGTTTGGGAGTGGTTGGAAAAAGGGAATTTATTAAAGGATATTACCATTGTAAAACCTGAGGCAAAATATAAAAATTCAAGGTTTGATTTTTATGTTGAAACTAAGAAGGATAAGATTTTTATAGAAGTAAAAGGAGTAACGCTTGAAGAAAATAATGTAGTGCTTTTTCCCGATGCACCTACAGAAAGGGGCGTAAGGCATATAAATGAGCTTATTGAGAGCTTACGGGAAGGGTATAAGGCATATGTGATTTTTGTAATACAGATGAAAGACGTGGACTATTTTACGCCCAACAGCGTGACACATAAAGAGTTTGCAGAGGTTTTGAAATCTGCTCATAATAAAGGTGTGGAAATATTGGCTCTTGATTGTGTAGTGGAAGAGGGTTTTATAGAAATTGATAAACAAGTGGAGGTAAGATTGTAATGGTACGTGAGTTCAGCTTAAAAACAGAAAGACAGAATTTTTATAATATTACGGGGAGGGTTTTAGAGGCCGTGGCTGAGAGTGGGATAAGTGACGGGGCGGTTATGATATATTGTCCACATACAACAGCCGGAATTACTATTAATGAAAATGCCGATCCTGATGTGGTTAGAGATATGCTTTACGGTTTGGATAAAGCGTATCCCGACAGGGGCGAATTCAGGCATTATGAGGGAAATAGTTCAGCACATTTAAAGGCCAGTGCGGTGGGCAGTAGCCAGTACGTCATTGTTGAAGAAGGAAAACTACTGCTTGGTACATGGCAGGGAATTTATTTCTGCGAGTTTGACGGACCAAGAAACAGAAAGTTTTATGTAAAGGTTATAAAGTAGGTTTGTTAACAGTCTGTTGAAAACTTTGTGGATAAGTTAGGGTAGCAACAAGAAGTTATCCACAAAAACACAACATTTTGTGAATTAATCTGTGGATATTACTATATATGTGTGTATATAGTGTAGATAATGAGATGACCTAATCCACAATATAGGGGATTAGGGGGTATACACTTTTTTCTAGTTTAGAGACAAAATTGTTTGATTGGGAATGAGTATCCAGCAGGGTTTTAGTCATGACTATATTTGTAACAACTCCTGAAAAGTTAACATAAAATAAAATCAGGAGGTGATTTTAAAATGAAACTACATGAGTTTTTAGATTATCAAAGAAAGTTGTGGGAAATGGACAAAAGAAAATACGATACCAGTAAAATGCCTCAAAATAATTATGATAAGAGGGCAAATAATAATACAAAGCCTTCTAAATAATAAGTTTTTTAACTATTACTGCCTGATGTAAATCAAGGCAGTTTTTTTATTATAAACAGTATTGTGTATTTGAAATTATAATGTATAATTAAGATGTACGTACAAGTTGCATATAAGGAGATTATAATGCAAAAGAAAGATAGTCAGGTAAAATACCTCAAGCTTATGGAGTATCTGAAGCAAGAAATAATCATGGGAAAAATAAAGCCGGGAGAACAAATTCCTTCGGAAAACGTTCTAGCGGAAACAATGTCCCTGAGCAGACACACTGTGAGAAAAGCAATTTCAATGCTTGTGAATGAAGGATATCTTTACACTGAACATGGACGTGGAACCTATTGCCTGGATAGGAGCAGGAAAAGAAGTGATTCCAGGAATATTGCTGTTATTACAACCTATATTTCGGAATACATTTTTCCAAAGGTTATTCAAGGCATTGATAGTGTACTTTCGTCCAACGGTTACAGCATTATGCTCAAGAATACAAATAATAATACCAAAAATGAGGCTGTTTGCCTGGAAGATGTACTCCAGAAGAATGTTGAGGGGCTTATAATTGAGCCTACTAAAAGTGCCTTGTATTCAGAGAATATGGAACTTTATGAGGCACTGGACAACCATCGTATACCATATATCTTTATCCATGGCCTTTATCAGCAACTTGACAAAAAATCACATGTTCTACTGGATGATGCCAAAGGCATGTATTCGGCTGTGGAATATCTGGCAAAGTTAGGGCATAGAAAAATAGCAGGAATATTTAAGGCTGATGATGTTCAAGGGGTTGAAAGACATAATGGATATGCAAAAGCCATTGCTGATGCAGGGATGGCCTATAATCCCGATAATGTAGTTTGGTTTCACACCGAGGACAGGGATATAAAGCCTTATAATATGGTTAAACGGTTGATGGAAGAGCATCGTGGGGTTGATGCAATAGCTTGTTATAACGATGAAATTGCATTCAGAGTTTATGAGCTGCTGAACAGCTTAGGTATGAAAGTACCCGATGATATATCCATAACGGGATTTGATGACTCGTATTTTTCTGCGAATTGTCCCGTGAAGATTACCACAGTCCGTCACCCTAAAGAGAAGTTGGGTGAGGAAGCAGCTGAGATTCTACTGCAGATGATAAAAGATAGTGATTATTTAATAAATCCTGTTCAAAAAGTCATAATACCGGAACTTATTATAAAGGAATCCTGTATCAAAAGGTAGATTTTTATTAAACTTGTACGTAACAGTATACGACATTAATTTAATTTGTAATTTAAATGCAAAAAAATATTAAGGGGGATCTCTAAAATGTATAACGTACCAAAAGTTAAACTCGGCATTGTAGCAGTAAGCAGGGACTGTTTTCCTGCGGAATTGAGTGTGGAAAGACGTAAAGCAGTTGTTAAGGCTTGCGCAGAAAAAGGTTTAGAAATATTTCAGGCAAATACAGCAGTTGAGAATGAAATAGATGTTCTCAATGCTCTGAAGGAATTAAAGGATGCTGATGTAAATGCTCTTGTAGTATACCTTGGAAACTTCGGACCTGAAGGACCTGAAACAATGCTTGCTCAGAAATTTGACGGACCGGTTATGTTCGTAGCTGCTGCTGAAGAATCAGAAGGAAATCTTATGGGCGGACGTGGAGATGCATATTGCGGTATGCTGAATGCATCCTATAACCTGGCGTTGAGAAAGCTGAATCCATATATTCCTGAATATCCGGTTGGAGATCCACAAGATGTTTCAGATATGGTTGGGGATTTTGAAAATATCTCAAGAATTCTTCTTGGCCTTTCAAAATTGAAAATATTCAGTTTTGGTCCAAGACCATTTAACTTTGTTGCATGTAATGCTCCTATCAAGCCATTATACGATCTTGGCGTTGAAATAATGGAAAATTCAGAACTTGATCTTTTTGAAGCATTTAATAATCATAAGGATGATCCAAGAATACCTGCTGTTGTTAAGGAAATGGAAGAGGAACTCAAGAATGGAAACGGATATCCCGGAATTCTTCCAAAGTTAGCACAATATGAAATTACATTGTTGGATTGGGCTGAACAGAATAAAGGCGCTTCTGAATATTTTGTATTCGCAAATAAGTGCTGGCCTGCATTCCAGACACAGTTTGGATTCGTTCCATGTTACGTTAATTCAAGACTTGCAGCAAAAGGAATTCCAGTGGCATGTGAAACAGATATTTATGGTGCATTAAGTGAATATATAATTACTTGTGCTACACAAATGCCTGCAACTCTGTTGGATATAAACAACTCTGTTCCTAAGGACATGTTTGAAAACAATAAGGATTTATTTAACGGATATACACTTACAGACTTGTTTATGGGCTTCCACTGCGGAAATACTCCTTCATGTATGATGAAAAACCACTCTATGAAGTATCAGCTTATCATGCACAGATTGCTTGAACCAGACAAGGAGCCTGATATCTCAAGAGGAACTTTGGAAGGAACAATAAGACCTGGAGATATTACTTTCTTCAGACTCCAGGGAACAGCTGACAGCCAGTTGAGAAGTTACGTTGCCGAGGGAGAAATCATTGATGTTGATCCTAAATCATTTGGTGGTATAGGTGTATTTGCAATCAAAGAAATGGGCAGATTCTACAGACATGTACTGATTGCTAAGAGATACCCACACCATGGTGGTGTAGCATTCAAAAACGTGGGAAAAGTCCTGTTCGCAACAATGAAGCTTCTTGGTGTTGAGGATGTAGCTTTCAATCAACCTGCAGCAATGCTTTATAAGGACGAGAATCCATTCAAATAATAAATTTATGTTAATCTGAATGACATCCTATGAGATTCAGTGAATAAGTATGGATGACTACATGAGGGGGAAAACAATGACACATGAACTAAATGACGGTCGAAATGCTATTATTAACGGACAGACAACAATTGGGATTGAACTCGGATCAACCAGAATAAAAACGGTATTGATAGGTGCAGATAATGCACCTATCGCATCCGGCAGTCATGACTGGGAAAACAGTTATATCAATAACATTTGGACTTACAGCTTGGAGGATATCTGGAAGGGTGTTCAGAGCAGCTATCAGGACATGATTAAAGACGTTAGGGACAAGTTTGGTGTAGGGTTAAAAACAACCGGTGCTATCGGATTTAGCGGAATGATGCACGGTTATATGGTTTTTGACAAGGAAGGAAACCTTCTGACACCTTTCAGAACATGGCGTAACACTATAACTTCACAGGCATCTGAAGAACTTACTAAACTGTTTAGTTACCCGATTCCTCAGAGATGGAGCATTGCCCATCTTTACCAAGCTATACTGAACAATGAAGAGCATGTATCCGGTATTGATTTTATGACTACATTGGCCGGATATATACACTGGAAGTTGACAGGAGAAAAAGTTCTTGGTGTCGGAGAGGCATCAGGTGTTTTCCCAATTGATTTAAATACAAAAGGCTTTAATTCAAATATGATTAAGCAGTTTAATGAGGTTAACGACAGTCGCAACTTCCCATGGAAGCTTGAAAATATTCTTCCAAAGGTTTTTGTTGCGGGTACTGAAGCAGGTAAATTGACAGAAGAAGGGGCAAAGCTCCTTGATGTTACAGGTGAGCTTCAAGCAGGTATTCCTCTTTGCCCTCCTGAGGGTGATGCGGGTACAGGTATGGTTGCCACCAACAGCGTAGCAGTACGTACAGGAAACGTATCTGCCGGGACTTCAGTTTTTGCTATGGTTGTACTGGAAAAGGAATTATCCAAAGTGTATCCTGAAATTGACTTGGTAACTACACCGGACGGAAGTCTTGTGGGAATGGTTCATTCAAATAACTGTACATCGGATTATGATGCATGGATGGGTATATTTGCTGAGGCAGTTAAGGCCTTGGGCGTTGACGTGAAAAAACCACAGCTATATGATACCTTGCTGGGAGCAGCACTTCAAGGCGATCCTGATTGCGGAGGATTGTTGGCATACGGTTATATTTCTGGTGAACATATTACTCATTTTGAAGAAGGACGTCCTATGGTTGTACGTTCATCCAACAGCAATTTCAACCTGGCTAATTTAATCAGGGTCAATTTGTTTACATCTCTTGGAGCACTGAAAACCGGACTTGATATCCTTTTCCAAAAGGAAGCTGTTAAAGTAGATGGTATTACCGGACACGGCGGTTTCTTTAAGACAAAGGAAGTAGGACAGAAGATTATGGCGGCTGCCTTTAATGTTCCAGTGTCAGTTATGAAAACCGCGGGTGAAGGCGGAGCTTGGGGTATTGCCCTGCTCGCTTCATATATGATTAATAGAAAAAACTCACAGTCCTTGGGAGACTTTCTTGAACAAAACGTGTTTGAGGAAAGTCAGGGTGATTCAATGCAGCCTGATCCAAAGGATGTTGCCGGTTTCAACGAATTTATGAAACGGTACACAAAGGGCTTGGATATTGAAAGAGCTGCAGTAAACTCCTTGAACTGATAAGTTTATTGGAATAATTGATTTTATGAGGTAAAAAATATGTTGGAAAAACTCAAACAAGCAGTGCTGGAAGCCAATCTGGAACTGCCTAAAAAAGGACTTGTAACATATACATGGGGAAATGTAAGCGGTATTGACAGAGAAAGAGGATTGATTGCAATAAAACCAAGCGGCGTTGATTACGACATTATGACCGCTGAAGATATTGTATTAATTGACCTCACAGGTAAAGTGGTGGAAGGTAAATTGAAACCGTCTTCTGATGCACCGACACATGTAGCCTTGTATAATGCTTTTCCCGAAATAGGAGGTGTAACCCACACCCACTCCAGATGGGCAACTGCTTTTGCACAGGCTGGTATGGGAATTCCTGCTTATGGGACTACTCATGCAGATTATTTTTATGGTGAAATCCCATGTACTCGGGAAATGACAAAGGTTGAGATTGAGTCTGATTATGAAGCAAATACAGGAACGGTGATAATAGAGGCTTTTAAAGATTTAAATCCTAACTACATTCCTGCTGTACTTGTAAAAAACCATGCACCTTTTACATGGGGAAAAAGTGCAGGAGAATCAGTTCATAATTCTGTTGTACTGGAAGAAGTGGCTATGATGGCTATTCAGTGCAAACAACTGAACCCTAATGTAACTCCCATGCCACAGGTGCTGCTGGACAAGCATTTTATGAGAAAGCACGGACCTAAAGCTTATTACGGACAAAAATAAAATATAATGTTAACAACGAAAAACCCCAATACTTTTGAAGTATTGGGGTTTTTCGTTTAATGCAATCTGCTTTGAAGTTCCTGATATACCTGCTCCTCGGTCATACCGTCAGCATTTATTACAACGGCTTTACTGCTTGTATCCTGTATGCCCATTATATTTGTTTCTACACCTGCAACTATAATTGCATCATAATTATTTTTTGTTGCACCTTGTCCATAGTCCATTGTTTCAACGCTGTACCCTTTTTTAGTTAAATAGTCCTTTATAGGAGTTAAATTCGGTTCGATAGCTATTTTCTGATTCATAAGATATCACCTCCGAATATATTATCTGTTTTTAAAAATTAATATATTCATTTTGGAATAGTGTGGGGCTAATTCACAGTGGAATGGTAAAAGTTTACTGATAAGTAATAAATATGCTATAATTTGGATATTAATAAATTATTTTGATTTAATGGGGTGAATTATATATGAACAAAAGATTCATAAGCTTTTTGTTAATAATTGTACTCATATTACCGTTTTTTACATGTGGAGCCTACAGTGCTTCAAATACCAAAGTAAAGGTAACACTGCAATCTGTTGATTGTATAGAAAATAACCATGTAGGCAATGAATGGGGATATGGTGCTACAGTTAATAAAAAGTCAATTTACGAGGGACAAACGGTAGAAATATCTACATCACCAAATAGTAAAATTACTATTGTTTCAACTGCAGAAGAGGATGACAATTACCCTGACTATGGGAGCAAGACTCTTACGGTTTCGGTAAGTAAGCTAAAGGCAAGCACGAGTACTAAGTATACATCCAATGTCACAGTTACAGAAAACAGAGGAAGGTATTCAGGTAATTCGGCTGTGTGGAAGTTTACCTATGTTATAAAAAAGAAGTAAATACATTTTTCAAATAACCGGTTCAGAATCAGGAAATCCTCCGCAGCTTTCACGAAATATAAAATAAGCTTCCTCGAAAATATTGTGAGGCTCTTGTATATACC
>JAEZIU010000171.1 GCA_023436485.1 Bacillota bacterium | reverse complement strand
CCCATACCGAACACGGCAGTTAAGCATCTCAGTGCCGATAATACTTGGCTGGAAACGGCCCGGGAAAGTAGGTCTCTGCCAGATTTATATGAAAGCCTCAAGCTCATTGCTTGAGGCTTTGTTTTTTTATGGAGAGATTTACGGGCAATTTATCAGGATAGTTGATTATAATTAATTAAAAATATATAATATAAGTCTGTTTTTAAATTTTGAAAAAGAGGGGTAATAATAATGTCAGCTGCAAACCATCTGGCCTATAAGGAAGAGCTTGAAAGGTGCAGATATACTCTGGACTATGTTGAAAAAAGCTTGAAACGTGCTCTTGAAAAGAGAGAGAAAATCGGAAGTGAGCTTGAAAATGTGAAAAAGCATATGAGCGGTGACAGTAGTGCGGACTATACTAGCGTAATGGTAAATACAATGCTGCACGATACTTTGGCCTTAAAGGTTAAAAACTTATATACTGCCAGAGGTAAACCGTATTTTGCCAGAGTGGATTATAAGGAGAATAGTTCTGACAAAGCAGAAAAGCTGTATATCGGGAAAATGTCTTTATCCAGGGATGAGGATCAGGAAATTGTTATTGTAGACTGGAGAGCCCCTATAGCAAACCTTTATTATGAGGGCAGACTCGGACCGTCAAGTTATGAATGTCCTGATGGTTTAATTAATGGAGAACTTCTTTTAAAAAGACAGTTTTCTATTAACAATGGTAATCTGGATGAAATATTTGATATTGATATAACTACTAATGATGAATTTCTTCAAACGTATCTTGGAGCTAATGCAGAAAACAGACTTAAAGAAATTGTTTCTACTATTCAGGAAGAACAAAACAGAATAGTTAGGGCTCCAATGTGGAAACCACTAATTGTGCAAGGAGTTGCAGGTAGTGGTAAAACAACTATTGCACTTCACAGAATAGCTTACCTTATCTATACTTTTGAAAAAAGCTTTGATCCCGAAAATTTTATGATCATAGCACCTAACAGACTTTTTCTTAATTATATCTCAGACGTATTGCCTGAACTCGGAGTTGAGAAGGTAAAGCAGACAACATTCGAGGACTTTTCTATGGAGTTGATTGGAAAAAAGTTTAAGCTCATCGATGCTAATGAAAAATTAAATATGTTTGTAAATCATAATGCGACAAAGGAACAGATTGAATATAACATATTGGTAATGAATGCATCTATTCTTAAAACGTCTATGAATTTTAAGAATATTATTGATGATTACTTAAAAGAAGTTGAGTCAGCCTTTATTCCAAAAGAAGATATTACCCTCGGAACTAAAGTTATTTTTTCATATGAAGAATTAAATAATTTATTTTTGACCCAATACGGTATGTGGCCAATTGCACAGAGAATGAATGAGATTAAGAAAAGTATTACTACTAGGTTGAAAGCAAGCAAGGAACAGTTTATTCAACAGATACATGCTGAATGTGATCGGAAGGTTGCAAAGGCAAGATTAGGAATTGCTGATAATTCTGAAAAACAAAAGTTTATACTGGAGGCTTTTGAAAAGAGAGATCGTGTTTTGGGTAAGATTGAAAAAGCAGCAAAATCTTTAGTCAAGGACTACGTTGCCAGTCTTCCAAAATTGAGTGCATATCAATATTATGTTGATTTGATAAATAATGCTGAAGTTTTTGACCGGATTACAGGTAAATATGCCGACCCAGAAATATGCAAGTTTACCAGAGAGTATACTCTTGATATATTAAATAGTAAAAGGATTGAACAGGAAGATCTGGCACCGATAATATATCTAAAATATAAAATTTACGGTATGGATGAGAAGATACCAGTCAGGCATATTGTAATAGATGAAGCTCAGGATTTCAGTGCATTTCAGTTCTATGTTATGAAAAAGATCGTAAAAGATAGTTCATTTACCATTTTGGGTGACTTATGTCAGGGCATCCACTTCTATAGGGGAGTAAGAAGTTGGAATGAGATTGTTAACGATGTTTTTGAGGGGAAAGGGTGCGAATTTCTAACCTTGGAACAGAGCTACAGAACCACTGTTGAAATTATGGAGGCTGCAAATAACGTAATGGAGAAACTGGATAACAAGGATCTAATTCGTGCTAAGCCTGTTATCCGACATGGTGAACCTGTTGAATATATACAAAAGAATGGCATTGACGATGTTGCCGAAGATATTGTAACCAAGATTGAACAGGCTAAAAGTCAAGGGCATAAAACAATAGCAGTTATATGTAAAACCATGGAAGAGTGTAATCAAATACTCCCTCTTATAAAAAATGCAGATAAGAATGTAAGTATTATTACAGGAAATGAGAAGGAATATAAAAGTGGTATTGTAGTAGTACCATCTTATCTTTCAAAGGGTTTAGAGTTTGATGTGGTACTTATCTCAAATGCCAGTAGCGAGAATTATTCGACAAGCGATCTTGATATTAAGCTGCTCTATGTGGCTATGACAAGGCCTCTCCATAAACTTTGTGTTTATTATATAGGAGATAAGTCAAATCTTCTACCATAAAAAATAAACCCGGCTTGTGATATTAGTATTTACAATCACAAGCAAGGGTTTATTTAATAGAAAGGTTTTTATGAGTTTTCGCTGGCCTTACTGCTTTTTGCAGCTATTTTTGCTGCCCTTGACTCTTTTTTTGACATCTTAGGGGCTTTTTTTGTACTACCTTTGTCTCCCATAATATAATTACTCCTTTCATATTAACTTATAAACATTATTACCACTTATTCCAAGATAGATACCAGAACTTATAATAAAAAAACCCTCATTTTTAAAAAATGAGGGTAATATTTTTTATCTATGAAATATAAACAGTATTTGAGGATTTTTCAAACTTGAAGTTCAGGTTCAAACATTTTGCTAAGGTTTCCAGATTTATATATGGTATTTTGTTTATATAAATTTCTGTTTGATTAAGTTTCTCTTTCTGACTGTCTAATATCTTTCCTGCAAGTAATGTAACATCTTTTTCAGAGATATATTGCTTCTCGTCTATTGAGAATATCTGCCCTTGTCTGAACAGACTGTGTTTGTATATTAGAGAAGTATTTTTATCGCCATTAAACTTGGTCTGTTTCATTAGTTGTTTTGCAACTCTAACCGGGACAAGTTTGTTTTGATTCCAAATAGTACTGTAATATGACCATTCCACAGGCTTTGTAATACCTCTTTTACCTCCGACCTCAAGTGTAAAGGATGGAATTTTTAGTTTATATACGCACCAATCTTTAAATCCGGAAGTGGATGATTTATAGTTGGAGGGACTTACCAAACTGTAACCTGTTGTGGACTTCAGCATATTTGCATAAGCCAGGTCTCTTGTTTTGTCAGCACCTGTTTGTCCAAAATACCAGTAGATTATATCTCCCGCAGCATGATATGCAATGGTCAGGTCAAATTCTATTTTGAGACACAGATCTCTGACTGTTTGGGTTTCCGGCTCAGAGAATGCTTTAGTCCCAGTGGAATATGTAGAGGTAATTTCTTTAAACCATAGTGCATCGTAATTATGATTAAGGTCTACCTTGTTAGCGTTAAAATAATAGGATGGAGATCCGTTAACACATTTCTGTACACCATCGGGGTTTACCAGTGGCATGAAATAAAAGGTTACTTGATTATCCAGTAGGTTCCTGATTTTCTGGCCGTCAATACTGCCATTGTTAGCGTATGTCTCAAGCAAGTTCTGAATCTGGTTTAATGTAAGTATTGTACCTATGTACTCTCTGGGATGATGTGATGCATTTATAAAAATCTTTTTAGAGCCGGTGCCTATTTTTAATACTGATAAATCTCTCTTCTGTACACTTTTCCCAGCTGAAAAGAGATACGTAATATTACTATAATTTTTATTGAATTCTGTAAGACGTTTTTGTGTGTCGGTATAAACATCCTTGCTTTTATAAATTTGTTCTAGAGACTTTGTATATGTAACTTTTGATGCTTGTACAGAGAATGTACTGAAGGCTGTTAGTGTATAGATTATTGCAAGTAGAAAAAACTTAATTCTTTTAGTCATGAAAACCTCCTAGGTGGACATAATATTACAATTTATATTATTATTTTACATTATAGTGGCTGTTTTGACTAGAAGCTATTATTACACATAAAAAGAACCGACAGCAGTGCTATCGGTTGCTATTTTTAATACTATTCATTATTTTCCGAGTAGATGTGTAATAAAGTGTTGTGCTGTTCTTCCGGATAGACCCCCGTTACGTAGCTCCCACCTGTTTGCCTCCAGATAAAGTTCTTCCTCCGGCATATTAATATGGTATTTATCTGATAATACCTTAACAATATGCTGAAACTCCTTTCTACTTGGGGCTATATATAAAATCGGTAATCCGAATCTTGCTGATAGTGAAAGCTTTTCCTGAACTGTATCATTGGTATGGAGGTCGTCATCTCTGTCGTTCTTATCACTCCAGTTTTCACGGATAATATGTCTCCTGTTAGAGGTAGCATAAATTAGTACATTTTCCGGTTTTGCCTCAAGGCCTCCTTCTATAACTGCCTTCAAATATTTATAATCTGTTTCAAAGTCTTCAAAGGACAAGTCGTCCATATAAATGATAAACTTATAATTTCTGTCCTTTATCTGCTCTATAATAAGAGGCAAATCCTTCATTTGGTGCTTATAGACCTCTATCATTCTGAGACCATGTTTAAAGTATTCATTTAAAATGGCTTTAATACTTGATGACTTACCTGTACCGCTGTCTCCGTACAAAAGGACATTGTTGGCTTTGCGGCCCTGTACAAAAGCTTCTGTGTTCTTAACAAGCTCGTTCTTCTGAAGCTGATAACCTACAAGATCATCAAGAAGTATTGATTCTATATTGGTTATGGGCTTTAATTCAATGATTTTGTCACAGTGTATAACACTGAAGGCTTTGTTCAATCCAAACTTTCCAACACCGAATTTTTTGTAAAAGTCAGTTATGATTTCATAGAATTTTTGTACATTCCCGGATGATGATAGACTATTTACGAGTTCTTCAAAACACGGTAAACAATTCTTTGTATTTTTTTTGGTATCTGAGGAGATATAATATTTAATTATGTTTAAAGCTTGGGTTTGGAGAACTTCTTCTATTAAGGATAAATCAAAATCATATAGCTGTTTTAAAATTCTGAAATCATTTAATACCAGCTCGTTTATTGTACCGCTTGGTTTTTCAGATACTTCACAAGACCTTGAAAAGGCATTTTCATTGGTAATAAGAACATATGTCAGGTAACAATGAAACAAATTACCCTTAAAACCATGATCCACTGAAAATTCAACTAATTTATGCAAACCATCGTATAATCTTGACTTTATAGTTTCCTTAGAAAAAGCTTTGCTTTGGTAATTGTTTATAACCCACGAAAGGTCTTCAAAAATATCAGGTCGGTGGAAATACTTATACAGGATAAGTTCATTTGTGTTAATATACATAAGCCCCAGTTCCTTTGCTATTTCTATTTTATTTCTGTTATAGCACTGACTACAGGGTATGTCAATAAAAAGGCAAGCCTACGATGTTTTTTTGGTAGTTAAAACATAACCGCTTATAAAAATTTGGATTATACCGGCTGCAAATAATTCAACAGACGGCAAGTACCATTCTCCCAGAATTGTTACCTGAGCTATTACACATACCAAAAGGATTAACCCTACTAAGGCTGATGGCAGCCAAGATATATTAGAACTGCTTTTAAGGCACATAATTGCCGAAAAAATATTACCTGCTCCAAACATAAGAATTCCAATTATACCGGGCAAAGTCCAACTACTAAAAGGTAGTTTTAAAAGCCACTCCGTGGGATATTCGGAGAATATCCCACTATTTGATTGTAGCATCAGTATCCCTGTAGCAACAGCTATTATAGCTAAAACTAAATCATATAGACCCAGTATGATATGACTTTTTTGCTTCAAAACAACTCATCTCCTTAAGCTACTTTGACTTATTTAGTACCTTTGATGCCTCAATGCTGTCAAGTGTAAAGCCGTAAAGTTTGTTTCTTACAGAAAGTTGAAATTTTTTCTTTTCTACTATTTCATTTAAGTTAATTTCTGTTTTCTGGTGAGCCGGTAAACCTTGGAGTTTTTCCAGCTGTGGAGTAGCTGTAAAGGATAATTGATTTAAATAAAATACTACTGAGGGTTCATCAGGATTTTTGAGGTAACTGTCTACATTGTATTCTGCAATTATTTTTTCAATGTTAGTTAGGCTTAATATGCACACCCCAATGATTACAGTAAATCCTATCCACTTTGTAACATTCAACCCAACTTTAAAGCACTTTATTATCATCCATAACAGACACAATCCGATTACCGCCATAAGCCAGAGTGTCAGAACACGCTTGATACTGAGGCCATAAGCACTTATATACATAAACATTCTCTTAACTGCGGATATAAGTAATACGCCGTCACCTGCACAAAGAACTAATGTTCCAAGGCTTACCCATATAGAAAGCTTTTCGTCTTTTTTCCTAGTCATAACTATGGCAAAAAGTGCAATGGCAAATATTATTGCAGATGCAGTACATAGTTCAAAGAAGCCTCGCCTTGCATACTCCGAATAGCTTATTCCGGAAGCTTTTATATTATCTGATCCGCCGAACAGATACATAAACTGAAATCCTACAAATGCTACCAGAAATATATTTATAATGGTCAAGAAAGTACCTGTAATAACAGTCTCTATGCAGCTGCCTATATTTTTTACGGTTTTTTCTTTATGTTTTTCATACTTTAAACCAAGTAGGGCGGCTCCAAGAAATATTCCTGATGGAAGTCCTAAAAATAAATCTATTGTTATTCGGTTAAAATCTAAACCTATAAAGTTCTTAAATGATTTTACCGAAGCAGCGAACACTGCATCTGCTTGAACAAACAAACCCATAAGGATTGCGGCAACAGGTATAGCCACGATTATACCTATTAGGGCGTAGAAGACGTTTTTAGTAGTAGTAGATTTCTTATTTTTTAGCACTCCAATAGAGTGAAAAGGCATTGGAAGATTAGTAAAGGGCTTTGCAAATAGGTTTGAAATAACTTTAACAACTGTGTCCAACGAAAATATGTTCTTTATCTGAAAATTGCCAAGAAGAATAAGCTGTATGCATATAATTCCGATTAACGTAAGCCATGTAATCCATCTGGTACTTGGATTGTAATGAATAAAGAAGCTTACTGCCATTAGCATTGCCGGTATGGCTAAAAGTGCAGCTGTTTTATTAATGGGTGTATTATTCTCTCTAAAGAAATAATAAATGCTGAAATAGAAGGCGGCAAGATATATGGGAGCAGCTATTCCGGGAGATTGAAAAAAAATTGTTTCTAAAAACAGTGTACATAATAAAACACTTAGTATAGAAATAGTTAACCCTTTTGTTGAAGTAACACGTGCTTTAAATTCATGGTATTCAGGCTTTTTGTTTCGTGGAACATAACTTGCATAATAAGGTGGAGGTAGTGGAGTGGCTGAAGCTCCGGATAGTTGATCATTATTTTCCATTGTAAGACTCCTTTCATTAATTAAAAAATATATTTACTCGTCTATTTTTGCGGTTTTTTCTTCAACTGGTACGTATTCAAGGATATCACCGGGCTGACAGTTTAAAGCCTTACATATCTCCTCAAGAGTTGAAAATCTGATGGCTTTAGCCTTGTTGGTCTTTAATATTGATAGGTTGGCAGTAGTTATACCTATTTTTTCAGCTAGTTCTGTTGAACTCATTTTTCTCTTTGCAAGCATTACATCAACATTTACTATAATCGGCATAGTGATTCTCCTTATCTATATTGTCAAGTCGTTTTCTTGCTTATATTTAACTGCCTGATAGAACAACTCTGCAATAATAAATATGCAGGCAGCTAAAAATAAAAAGGTCAGACCTACAAGGACAACGAATACCGACGGTATAAAGAATATGCCTATAATATATGCAAGTGATATAGGTAAACACAGGTAGGATATATATTTGATCCGGTTGGCAGTATCAAACGTAAAGGGGCTTTTAGAATTAATATTATGCAAAACTTTTTTTGCTTGAATTAATATTGTAAAGGCACATATTCCCGATATTACCAAAAGTACTATCATGGAATTATATATTCTAGGTTCTACAGTTGTATTTTTTAGCAGAAGGTAATAGTTTAGTGTCCATGGCAAGCTTGCAATCAATATAACGCCAAAAACCTGAAACACCGTGCAGAGCACTTCCATAAGC
>JAEZIU010000159.1 GCA_023436485.1 Bacillota bacterium | reverse complement strand
CTCTTATTTCACCCGGACTAACATCTACTATAATTTCATTAACCATCTAATCACCTCAAACTACTTCTTCCATAGGATCCAGAAGCTGGTCTTGAGACCTTACGAAAAGCTTTGTTCTGTGAATTTTGTCAATCTCGCATTCGAATCCCAAGTAACCGCACAAGGACTCAATCAACAGGTCTGGCTTTAAGTTTGCTTTGCTTCCGGCACTTACAAGTACAGTAAATTTTATTATATTGAAGGCCTCAAAAGGCTGAATTTCGAAGTTTAAGTCAAATATCATATCTCTGATATTGGTATCCTTGACACCGTTCTTTGTTCGCTTCTTAACAACAATTTCTTTTTGTGATAAATATTTGTCAATAGCCCCTTTAAGGTTTTTTTGAGTACACTCTGCAGGCGTTCCCACAATTACAATGTACTCGGATGCAGCTATGGTTGCCATTATGTTTTGCTTGGATACCTTCTTTTTTGCAGATAATATCTCTATTCCCTTGGGGAGCTGTGAATTAAGTCTGTCTACAAAATCCTGTGCCGGCATTTCATCGTCGGTAATTTCAAAATCGCCGTACTCTGCTTCGCTTGTAACTCCTACACCCAAGGGCAGACCAAAAACCATACCCGGATGAGGATTGAAGCCCTGTGAATAAGCTATAGGAAGTCTTGCCCTCCTTATAGCTCTTTCAAAGACCTTCATGAGGTCAAGGTGAGAGATGAATTTGACTTCATCCCCACGTCTGAATTTTACACGTAAAATAGTCAATTTAATTACCTCCACAAATACCGCTATCAAATATTGTAGCACCGCAGCCGCCGCAGTTTACACGACAATTGGGCGTAACTTTTTCTTCCAGTGCCTTTTTAGCTTCACTCATTAGATATTTCTTTGAAACACCTATATCAATATGATCCCAAGCCAGTAACTCTTCATAATCCCTTTTTCGCGTTGCATAGAAATATGGGTCAACTCCACATTCTTCAAAGGCTTTCATCCACACATCAAATTTGAAGTGTTCACCCCAGCTGTCAAATTTGCAGCCCATTTCCCAAGCCTTCAACAGTACCTTGCAGGTTTTTCTGTCTCCCCTGGCAAACACTGCTTCCAGAAGACTCAAACGGTTCTCGTGATAATTATAAGTTACCTGCTTGGAACGAATCTTACTCTTTAATAACATCTGCTTTTCATTGAGATTTTCCCTGCTGTCCTGGGGTTCCCATTGAAATGGAGTAAAGGCTTTTGGTACAAAGGATGATGTACTTACGGTAACATTGAGGAATTTTCCTTTTTTCTCCCTTGGAACGTTTTTATAAGCATTTACCACCTTGTAAGCAAGATCAGCAATTCCTTCAACATCTTCCATCGTCTCTGTAGGAAGTCCAAGCATAAAATACAGTTTTACACCGTTCCAGCCTCCATTGAATGCCATAGATACAGCGTTTAACAAATCTTCTTCCGTTACTCCCTTGTTGATTACATCCCTTAGTCTCTGAGTTCCTGCTTCAGGAGCGAATGTAAGTCCGCTCTTCCTAACCTTCTGGGCTTTTTCCATTAAATCAAGGGAAAATGAATCAATTCTTAATGAAGGCAAAGATAGATTTACTTTTTTCTCTTCCATTTCATCAAGCAATCCTGTTGTCAATTCGTGAAGCTCGGTATAATCACTTGTACTTAGTGAGGTAAGGGAAATTTCCTCGTAACCTGAGCTTTCCTCAAGCTTATTTGCCAGTTCAAGCAAACGTTTGTGACTCTTTTCACGTACAGGTCTGTAAATAAATCCAGCCTGGCAGAATCTGCATCCTCTGGTACAACCCCTGAATACCTCCAGCATTATTCTGTCATGGACAATATCTGTATATGGAACTATTATTTCTTCAGGAAAATAAGCCTTGTCCATGTCTTTGATTATTCTCTTTTTAATTTTTACGGGATAATCTGATTTTTTCGGTTCAAAGCTACTTATAGTACCGTCCTCATTATAGGATACGTCATAAAACGCCGGAACATATATTCCTTCTATTTTTACTATATCTTCAAGGAATTCCTGTCTTGAACGACCTGTTCCTTTCCACTTTGCATATGCATCCATTACTTCGTTGATTATTTCTTCGCCTTCACCCATCATAAAAAAGTCAATTACGTCAGCTAATGGCTCAGGATTATATGCACAAGGGCCTCCTGCACAAACAAAGGAATCACTGTCACTTCTTTTGTCCGATGTCAGAGGTATACCTGCCAGATCAAGCATATTTATTATATTTGTAAAGCTCATTTCATATTGAAGCGTAAAGCCTACAAAATCAAAATCCTTTATTGGATCTTTAGATTCAAGTCCATACAGAGGAATATTGTTCTGCCTCATTTTTTCTTCCATATCAGTCCAAGGCGCAAATACCCTTTCACAATAGCAATCGTTTCTATCATTCAACAAATGGTATAGTATTTTCATACCCAGATGGGACATGCCTACTTCGTAAGAGTCGGGAAAACAAAACGCAAAACGTATATTTACACTTTTAGGATCCTTTATGACACTGTTCCATTCATTACCTGTATATCTAGATGGTTTCTCAACACTCTTTAATAACGCATCCGACAGTTTAACACTCATTTTTTCCTCCGATATATCTAATATTTATAAATAGCAAAAAAAAAGAACTCGGTTTTTAATTAAATTTTGCGGCCAATCTGTTCAAAAAAGCTGCCGATTTTACCAAAATAATCTTTCGAGTACCAAAAAATATTATAGCAGAACATAGTACATATGGTAATACATTTTTAACAATTCTTTATAGTATTTATATAATAACCATAATTTATTATGCTTTCGTTAAAATTTTACTGAATATCTTTTGTGCAATAGACCAAAATATTCTTATATTTCACAAGTATTTAAGAAAAAATCGGAGCACAACAAATATGCTTGAACTAAATAATATCAGTAAAACCTATCATGTTGGAAATGTAGATACTATAGCACTGTCTGAAATAAGCGTGTCTTTTCGGAAGAAAGAGTTTGTTGCAATTTTAGGCACAAGCGGGTCCGGTAAAACAACTTGTTTAAATATTCTTGGTGGACTTGACCGATATGATTCAGGTGAAATGAGTATAAACGGTAAAAAAACATCTCATTTTACAGAAAAGGAATGGGACGCTTACCGTAATAACTCTATAGGCTTTGTATTTCAGAGCTATAACCTGATTAACCATCTTAGTATTATAGATAATGTAGAATTGGGTATGACCCTGAGCGGAATTTCCCAGGAAGAAAAGAGGAAAAAAGCTCTTGATGTCTTAAATGAGGTTGGGCTCAAGGAACATCTTCATAAAAAGCCAAACCAACTGTCAGGAGGCCAAATGCAGCGTGTGGCCATTGCACGGGCTCTTGCAAATGATCCCGAGATTCTTTTGTGCGACGAACCTACGGGGGCTTTAGATTCGGCTACAAGCATTCAAATCATGGATTTAATTAAAAACATTTCCCATAATCGGCTAGTTATTATGGTAACTCACAATCCTGCTATTGCTGAAAAATACGCCGACAGAATCATTAATTTTGAAGACGGCAAAATTATTTCCGACAGTAATCCCTGTGAGCCTCTTCAGATGTCAGCGGGATTTCATTTGAAGAAAACCAGCATGAGTTTTTTTACAGCACTTAAACTGTCATTTAACAATATTAAAACAAAAAAATGGAGGACATTTCTTACCTCACTAGCTTCAAGCATAGGAATTATAGGTATAGCAGTTATTCTGAGTCTGTCTACAGGATTCAAAAAGCAAATTGATAAGTTCCAGAGCGATGCCCTTGCACAATTTCCTATTATCCTTACACAAACCCCCTCACATATGAACTCGGAAAATATGAAAGCATATAAGGGTGAGACAAAAAAGACTAACACAGGGACAGTTGAATACGCTGATTCTGACAAGGTATATCTGTATGATTCATCAAAAAGCATATTTAATCATAGAAATATTTTTACAGGTGAATATCTGGAATACATCAGTAAAATCGACCCGAAAATCTGTAAAAGTATCGGCTATGCACGTATAGTCGGAATTAACATGATGAGGAAAATTAACGGAAAAGCCTCACCTGTGTCGCTGTCTAATCCTATGGAAGCTATGAAGGAAAAAGCAAACACCTCCAGCATGGAAGGAGTCGGTCTTTCTTCGTATCCCGAGCAATTAAAGAAAAATGACCAATCATATCTTGCAAAAAATTATGGGCTTCTGGCAGGAAAATATCCTGAAAAACCTACTGATATGGTACTTGTAGTAGATTCTAAAAACCGGTTAAACTATACTATTCTAAAAGGGCTGGGTTTTCTAACCGATAATAAAAAATCTATTAATTTTGATGACATTGTAGGTACAGAGTTTAAGATAGTATCAAACAATGATTATTATGTTAAAACAGAATTTGGTACTTACCTTCCGGGCGACAACTATGAAGCTATGTATTCTTCTAAAAGCAGTATTCCTGTTACTATTACAGGAGTAGTAAGAAAAAAGCCCAATGTTAAAATCGGAATTCTCGCTCCCGGTATTGCGTACAGTGATAAGCTTACCCAGTTGGTAATAAACAACTCAAAAGATTCCGACATTGTAAAAGAGCAGGAGAACAGCAGTAAAAACGTCATTACCATGCAGGATATGGATAAAACTGAAAAATCCATGTTTCTTGCTTATTTGGGAGGTACTGCCTCTCCATTTATGATAATGGTCTATCCGGACAATTTTATTGACAAGGATGCAGTTACGGCTTATCTGGATGCGTATAATGAAGGCAAGTCTCTGGATAATAAGATATTTTATACCGACCTTGCCGGAACTATGTCCCAGATGACAGGAGGAATTATGCACGGTATCACTATCGTACTTTTAGCTTTCGCTTCCATTTCTCTTGTCGTAAGCCTCATAATGATAAGTATTATCACCTACACCTCAGTGCTGGAACGTACAAAAGAAATAGGGATACTGCGTTCATTGGGTGCAAGGAAAAGGGATATTGCCCGGGTATTTGATGCTGAAACCTGTATTATAGGAGTGTTCTCCGGCCTTCTTGGTATAATAATTGCATGGTTATTAACAATACCTATTAATCAAATTATATATAATATGACCGAACTGAAAAATGTGGCTCAACTGCAAATACTTCATGCATTACTGCTCGTTGTGCTAAGTACAGTTCTTACCATACTTGGAGGGCATATTCCTGCTAAGATAGCTTCCAGAAAGGATGCGGTGGAAGCACTAAGGAGTGAATGAAATATAAAAGGACTTGCTGACATATATCAGCAAGTCCTTTTATGGTCGGAGTGAGAGGATTTGAACCTCCGGCCTCTTAGTCCCGAACCAAGCGCGATACCAAGCTTCGCTACACCCCGAATCTCATTATATTATTTTACTAGGAAGTAATTTATTTTACAAGACTAAAATGAGAATTTTTTCAAATTTTAATATTTTTAAATTCATTTGTTTTTTCAGTTATAAACTCTACTACCTGCTTATGTTCTGCCTTTCCGTTTCCGGTTATGGCTATGGGTTCTCCAAAAGATATGCAAATAGGTTCTTTTCTGCGTATAGGACCAATGTCCTTTACAAGCTTGCCATTTCCCCAGAAATCGGTTTTTATTGCAACAGGTATTACAGGTACGCCAGCCTCTTTTGCAAGCTTTATACCCAGTGAATTAAACTTCTCAGGATTGAATTGCTCCTGTCTTGTTCCTTCCGGGAACAGAACAATAGATCTTCCCTCAGCCAGTATTTCCTTACCTTTGCTTATAACATTAAGTAAATCCTGTCTGGAGTTCTTCCTTGATACTACTATAGGGTTTCTGCTTCGCATAATAGACCCGAATATTGGCATTGTTACAAGAGAATCCTTTACAACATAGGTAACTTCCTTTAACGGTGCAATTATACAAGGAAATACAAAAGTTTCCAATGTACTCATATGGTTACTTACAAACACAACAGGCCCATCATTCTTTGTAATATTATCCATACCGTCAATAAACAGTCGACCGCCGCTCTTTTCAATACATTCAACTGTGTTATAACTGGAAGCCGCCCATTCTTCTGAATCGTACTTATCCTTTACTGCAAGGTTCCGTCCCTTTACTACTACTTTTGCGTAGCCATAAACAAAATACCATCTGGTATTGAGGAAAAGCTTGTCAAATATATTTCTCTTATTCCCTGCTGTTTCATATCTATTTCCTGAAAAATAACTCTTCATATCCATCACTTCCGCTAATAATATAATTATACACCATAATGCCAGTGATAATTATATCTCACATTTATTACCGTGTCCACTGCTCGGGAAAATCATTCATTTAGCTGTTTAAAATTTAATATATTTAGAATATAATAAAAATATCAGATATAAAATTTAATATGAATTATTATGGAGAATTCTAATGAATGCTAATGACATTATTATCGGGACGAAATTAGAAATCGAAATACCGGAGTACATAAAAAATTTCCCTTCTCAATCTTCAAGTTATATCAGCCAGTTAATGGATGTGGTTGATACAAAGACAATTACTATTGCTGCGCCCATGAGTGAAGGCAGATATAAGTATCTGTCAGCCGGTTTGAATATCGCCGTAAACTTTTTAAATCAAAGACAAGAGCTGATGCATTTTGATGCAATTGTAAATGAATATAAAAAGTCAGGGCATGTGGAGTGCTTTCAAGCATCAATAACCAGTGAATTCACTAAAATTCAGAGAAGAATGAACTACAGACTGGATGCGGTTTTGGAATGCGAGTATTCTATTGTTGATGACCAACCGTTAACCACCACAAAGCATGAATTTAAAAAACTGTCCGCAAGCGATTTAAAAAGCACATTCACCAAGAATATCAGTGGAAGCGGTCTATGCCTGATTATGGACAATTCAGTTGATTCGGGTATAATGACGGATATTTCGGTAGACCTTGAGGGTATGGGTAATATAAGGGTACTGGCACAAGTTATCCGCTCAACAAGTATAGAAAACAAGAAATATGAAGTGGGTATGAATTTTGTTTATATTTCTCCCCAGGATTCAAGCACACTAACTAAGTTCATCTTTCAGAAACAGCGGTTAATGCTAAAAAACAACCCTCTTTTTAAAAAATAACTACTTGGTTTTAGGGTTCTTAATCTGTATTGCCCTGCTTATAGAATTTGTTCCTAACTTGCTTCGTATGGAATCAATGGCTTTTTCAAGCTTTTCTTCTTTTCGGGATAAATTGTCACAAGATTCAGTTTCATCAAACAGTGACATTTGTCCTGAAAGGCCTTCATTTTCAAAGCCGCTGATACTTATTCCAATTAACCGGACAGGCATCAAGCTGTTCCAGTTTTTATTTAAGAGAGTGAAACCTGTCTCATATATGTCTTTTGTGAGATAGGTGGGCTCTATACTTGTTTGTCTTGTTATTGTTCTAAAATCTGAGTACTTTATTGTTATTTGGATAGTACGTCCCTTTTTATTGTTTTTCCGGGCTTCATAGCCAACTTCTTCACACATCTCAATAAAAGTTGTCCTGACTTCTTCTATATCTGTTATATCCGACGCAAGTGTAGTTGATCGCCCAATCGACTTCATTTCACCTGATATATGAGGTGTAACTGCTGATGCATCAATACCATTGGCCATTCTTTGGAGTTCCAGCCCCTGTTTGCCAAAGAAGCTTACCAAAGCCTGTGAATTATAATTTGCCAGTTCTCCTATAGTTGTTACCCCTATTTTGTTGAGTTTCAGACCTGTCTGCCTGCCTATTCCATATAGGTCGGTTACTTTTAAAGGCCACAATTTTGTTTGAACGTCCGTCATCCAAAGTTCGGTTATCCCCATAGGTTTCTTAATTTCAGATGCTATTTTTGACAGCAACTTGTTTTGGGATATTCCTATTGAACACCATAAGCCAAGCTCTTCGTTTATTGCATCCATTATTTGTTGTGCTGCTTCTATGGGGTTTCCAAAGAGTGTTTCTGTACCCGTCATATCTAACCACGCCTCATCTATACTGTTTTGTTCAATGACGGGAGAAAACCCTTCCAGGATTCTCATAACCTCCATAGACTTTTTTTCATAAAATCTGTGATCCGGCGGAACAAGGAGCATTTCTGGACAAAGTTTCAGAGCTTGATGAATGACCATAGTAGTTTTAATCCCAAATTTCCTAGCTTCATAGTTTGCAGCAAGAATTATACCTGTTCTTGTTTTGGGATTACCTGCAACGGCAGCCGGTTTACCGGCTATTTCAGGGTTTCTGGACATTTCGCAGCTTATAAAAAATGCATTCATATCCACTAAGAAAACTACTCTGTCCATCTATCATTCCCCTTTCAAGCAAAACTGTCTGTAGTAATATATGAAGTCAAATAAAGGAGCCCTGATAGGACTCCTTTATATTTAAATACTGCATATTTCAAAATTTATTATTTAGCAGCTTTTGCAGTCTCAGCAAGCTTAGCAAATGCAGCCGCATCATTTACTGCCAAATCAGCAAGAACTTTTCTGTTAAGTTCTATTCCTGACTTCTTCAAACCATTGATGAATTTGCTATATGATAAACCATTTATTCTTGCAGCAGCATTAATTCTTGCGATCCAAAGCTTTCTGAAATCTCTCTTTTTTGCTCTTCTGTCGTTGAAAGCGTAGTTTAAAGATTTCATTACAGCTTGGTTTGCCGTTCTAAATAGCTTGCTCTTTGCACCAAAATATCCTTTTGCAAGCTTTAGTATCTTTTTATGTCTTGCACGGGTTCTAACCGCACCTTTAACTCTTGCCATAAACCTTCGTCCTCCTTCTTATTTATATGGAATAA
>JAEZIU010000136.1 GCA_023436485.1 Bacillota bacterium | reverse complement strand
TCACTGCAGCTATTGCGAGCTTTTTGAACTTGCCTTTTGCTTTGTTCAGCATTTTTACATCTCTCCTTTAAATTTTTTATTAACAAAAGCAGACACTCTAATAAATAATATCTGCATTGTTTCGAATAAATTTTGTTTTCCCCTGAAAACGATTTGTAAAATTTTGTACTAATCTAGTAAAATATTGTATTATTATTATATTTTACCTTGTAAAAATATACAATATGTTTTTTATATTTTAATGTAAATTTGTGCATATTTACTATATGTATTAAATTTTTTTGTAAAAATTTGCACTTACGTTGTAAAATATTGTACCTTACGCATCAATGTAAACTTTTTTATCTCTGCAGCAAAACCATTAAGATAACGAATAATAGAAAGCCCCTCACGTTCTCCTTTTAATATCCAAGAAGGAGTATACTTTCATGACAATACATCAAAAACACTTTTCCCTTTACTGACTCTGCATATAAATCAAATCATCAGTAGCTTTACCTCTGACATAGAAAACCTGTCTTGATGTATTGCGGCTGTCCCAGGTGTCTACCCATTTTTCACTACCATAGGTAGAAGCGCCCTTCTTTGTTATCAGGTCAAAGCTCACAAAGGTTTTATCATCCGTTTCCAGTGGGATAATCCATTCAAATGTATAGGTGTTCTCCGAGGTTTTTGTTAATATAACGGTATCTGTGTGTGTCTTACCTTTGATAATATAGTGTATTCTGAATGCCGCATAATCCGGTTGGCCCTGGATATCAATCCTTCCTTTTACCTTGTAACCTGCTTTGATATGTGTCCTGCTGTGTCCTACCAGAGAGAAATAATTGATTGGCATTTTTATAGCAGGGATATCAGTATTGCTTCTTCGCGGATACCTGTCGATTCTTCCATCCCGATTGTCATCCACACCCCTGCTTGTATCAAAATAATAGGTTCTCCAGCCGGGGTCCAGCATCATTGTAACTGCAAAGCTGTATGCCCTGATTCCTACGAATTTATAATCTACATTAACTGTTTCACTTATTCCTGATGGAAGCCATGCTTTGAATTCAGCACTCCCTAGCCTACCTTCCGAATATGCCCCATCAGCTATATCAAGTCTTAATTCCCAAGTTTTTAATGTTCCTGAATTGGAAACCATCTGTATTTTTCCCGAATCTGATGTGTATGTGTGTCCTTCGAAGGTTAATTGTGTCTTTGTTACGTATTGTGAGGTTGTAAACTTAAACAGATTTGTATCCCCGGTATTGACCTGAGCTGCGGTTTCCTTGCCGTTTATATATCCTTTCAGGTTAATAGGGGTTTTTACCGTGACTGGGAAGGATATTGTCTTGTTCTGTTGGGCATTTGCCGTTATTTTAAATATATAATTACCATCTTTTAGGCTGTTGATTATGTTAAAAGGTATGTTGTTCCACTTAATGTCATTTCCGCTTTTATTGCCTGTATTTGTACTGTAGTTAACGGTTTTAGTATTTGACACCTGAGTTCCGTTTGGACTATACAAAGCCAATGTTAAATACGGATTTGACGGATATCTTGTCCATACATTAAAGACTTCCAGGTCTTCGCCGGCAGGTAAGGTAACCGGAGATGGCGGGACTCTGAAGGTTGTTTTCATTGCACGTAGTTCAGCTTCAAACTGCATCGGTGGGGTATCCGTTAAAGTAAATGTAACCTCCGGAACATTTGTATAGGTTGTCCCGTTTATACCCATTGTAAATACATCTGACCAGGTGTTTTCTATGTCTTTTACATAATACTTGATTCTATAAGTGCCGGGGCTTAGATTGTCGGGTATTGTATAGTTCCACTCCCCACCCTCCTTCTTCCACATAATTTTCCTATTTGATATACCTTTGTCAGTCTTAGCTCTGGTAATATTATGATCTAAATCATAGCTAATATCCTCCCAGGTGGTCTTGTATGTATTTGTAGCCCCATCGAAATCCCAATCAAGTGTTGCCTTGGCAATAGGCTTTCTGTGTACAATTATGTCAACCTTTGTAGCTCCGCTGTAATAGGAGTAGTCCTCTCCATATGCACCGGAGGGCTTGTCTTTTACTCTTCTGTATATCCGGTACTTTCCTACATTGGAAAATGAGTTTCTTATTTCGGCTGTCCACCCCGTATCAGAGTTAAAAGCTGCTTGTGTCCCGGGTTCCTGCCCTGTGGGGTTATCAAAATAGTCTTTATCCTGTACATATTGCATTTCTCCGGATATGATTTCATCATTTTCAAGGTCATTATCTCCTACATTCAGAGTAAACTGCTGATTACGCAGTACACAAATTTGCTCAATAGCCGGAGTTTCTTCTGAAATGTATTCCAAAGTTTCGTTTAGAATCTCCTGAACTGTCTTGTCCGTTGCATCTATAAATTTCGCACACTCCGGGTATTGTTTCTGTATGTCGGGTGTTCCTGCCAGAATTATCTTTGCATCGGTTTTGGATGCCGCTGAATAAAAGTCTGAAAGCTCTGAAATATTACCATCACTTATATAGAGAATATATTTACTGCTGTTGCCCCGCCATATATCGGTGTAAGGTTGTCGTACATATTTGTAAATAGTACCGCTGTAGTAGCCTGTATAATTTGAAATCCACTGCATATTGGGAACCCAGTAAGAAACTGTTCTTGATGCAGTTCCCGAGTATCCTGACCATGACCTTGTCCAGTTAAAATATCCTTCTCCATGAGTAGGACTTCTGGGATGTCCACAAGGAGTACTTGTGTAGTTATAGTTTTGAATAGACATGCTGCCCGAATAACCTTCTCCATCACTATAGGAAATACTGGACGGTGGGGTTGAACCTCCATACCCGTGGCCGGAAGCATAACCACCACCTGAACTAATAGATTTGGTTTCTGTCCGGGATTCATAATGGCCAAAGTCATGATAACCTCCGGTGTCCGTTACACTGGTTCTTTTCAGCTTGCCTGAATATCCTGCACTGGTATAGGTAATTTTTTCCCCAGGGTAACTTGTCCCGGTATTACTTGATGTACTTGCAGGGGTAGAATATTCATAAGTTTTCATGTCCCATATGTTAACATTGGGAATCATATTTCTTCCTAACAACGAATTTTCCATGGAAACCCTGTTATCAGATATATAACTGTATTTATCCTGTGCTAAACCCTTATCCCGTATGATATACAAATCAACGTTTGGTCTTTCAATGGGAGCATCAACATATATATCTGAAAGTGGTTGATAGTTGTCTACCCAAAAATCACATTCCAGACTTGCTGACTTTTTATCATTTTTACTTATGTATTGTGTTAGTGTATCCTGTCCATTTACATCAACAAACTCATCCTGGGCATATATAAAGAATTTATAGTAACCAAGTTCTGAAGGAGTGTAAACAGGGAAGTCTGTCAATTCACAAATGCCGTTATCACCGAGGCCGTTCCATGACTGAACCATAGTATCAACATAACCGTTGTTGTCGCTGTCATACCACAATTCTATTTTGGTACTTGCTATTTTGTCACCATCTGTGCTGCTAACATCATAGTGCCATGCACTCATTTCATCATTTCTTGTTACTACGCTATCAGACAGGTTCAGTTCTATATTCGGGGTAATGTCCTCTAGTACACGGTATTCCACTGTATAAGGGTCAGACCATATTCCCAGAGTGTTTTTGCATTCCAGTGTCAAGGAATAAGAACCCGGCTCTTTGTACTGCAATTGCTTCTTTAAGTCAGTATCGGTACCTTTATTCATCAGCGATATATCGCCGCCGTAAGACCATCTGTATTCAATTATAGGATATTTATCAACAACAAGTTTTATATTGCTATCAGTTGAATTGTTCTCTACGTTTACAATTCTGTTCTGTTTCCAGGAGTTAGATGAAAGTTTGAAATGTGCTATAGGTTTTGTAGGATATATGTATACATAATCTGTTGAAACATATTCAACTATGGTGGCGTCTTGTATTTCCTTTTTTGTATTTTCAGGAAGGCCCTCTAGTATTATTTTACTTTTATCAAGGTTGTATTTACAGATGACTTCTGCAAAGTACCCGTTTTTATCAGATGTTGCAGGGAATTTGTAAGAGCCTGAAAAGAATTCATCATAGTCAACAGCTTCACCGTTAATGTAAAGCTCGGTACTTTTAACTGTTGACATATCTGTGTTATCAGAAACATCTTTGAATTTAACTCCATCAAATGCAGTTTCTCCAATGTGATTATTTATTTCTATGGTAGGAATATCTATAATAAGAGGTTCTATATCAGGCTCGGGAGGAGTTTGAATTGTGCCTGTTAAAAATTGATTACTTCCGTTCTTGGAATTATTGTGTCCGTCCAAATAGTTTACTTTTGCTGTTGCTTCAACCATTACTATGTAATTGTCCCCTTGCTTGGGAAGCTTCTTGATTTCTTCTACGGTGGTTTCAATACTAAAAGCTGCAGTAACTGTATTATCTGCCGTACTTTTAGGCACAACATTCTTTGATTTCATTTCAGTATCGGTAAGTTCTATTCCGGATACCTTATCTATACTTAAATCCCAACTATCTATGTCCTGCCTTGTATAATATACCGTTCTGGACACCGAATCCTTATAATATGGAATCCAGCCTTCCGGTGCCGGCTCCTCTTCTTTCAGGATAACGTAATCCTGTAGTTCACCTTTTACCTGAAATTCAAGTTTAATCGGCTGTTTGTCCAACTCTTTTCCTTTTGGAATGTCCGGCATAGGTGATACAGCAGTTACAAAGCATTGCAAGGGCAAGTCCCTTTTACCACTATCAGATAGTGTTTTTGTTTGTCCCAGATTGGGTACCGAAAAGGTTTGATACCAGATAGAACCGTCAGGCCTTACGTGCCACATCTTACCACTGCCTGACTTTTGAATTGTTGGAGCTGACTGAATATAAAGATATTCGTAAACATTTGGGTCGTAGTGGCTATTACCGTCGGGTATTCCTGAAAACTTATCTACGGAATTGAAGGTTTTGAATATCCAATCTTTAATCTTTTGAACGGTTTGCGGTTTATAACGATTTGAAGAACCATATGCTGCTTGGTTATATGTACTAATCCTTCCTGATAGAACCTTTTTGACTTCATTTGTTGAACTCCAAGGTTCCTTTATCCAGTTTCTTTCCCTGAAGGTAGTTACAGTTGCTACGTTAATCATCCACATATTACTGAATACTTCACCATTTACATCAAAGCCCAGGTACTTCCACTCTCCTCGGTTAGTCCCACATTTGTCTCCATGTTTTTTGGGGTTCTGCTCTTTACCATTGCAAGATATTCCGTCAGGCTTTAAGAAGTAGCCTCCGTCATACTTGATTTCCGGGTCTTTAATATCCAAATCATTGTGTATCTGATAACCGCATTTGAAATAGTTTCCTGCCATACTCCTATAGCTGCCATATACTACAAGATTCTTCTGATTAAAAAGCCTATAGTTCAAACAGTAAGTGTTAGTACCCTTTTTTATTGTTAATGGAATAACAATTCCACTGGGAAGAGTTGGCAAAAGGTTGTTTTTTTTATAGCTGTCATATGTAATCTGGTTGAAAAACTCCATGCCTCCATTTTCGTATTTAAGTAAAGTATAACTATTTGAAGCCTGTACCATTATATCCGGAAAGCCAGTTATAAATAATATAAGGCAAAGAATTAATGAAATTATTTTAGTATATTTAGTATTCAATTTATGTGCACCTTCTTTAGTTTAATCTAAGCATGGTATTTTTTGTTATGTAGTCTTTAGCCCAGACTTGAAAGGCAAAGGATATACCTCCTTCACTTCGACCTCCAATTACGTAAATTTGACGCCCATTAAGAAAGTGTACTCCATGTTTCCAACTTACATCATTCAATGAATAACTTAGATATTTATCATGGATATTCTTCGCTTCTACATAATCCTTCCCAAACCATAATTTAAGCAATTCATAGGTATAATTTTTCAAGTCCTTGTTATATTTATCAACCTCATAGCTTGATATTTCATATAACCATCCGTCGCCGTTGTCATACAAGCTCTCTTTCTGCCCTTTTTTTATTTGAGTCCTTTGAGTAGCTATACCAATTCCGTTTAGGGGTAAAATCAGTCCATAAGTATCATTAATATATTTATTGAAATGGTCCTGACTATTAAAGTAATTAAATCCAAAGCTTTTACTTTTTTCACTATAAGTAAAATCTATCTTTCCACCTGTTATGAGGTTACGGTTCTTATACATTGTTTGTGCTGTTTCCCATATCTCCATCATTGGGAACACCCCTTTGTACAAGGTGTATTCCTTATTTTCATAGAAGCCAGCCACCTCATTGTCATATTCACCATTGTTGGCGTTGCTGTTTTTCCATTTAAAGCTTTCACTTGCTGACGGTATACTTTCAACCCTTGCCTTTTTATCCAACAATTTTATTATTATGACAGATGCTTCAGACCTTGTAAGTGTGCCCTTGGGATTGAATTTATTGTTACTGCCTGTCAAAAGTCCTATACGGTAGCAGTCAATTACATCCTGAAGATATTTACCTGTAATAGTAGGATAATCTGTCATTTTAAGCTTCTGGTAGCCTACGTATACATTATCAAAAAAGCCTTTGTTGCCCTTGGACGGATACGGGTCACTTCCCTTTACAAAATAATCCTTGGGTACGTTTTCATACTTTCCTATAGTCCTTCTTGCCAAACTTGCTGCCGATTCACGTGTTATAGGCTTTGTATAGTCTGATATTTCGCCTTTTGTCAAGATACCTTCTTTAAGAGCTAAATCCGCAAACGGCTTATAATAAGGCACTCTCTGTGGGACTTCCGGGCTATATCCTATGGCTCTCATAAGCATTAAAATAAACTGTCCTCCCAAAAGCTTGTCGTTGGGGCCAAACCTTCCATCAGGATATCCTGATATTATTTCAAGAGCCGATATTTTTGCTATGTAATTTCTGCCCCAATGATTTTTTATATCCGGGAATCTAGCCAGTTCAGTATCAAGACTTGTTTGTGTCAGTCCGTTGTATTTGTCAACAAGTGGCTGCATCCGCATTGCTGCTGTTGTATTGCCCGATGTACTAGCATTTTCCGCTGTTACCGGCAAAAGTGCTGATAATAAAATTGCTGAAACTGTTATTGTACATAAAAGTTTTTTCAACATATTTACTATTCTCCTTTTTTAATTAACACAATTTTTTTGCTTGAAATGTTATTTTTGAATTGTTTTTAAATTGGAACATTTCCAGTGTGACAAGTATATAAGTATAGTCCCGTATGCTGCATGCTTACTGGTGGATTAACGATTGCCTTGATAAGACTTTGGATGCTAAAAGCTATAGCATAGTTGAACAAATATGAAAATTAATAATTCGAGGATGAACTCCAGATGTGATTTTCATTAATATTGGACTTTAGTCGCAAATTTTCACTTATTTACTAAAACTTCCGAATTTTATTATATCATTACTGAGCGGTCTGTCAATAATTTTTTCTATAAGTAAAAATACAATGCTTAAAATCAGTTTTGGAAACCATGGTTATACTCCATGGTTTCCAAAATACCCGGAGTGCTTTAACGTTCCATCCTTGCGATACCACTCCCAGT
>JAEZIU010000131.1 GCA_023436485.1 Bacillota bacterium | reverse complement strand
TATAGAGTAATGAATTTACATAAGGAGATATCTTATGATTAGAGGTTTATATACTTCTGCGTGGAGTATGCTGGCAAATCAAAAGAAACTGGACGTTATCACAAATAATATGGCAAACGTCAATACTACAGCATACAAAAAAGATACAGTAGTTTACCAAAGCTTTCCTGAAATTTTAACAAGAAGAATTAACGACACACAGAGTCCGACTAATCCGTCAGCCGTTGTTGGTACAATGGAACTAAGCAGTGATGTCGGAGAAGTATATACATATTACACCCAGGGTCAGATGGTGCAGACCGGGGACAGATACGACCTGGCAATTAAAGATGATAATACCGGGGAGGCAGCAAGTCCCGCGTTTTTCACTGTAGGAGTTATAAATCCGCAGGATAACACGACGCAGGAGTTCTATACAAAAAACGGTTCATTTTGTCTGGACGCTAACAATCAGCTGGTAACAGGTGATGGATATGCTGTATTAGGCAAAAAAGGACCTATAACCCTTAAACCGGGGGATTTTACAGTTGACAGCAAAGGAAACATCATGCAGAACGGGGCTGTTGTTGACACTCTTCGTATAGCTCAGTTTGCAGATTCAACTCAATTAAGAAAATTCGGAAATAGTCTGGTTCAGAATAACGGAGGCGAGGTAGCTGATTTTACAGGATCAGTTATTCAGGGTTATGATGAGCAATCAAATGTTAATGTTATAGATGAGATGGTTGATATGATAACGGTTATGAGAGCATATGAGGCAAATCAAAAAGTTTTGCAGGCTCAGGATGGCACGTTGGAAAAAGCAGTTAATGAGGTAGGTTTGGTTAGATAATAGATTCCGATAAACATATAAATTAATTTACTTGGAGGTTTAAAGGCTATGATGAGAGCATTATATACAGCCGGCTCAGGAATGAAGGCTCAACAGTTCAATGTAGATGTTATTTCAAATAATCTTGCAAATGTTAATACAACAGGATATAAAAAGGAAAGAGCAGAATTTAAGGATCTCCTGTACCAGACAATGGACAGAGCATATGTTCTTAATGATACCGGAAAGCCTGTAAATCTTCAGGTGGGACATGGAACGGTAGTAAGTTCTACAGTAAGAAATTTTGAAAACGGTACACCTGAACAGACAAGTTCTAACCTTGATTTCGCCATAGACGGAGAAGGTTTCTTTACTGTAATGGGGCCACAGGGTAATGTTCAATATACAAGAGATGGTTCCTTTAAGCTGAGTATTACAGAAGATGGTATGAAGAAACTTACTACATCTGACGGATACGCTGTTCTCGATAATTCGGGAGAAGAGATACTATTCGACCCTGAAGTAAATATTTCAGAACTCTCAGTATCTCCCCGCGGAGAGATGAGCTATAAAGATGCAGAAGGCGTTAGTGTTCCTATGGACCAGACTATTGGAATGGTAATATTCCCAAATAAGTATGCATTAGAAGCAATAGGAAACAACCTTTACTCAAGCAATTCAGCTACCGGAGAACCTTTACAGGTCAGCGAAGATGAAAATGCAAAGAGCATTATGAAGCAGGGTTTTCTTGAATCCTCAAATGTACAGGTTGTTGACGAAATGGTAAAGCTTATAGTTGCACAGAGAGCATACGAAGTCAGCTCAAAGGCAATACAGTCATCTGATGATATGCTTCAGATAGCAAATAATTTAAGAAGATAGAAGACAGGTGAATTTTAATGGATGTAGGAAGCATTAATTCAAAAAATACATTTGACACAGCTAAAAGCACCAGCTCAAAAATTTCAGAAGACAATTTCGAAAAACGACTCAGGGAGGCTGCTGCTAAAGGTGATGACAGTGAATTAAAAGAAGTCTGCCATGAGTTCGAAAGCGTGTTTATAAGTATGCTTTATAAACAGATGAAGTCTACGGTACCAAAGTCGGATTATCTGGAAAGTGACACGGCATCTGACATATACAATTCAATGCTCGATGATCAGCTTTGTGAGGTTTCCTCAGAAAGAGGCATTGGTTTGGGTGATATGATGTATAAGCAGTTGTCTAAAAAGTATAAACAAGGAGACTCTGCCGCAGTTACCGGAGGAGTATTTGATGAAAAAAAATAATCAGAAATTGATTATAAATATTTGCTTGATTTTAGTATTGTCCTTCATGTTATTTTATGCAGGACAATTTTTATTTTCCCCAAATAATAACACGCAGGGGAAGGCCGACAGCACCTTGAATTCACCTGATACATCGTCAAAATCAGTACATCCTTTACCTGTTCAATATAAGCATACAACAGAAATCATAAACGGGTATAAACAGGAAATATATATGCTGGAGTTTTATCCAAGGGATGAGAGAGTTGAATTCAAGCCGGCATTGTCATTTGATAATATTTTTGGCTTTGAAAAATTATCTGATATATGTAAAAGAAAAGGGGCTTATGCAGCAATTAATGGAGGATTTTTCTACCAATTCGGTGATCCTACAGGGATGGTTGCAATAGATGGACAGATGCTGACTGCCTCAACGGGACTAAGTCCTGTACTGATTGTTGACAAAAATGGTGCCAGATTTGAAACCTTTTATTCCAATATTTCTCTAGAACATAATGGCGATAAAATTAAGATAAATGAGATGAATAGGATAGGTAAAAATAACGATATCGTTTTATATAATGACAGATTTGGAAATACAAATAGGGCTGAAATAAAAAACACATCAATAATTGTTGATAATAATACAATAATGGCTGTAGCAGAGGATACAAAAGAAGTAAACATAAAAAAAGGTCTGAATGTCATCAGCTTTTATGGTGAAAACGCATCAATACCTGAAAAAATGGGTTTAAAAGCAGGAGATAAAGTCAATATTAGGATGGAACCGTATTTGGGATATCGTTACCAGGCATATGAGTGTGGAAGTATGCTTGTCAAAGACGGAAAATCAATAGTACCGGAACGTGATAAATGGGCAGGAACTCTGGGCAATCGAGACCCTAGAACAGTCATCGGTATTAAGACAGACGGCAAAATACTAATGCTGGTTTCGGATGGTCGTCAACCGGGATACAGTGAAGGAATGACAGGTAAAGAAATGGGTGAATACCTGGTTGAAATAGGAGTAAAAGATGCTGCTATGTTGGACGGAGGAGCCTCGTCACAGATGGTGATTAACGGTAGTATAAAGAACAGGCCATCCTATGAAGGTATTGAGAGACCGGTAGCAGGGTGCTTTATTGTAAAGATTAAATAAATTATTGTTAATAAAATTTCATGTGTAAAAAGGATTTTGAATAATATAGTCGAATATATTACCTAGTCATAATTATCTGTATTAAAAAGTTAATTGGAGGTTATATGCTTACAAATAAAGAAATCAGGGAATTATTACCCCACAGATATCCATTTTTGCTGGTTGATAAGGTTATAGAACTTGAACCGGGGAAAAAGATTGTTGCTGTAAAGAATGTTTCCAGTAACGAGCCGTTTTTTCAAGGACATTTTCCGGAACATCCAATAATGCCGGGTGTGTTGATAGTAGAGGCTTTAGCACAGGCAGCGGGGATAGCGGTTGCTGTTTTGGAAGAAAACAAGGGTAAATTGGGTGTATTTGCAGGAATTGATTCTATGAAGTTTAAAAATCAGGTATTGCCCGGGGATGTTCTTACCCTTGAAGCTGAGATTCTAATGAGTAAGCTTGGAGTTACCAAAGCAAAAGTTAAGGCAAGCGTAGATGGTAAAGTTGCAGCTGAAGGTGAAATTAAGTTTGCAATGACTAAGGCGTAAGTAAATTTTTTTTAGAATAAAAAATAACCTCTTGGTCTTTTAGCCAAGAGGTTATTTTAATAAAAATTTACTTGTTCGCCCTTAAGTTTAAGAACATCTCACCACACCTTACGATATCTCCTGCCCCCATTGTCAGAATGAAATCTCCCGGTTGTGCATTTTTATCTAAATACTCGGCTATGTCCTGGAAGTCACTGATATAAACAGCATTACCGCCCTTCTCACGAATTCTGTCCGCAAGCATTTTGGAATGGATATCTCCGGGGTCTTTTTCCCGGGCAGCGTAAATATCAGTTATTATTATGTTATCGGCCTCACCAAAGGATTCTGAAAATTTATCCAAAAAGGCTCTTGTTCTTGTATAAGTGTGGGGCTGAAAAACACACCATATTCTATTATGTTCACTGCTTTTAGCGGCATTGAGGGTAGCCTGAACTTCTGAGGGATGGTGAGCATAATCATCAATAACCTTAATGTTGTCAACCAAACCTTTTAATTCAAACCTTTTATGACTTCCTCCAAATCTCGAAAGCCCGTAAGCTATGTTTTCCATACTGCAGCCGCAAGTGTATGCTGCGGCAATAGCTGCAAGAGAATTGCTAACGTTGTGAGGGCCCGGAACAGATAAAGAGACATCTCCCATTCTTTCGCCCTCTTTATATACAACAAAGGAAGCACAGCCCATGCTGTTGTAAGTTATACCTTTTGCAGTCCACATTGCATCCTTGTTTTTCAATCCATAAGTTATAATATTACAATCCCTCTTGCTGACAACAGAAAGAGTATTTTCATCATCAGCACATGCTATAATATATCCGTTACCAGGGACAAGGGCAACAAATTCACCAAAGGTTGACTTAATATGCTCCAAATCACGGAAATAATCCACATGATCTACTTCAATGTTTAAAACTACTGCCATAAAAGGATGAAATTTTAGGAAGCTTCCATAGTATTCACATGCCTCGGTTATAAAATATTCAGAACCTCCGATACGGGTATTACCGCCTATGCAATCCAGTTCGCCTCCGATATGTGCCGTAGGGTCTGTATTTGCCTCCAGCATTATTGTTGTTATCATTGAGGTTGTGGTAGTTTTGCCGTGAGTACCTGCAACGGCTATTCCAAAGGAATGCTTTTTCATGAGTAGTCCCAAAAGCTCGGCACGGTCTATGACCGGGATACCCAACTCTTTTGAACGGATCATTTCAGGATTATCATCCTTAACAGCAACCGTATATACAGTCAGGTCAGGGTCTGTAATATTGTCAGAACTGTGACCGATAAATATTTGGGCACCTTTGCTTTCCAATTTCTGGGTAGCATTAGAGGACTTGATATCTGAGCCTGATACCTGGTAGCCTTTTGCCAAAAGAATCTCGGCAAGACCGCTCATGCTGGATCCGCCTATTCCTATAAAATGGACTCGCCTGATTTTTTCAGAATCTAAAATGTTAGAATTATTATTCAAAAGAAAACACTCCCTTGTTGTATTGCTAATAAAATTAGTTGAAAAATTCGGTATAAGTAAGTTCTACTCAAAAAGATAATACAATATTTTCATATAAATGTAAAAGGAATATACATAATTAATTAATTTTGCAGCGATAATATCCTTTACATATTGTATGATACATTTTGGATAAATATTAAGATAAAATGATATATTCCGAATTATCATTTCAATTTAAGTTTTATTATTCATTATATTATTGTATAATAGCTATGATGTAAACTAAAGATGTGGGGAGATTTTATGGATAAAATCCAAAGAAATGAAAGGATTTCAGTTATAATAAAAACGTTGTGCGACAATCCGAACAAGATTTTTACACTTGGATATTTTTCGGAAATGTTCGGTTCTGCAAAATCTACAATAAGCGAGGACCTGGAATTACTGCAAAAAACTTTTAATAAGAATTCAATGGGAAATATTTGTACTATATCGGGAGCTTCAGGCGGAGTTAAATATATTCCATTTATGAGTGAAAAGGCTGTACATGAAACTTTAGACCAACTTGCAAAGGAATTGTCTCACCCGGAGAGAATACTATCGGGCGGGTTTTTATATATGCTGGATATCATCTACAACCCTGAATGGGTTAACAAAATGGCAATGATGTTTGCTACTAGATTTTCAGGTTTGGAACTGGATTGTGTAATTACAGTGGAAACAAAGGGTATACCTATTGCTTTTGCAACTGCACAGTATCTAAATGTACCGCTGGTAATTGTAAGACACTATAACGAAGCCACTGATGGAGCTTCTGTGAATATAAACTACGCATCCGGCTCTGCAAAGAAAATTCAGACAATGGTACTTCCGATGAAATCATTGAAGAGAAATTCAAAGATACTTTTTATAGATGACTTTATGAAGGCCGGAGGGACTTCGAAAGGTATTATTGAATTGGCAAACCAGTTTGACAGTGAGGTAGTCGGAATAGGAGTTATGATAGAAACTAGTTCACCGGATAAAAAACTTGTAGAAAATTACTATTCCTTGATGAAACTTAATACATCGGAGATGCAAGAGCACAATTCTATCGACATTAAGCCTAATATTTAGTCGGTAAATAATAGGCAATGTAAAATAAACCGAAAATATGTAAAAATAATGAATAAAAAGAAGGAATTTTAGCATTTATGGCGAATATTGTATCTAAAACATAATACTTCTTGGAGGGTTCGCCACTATGGAAATCACAGATATCAGAATCAGAAAAATTGAAACTGAAGGAAAAATGAAAGCAGTAGTTTCTGTAACATTCAACAATGAGTTTGTTGTACACGACATCAAAGTAATCGAAAGTCAGAGTGGCCTGTTTATTGCAATGCCCAGTAGGAAAACACCGGACGGTGAATTCAGAGATATCGCACATCCTATAAATGCTGAGGCTAGAGAAAAACTTCAAACTGCTATTCTTGAAAGCTATAAGAACTCATAAAAGCATTGATTCCAAGAATAAAAAAGATACTTTAATAGAGTATCTTTTTTTTAATGCTATTATAAATACCTATGTGGAATATAATGGAAATAAATTCTAGCTAAATTTTAGTTATATTAACGGGTTGAAATTATTTGATAAAAATGAGAGAATATATCCTGTAAAATACAGTGGGGGCTTAATAATGAATAAAATTGTAGGATTAGTCATTACAGACAGTAATAGTAGCACGTTTAAATCCAAAAAACCAGTAGAAAGCCATAGCATACTCGGTCAAAGTGTACTGCAGTGGTCCGGCTCTGCTTTAGCCGAAATTACAGGTGAAACTCAATCAATACATTGTGATGATATTGATAGAGTCAAGGATTTAATCGGCAATTCGGAGAATTTTATAATCAACTGGGGAGACCAGCCGCTGATACTAGCCGAGACTTTCAGGCATTTACTGGAAAAACATTCATCAGAGGGGAACGATACGACAGCTATTTTTTCCTTTAATGGGAAAGCTTCGGTCTATGTGTTTAAAAGCAAAAACTTTCTGGAACATTTAAATGAATTAGGCTTTCAATCATTTTCAAAGATCAACATCGCCCATATTTTCCAATCCTTTCAAAATAAAAATCAGATATCTTCAGAAGACAAGACCCAATTTATTGTAGTTGATGACAGGTTAGCTCTTTCAACTGCTATGGGGGAAGTTAAATCCGCTATATTAAAAAAGGTTATGTTGTCGGGTGTTACGATAATGGATACTTCATCTACCTTTATAGATGCAGGTGCGGTTATCGGTGAGGATACTGTAATTATGCCCAACACCATAATAGAGGGAAATACAGTTGTCGGTGAGAATGCAATAATTGGCCCTAACTCAAGAATTGTCAACTGTAGGATTGGAAATAATGTTGAAGTAGCAAATTCAGTTGCATATGATAGTTCCGTCGGAGACGATACCCATGTAGGACCGTTTGCATACCTGAGACCGGGAAGCAATGTGGGTAAAAACGTTAAAATCGGAGATTTTGTTGAAATTAAAAAATCAATCATCGGAGACAGAACTAAAATCTCACATCTGACATATGTAGGTGATGCCGAGGTAGGTTCAAATGTTAATATAGGCTGTGGCGTTGTTTTTGTAAATTATGACGGAAAGAACAAAAACAAGACAATTGTTGGAGATAATTCATTTATAGGATGTAATGTAAATCTTGTATCGCCTG
>JAEZIU010000116.1 GCA_023436485.1 Bacillota bacterium | reverse complement strand
GATAGTACATTAGAAGTAAGTAATTATGGCGGTTTTCTTAAGGAAATCGATAAATTTGATTCCAGACTATTTAATATCACCCCGTCGGAAGCTAAAATGATGGATCCGCAAGAACGGTTGTTTTTATCAATTGTTTGGACAACCCTAGAAGATGCGGGTTATTCCATGAAGCAATTAGTGAACAAAGATATAGGTGTATATGTAGGTACAATGTGGGGTCAGTATCAAATGTTCAGTACATTGCTGGATAATCAGCCTGCATTGCCATCATCAATTTTTGCATCCATTGCAAACAGGGTATCCTATTACTTTAATTGGCACGGTCCAAGCCTTGCTATTGATACAATGTGTTCGTCAGCTATGACGGCAGTAAAAATGGCATGCGACAGTATTAATAATAATGAAGCAGAAATGGCTATTGCAGGGGGAGTAAATTTATCAATTCATCCGGCAAAATATATTGTATTGGCACAAAATAATTTTACTTCCCAAGATGGCAGATGCCGATCTTTTGGTGACAATGGCTCGGGCTATGTACCGGGTGAAGGGGTTGGTGCATTACTACTGAAAAAATTAGATAAGGCTGTAGAAGATGGCGACCATATTTATGGAGTTATTAAAGCCTGTGAGATAAACCATGGAGGAAGAACTGGAGGATACAGTGTTCCAAGTGTACAATATCAGAGCAAGGTAATAGAACGTGCTATAAAAGCTTCCAAAATTTTGCCTTTGGATATTTCATATGTAGAAGCACACGGAACAGGCACAGCTTTAGGTGACCCTATAGAAATAAGGGCTTTACAAAGTGTATTTGAAAAATATACAAATGAGAAGCAATTTTGCTCCATAGGTTCAATTAAATCTAATATTGGACATTTAGAAGCTGCAGCAGGTATTGCCGGAATAATCAAGGTATTACTTCAAATGAAGTATAAAAAAATGGTTCCAAGTCTTCACTCGAGAAAGATTAATCCAAATATAGACTTCAAGGGAACAGCATTTTATTGTCAGCAGGAATATGAAAATTGGAATTCTGACGGATTAAGAGCAGCAGCAATTAGTGCTTTTGGGGCAGGAGGCTCTAATGCGAATATTATAATCCAAGAATATGAGCCGAGCCAAAGTAAGGTAAGTGGTGGTAAACCAAAGCTATTTGTATTTTCAGCATATAATCAAGATATCTTATTAAATTATATTAAGAAACATATAGCCTTTTTAAGTCAGCGCAGCAATAATAATGACATTCCAGATGAGAATGCAGACTTGGCTAACTTAGAAAAAATAATTATTGATTTCTTTGGACTAAACGCTAATGAGATGCTTGATGTTTATTTACTTGATGAATTAAATTTTGATTTATATAAAATGGTTAAGTTAGAAGAATTGTTGAAACGAAATGGATTAAAATCACCATCGGTGGAACAATTTGCTGTATGTAAATCTGTAGGTGAACTGAGACAAATAATAAAAATTAAAAATGATTATAAAGAAGCTACTTGTAAGGTTAAATCAGCGAGAGAAATTCCACAGGAGGAGGAAGCTGAATTCTTAGATTCTTATGAGTATACATTACAGATAGGCCGGGTACATATGAAGAAAAGGTTAGCTATCATTGCCTCTACAGCAGAAGAATTACTGAAATATCTGGAAATGTTTATTCAAAACCAAAACCATGAAAATATTATATTGAAGCAAAGCAAGGAAGAGAAGAGTACTTTACTATCAATGTTTAAAGGAAACGCTGGGGTTAATTTTATAAAAGAATTGATAGGTAGTGGTGATTTAAATAATATTGGCCAATTATGGGTAGAGGGAATAGACTTGGAGTGGGGAAAACTGAGTAATACTAGAGGAAAAAGGCGAATGTCTGTTCCAACTTACCCATTTTCCAATGAACAAATTCCATCCGCTCAACTTGCTATTAGCCATAATAAACAAAATTATGTGGAGAATGAAAATAGTGAAGAACTAAATTTATATGAAATAATTAAGAAGGTAGAAAGTGGAACCATGACAGTTAATAGTGCAATAAGCTTTTTAGAAAGAGGGAATTAATTATGGAAAACATTAATTTAGAAAAATATTTAAGTCAACTGTCATCCGGTGAAAAATCAGCATTAAATGTCTACAATTATTTATCCAATAGCAATTACAGTGTAGGTTTGAACTTAAATTATTTTCAAGAAAGATGGGTACCTTCCCCGTCGATTCAGAATCGAAAACCAAAAGGAGTACTTATATTTGTTGAAGAAGAGATACAATACTTTAAATACTCCTGCGATGTATATGTTAGGAATTTATCAACATACAAATTTGTTGAGAACAAAGAAGTAGAGATGGATTTTAAAAATGCGGAACATTACAATCATCTGTTTGAAGATTTAAATAAGAGAAATATAGAGATAGATACTATTATAGTACAGAGTAGTAATGGTAATGCTGATACTATCTTAAAAGCTTATAATATAGTAAAAGCCGTAGCAGCAGCAAAGCAAAATTCTTCATTTTTGTGTTTGTGGGTGTATAGAAATAGAGAATTAAATAGCTGCTTTGAAAAGGCTCTAAAGGGATTCGCAAAAACTGCTTTTGAAGAAATGCAGAATATTATTTTAAGAACCGTTTGTATTGAGGAAGATAACAAAGGAGCCTTTTCTGATTTAGATAAGATAATCGAGAGTGAAACGTCAGATTTTTCGAAAGAATTTGAAGTTACATATAATGAAAATGGAAGAATGGTCAGACGGTTTTATTTTCTCAAACAACTTGAAAAATTTGAACAAATCTCTTTTAGCGGGAAACATGCTTATATTGTCAGTGGTGGCCATGGTGTAATCGGAAGAGAAATTGTAAAGTCCTTAATTGAGAATGGGGCCAATAAAGTTATAATAATAGGTCGCTCTGAGATATCTGATGAACAGTTGAAGAAATGGTTTGAAGGAGATGCAAGTAAAATACAGTATTACAGGGCTGACATTGCTATAAGTAAAGAAGTAAAAACAGTTCATGAATCTATTAAAAACAATGGATATGATATCAGGGGAATAATTAATTGCTCCGGTATTTTTAATAACTCCTTCATAATTAATAAAAAAGAAAATGATATTTTTAATGTGCTATCACCTAAAATTAACGGAACAATTGCACTACATAAAGAGTTTATTAATGAAGATTTAGATTTTTTCATTACATTTTCATCTATAGCAGGTGTGCTTGGGAAAATAGGACAAGCAGATTACGCTTATGCAAATTGTTTTTTGGATAATTTTACAGCATATAGAGAAGAGTTGCGTACCGATGGGGGATGCAGCGGAAAGACAATATGCATCAACTGGCCGTACTGGAGTGAAGGCGGGATGGCCATTGATGATTATGAAATTGACGTTATGTATGAGCAATTGGGAGCAGTACCTCTGACAAACAAATTTGGGGTTGAAGCTTTTAACAAGGTACTAAATGCAAAATCCGGGTCCTACACAGTATTATATGGAGCACAAAAAAAACTCAGAGAGGTTCTGGAGCAGGTTCAAATTACTGAATCCACTGACAATGTAAAATCGGCTGATTATAGTACACTGGACTTGAAAAGTAAAACAAATGAGTGGCTTATCAAAGTATTTAAAGACACCTTTGGTATAAGCGATTTTGATATTAGTACAGGATTTGGAGAATTAGGCATTGATTCAATAGGGTTTAATAGAGTTCTGGTAAGAATGGAAAAGCAATTAGGCTCTGTTAAAAAAACTTTATTATATGAGACAAAAAATATTAATGAAATAGCTGACTATTTATTAGAAACTATGTCTGATAAATTAGAGAAACTGTTTTGCGTAAGCAAACCTGCTGTTTCACCTGTAAAAGTTAATGCATACGTCATCAAAAAACCAACCGAAAGCATAGTTGAAAAGGTTCAGGAGCAATGTGAAGATATTGCCGTAATTGGTATTAGCGGACGTTTCCCCAAGGCTTCAAATTGTGAAGAACTATGGGAAGTTATAAAAAACGGAATTGACTGTGTGGGGGAAATACCAAAAGAACGCTGGGATGTAGATAGTTATTACAGCAGCGAGATAAAGAATTTACCAGAAGGAAAAAGTTATTGCAAATGGGGGGGCTTCCTAGCCAATGCAGATAAATTTGACCCACAGTTTTTTAATATGTCACCAATAGAAGCTGCTATGACTGACCCTCAGGAACGGTTGATGCTGGAGGTGGCATGGGAAGTATTTGAAGATGCAGGATATACCCATGAACGATTAAAAGAAATCAGTGATGAAAACGGTAATGCATTAGTAGGAACATTTATGTCAACTGCCTCCAATACCTACAATCTTATCGGAGTAGAGCAATGGGGAAAAGGCAATTATGTTGTTCCCAATAGCTTGCCTTGGTCGCTATCAAATCGAATTTCATATTTTATGAAGTTTTCAGCACCAAGCTATACAGTAGACGCTGCTTGTGCAGGTGGGCTTGTTGCTATACATCAGGCAATTAGTTCTTTGAAAAATAATGAGTGTAAAATGGCATTGGTTGGAGGAGCAAATATGTATTTGCACCCATATAAATACGTATCATTAAGTCAAGTAAAAATGCTGTCAAAAACGGGTAAATGTTATGCATTCAGTGACAAAGCGGATGGATTTGTACCGGGTGAAAGTGTGGCCTGCGTGCTGCTAAAGCCTTTAAAAGCCGCGAAGCGGGATAAGGATAGAATCTACGGAGTTATTAAAGCAAGTGAAATTAATCATGATGCAGATTCAAATGGTTATATGGCTCCAAATCCAAAAGCACAAGAGCTTTTAATAAGCAACGCTATTAAGAAGGCTGGAATATCAGCCAAAGAAATCAGTTATATTGAGGCTCATGGAACAGGTACACCAATTGGAGATCCAATCGAAGTAAATGCATTAAGCAAAGCATTTAGAAGAACAACTACGGAAAACCAGTTTTGCTCCTTAGGCTCAATTAAAACAAATATTGGACATTCGGAAGGAGCTGCCGGTATTGTAGGACTTATAAAGGTTTTGTTACAAATGAAGTACAAAGCATTAGTACCGTCATTACATTCGGAAGAGCTTTCTCCTACAATTGATTTTGAAAATTCACCATTTTATGTCCAAAGAACACTTGCGAGATGGAATAAACCGTCTATTCAAGACCATGGAATACAAAAGGAGTGTTTAAGGATTGCCGGTGTCAGTTCTTTTGGAGCAGGCGGTGCAAATGGACATATATTGGTACAGGAATACGAAGAAGAAAAAAAATCTATTCATAATGAAGATACAGAACAGATATATATACTTCCGATTTCAGCAAAGACACAGGCTCAATTAAGGATATACGTGAATTTAATGTATCAGTATATTACTAAAAACAAAAGCAGTTTAAAGATTTCATCTATTACATACACTCTTCAGCAATGTCGTAATGAAATGGAATATCGTGCAGCATTTGTAACAAAGACCATTGACGGTTTTATCCAGTTAATGAATGACTATTTAAATGAAAAAAATAGCCAGTATATTTTTAGTGGTACTGTAAAAAAGAATAGAGAAAAAGAAAACTCAAGAACTGCAATAGCAGATATTGAAACGGCACGCAGCATTGCAGAATTGTGGGTGAAGGGAAGTAATATTTGTTGGGGTGAGACTATCCAATTAGTGCCGGACCTTGCTGATTTACCAACCTATCCTTTTGCACAAAAGTCATGTTGGGTCAAGACGGTAAACAAAACCATGGTAGTCAAGCCGGAAGTAAAAGCTTCTGCTGATGATGATTTAGAAGTGATTCTTCAAGAGCTTGCCAGTGACGAGGGTGATATCGCCCGGATTATTCATAAGATTGAAACCATTGATAAAACGAACATTAAGTAATAATGGGAATGGACGGTTAATATGACGAAAACTATTTGTATTGCTAATATTAAAGGCGGTGTAGGCAAAACAACAATTGTGCATAATTTATCTCATGCATTATCCTTAAAAGGTAAAAAAATTTTAATGATTGATTTAGATATGCAGGGTAATTTATCTGATCGTTCAAGTAATGGACAGCAACGCAATTCAGTATATCAACTTTTAACAGACAATGACATTAATACTGAACAATGTATACATCAATCAGGAATACCTAATGTAGACATCATCCCATCCCAAATCAATATTGGCGAAATAGGAAGAGTATTAGAGCAAAGAGGGATAAGCAAAAGATTATATATACTAAAGGAACGGCTGGGGGAAATAAGCAAAAAATATGATTATATCATTATGGATACACATCCAATGTTAGATTATTTATTTGTATCAGCAATGATAGCAAGTGATTATTATATAATTCCTGTAGTAGCAAGTATTGATAGCGTGAAGGGGATTAACCTGACACGTAGATTTGTAATTGATATAAAAAGAACCAACCCCAATATTAAAGAATTAGGTATACTCATAAATAATATTGATAATAGAACAAATACCTCAAAGAAAATTGTCGCCAGTTTGGAACAGAATATAGGAGATACACTTTTAAAAACAAGAATTCCCCATAGTACACATATCAATCAAGCAGCACTTAACTATGTAACAACATTTCAGCTAAAGAAAAACAGTATTTGTAATACTAGTTTTCTGGAGTTGTCTGATGAAATAATAAAGAGAATGAAATAGTGCAGCATTGGAATAGGAGCATGTTTGTCCAAACGTTACTCTTAAATGACATTAAATTCTATGATAAAGCAAGAAAAATACCAGTAAGAAAAGTTATTTTAAGGAGGAAAAAATGGAACAGGCATATTTAGATCAAATTGTTAGGGACTTGCTTAATAAGGATAATGGAGATATCGATGTATTAAATGGCTTCATTGATTTAGAAAATGACTTGTCCGGCAATATAAACTATACTTCAAAAACAGTACAGTTTATTAAGGATACTTTAATTACAGATAAGAAAAAATTGGTTCAATTATATAATGCTAAAGAGATATCCAGCGATACTCTTATCCAAAGTTTAAAGTTAATACAGAAAAATGACAATTGCAGTTTAGCCGTATATACTCCTAAGTGGTTAAAAAAAGATATTGAAAAAGAAAAGAAGAGTTCTTTAGGGACAATAATATGTTTTTCACCACAACAACAATTAGGAGAAGCTTTGGTTAATCAATCAGGTGATGAAGTTTACTTGATTAATTGTGGACTGGATATTACAAGTGAGTCTTGTGAAATAATAGCGGAAAAAGTAAGACATTATGATGAATCAATACTATCCGTTGTAATAGACAATTCAAATTTAGAGCTTGGGGACTCAAGTGAACAAATATCTGAAGTTTTAGAGGGGCTTACAGAGCAAGTATATACACTAATAAAAATGCTCTCTAAGCTAAAAAATGTTAAGGAAATAAATATTGAATACATTTATTCAACAAAAGAAGATAAGAAAAAAATCTTGTTAAATTCTATATCCGGTTTGTTTAGAAATTATTGTATTGAGAATAGCAAAGTTCTATGCAAATCAATTGATGTAGGAGATATTTCAGATATAAATGAAGAGGCTTCATTGATGGAACAAGAGTTCTGTTCAATGGGTGATTATTTAGAAATATCTTATTGCAATGGATTCAGAGAGGTCAATGTAATAGAAAGAGTATTACCAAACTATACGACTGGCAATATTGTAAAGCAAAGAGGCTGTTATATTATAGTCGGTGGGTTAGGTAAGATAGGACAAAGCATAGCAAGTCATTTGGCCAGTTGTGGTGCCACTAACATTGTTTTAGTTGGTAGAAGAGCTATGACAAATGAAGAAGAAGATATGCTCAGCAGTTTTAACAGTAATGCTGAAATCGTTACTTACAAAAAATGCAATATTTTACATGCCTCGCAAGTATCCAAACTGTTAAACTCTTTAAACAAACAGTACGGAATAATTCATGGAATTTATCATACTGCAGGAATTGTTAAAGACTCTTTAGCGTTAAATAAGCAGCAGGAAAATGTAAAAAAAGTACTGGAACCTAAAATAAAAGGAACAATCAATATTATTAATGCTGCAAAGAAACTGAACGTTGAATTTGTTATGTTGTTTTCATCACTAGCCTCTGTTACCGGTAATATGGGACAAAGTGATTATGGCTTTGCAAATGCTTTTCTTGACAATTATGCTGAGTACGAAGCAAATAATGGGGTGGATACTAAAGTTTATTCCGTCAATTGGCCCCTCTGGAAAGATGGCGGAATGCAGGTGGGCGATGACAGAATACAATTGATGATAAATGCAACCGGAATGGTTCCATTGTTAACCGCTACAGCGTTATTAGTAATGGATACTATAATAGACAACAAAATTCCCAGAAGTATTATATTATATGGACAAAATAATCGTATTGAGAAAATGCTTGCTCCCCTGTGTGATAAACAAGAAACCATTGCAGAGACACTATTACCATTAAATGATGAAGATGACAATGATATTATAGCGGATGCGAATTTGGTACAAGATAATTGGGACGGTGAGCTTTATGACATAGTTAGCAAATATATTTCAAAAGCCCTGACGGAAGTGGCCGGTATTGATGTTGAAACACTGGCTGAGGATTGTTCCTTTGATGAATTTGGATTAGATTCTATTATGATTGAAAGGCTTACTAATTATTTTGAAAGTGATTCGCTTCATTTACCTTCAACAATTCTTTATGAAAAGAAAACAAGTAGAGATTTAAGTAATTATATTATAGAGAACCACAGAAGCTTTATAGATGAAAAATTTGGTAAACAAAATAACAAGCAAAATGAATACCAAAGAATACGAAAGTACTTGGAAAATACATTTTGCCAGGTAACCGGAGTTGATAAGAACAGCCTGACGGATGATACCTCATTTACTGAGATAGGTTTAGACTCAATATTAGTTGAAAAGATACATACTTGTTTTGAAAAAGACGGGATCAGTATGCCTAAAACAATTATGTATGAAAAAAACAACTTGACAGAGTTAACCAATTATATGATAGAGAATCAAATTTATTCCGATAAGAACATAACTAAAGTGAAACAGACGCAAAAGAAGGCAGAGCCTATAAAAGTAAAAAAAGAAGAGATTTTGAAAGAGGCGGTAAGTGCCCATAGTAATAGTAAAGTTCCGGCCCCAAATAGAGATATTGCTATAATCGGCGTAGATTTAAGAGTATCCGGTGCAAAAGACGTAAGCGAGTTTTGGAATAATATTATTAAGAAAAAGGTGTCAATTACTGAGGTTCCCAAAGCAAAATGGGATCATGACAAAATTTATAGCTCAAATATTAATGATACTGTTTATGGAAAATCTTATTGTAAATATGGAGCATTTTTGGAGGATGCAGATTGTTTTGATGCTATGTTTTTCAATATCTCACCAATAGAAGCTGAAATAATGGATCCTCAAGAGAGAATACTCTTAGAATCAGTATGGCGGCTGTTAGAAGATGCAGGATATACTAGGGGTGAGCTGAAAAGAAAATATAGGAAACATAACCAGCCTGGTGTTGGTGTATTTATAGGTGCAACCAATCACTCATATGCGTTAAGTGCTGTAAATGAGTGGAGTAAAGGGAACTATACAATACCATCCTCATGGCAATGGGCTTTCGCAAATAGAATATCACATATTTATGATTTCACCGGGCCAAGCATACCGGTTGATACAGGCTGTTCCTCATCTATGACCGCATTGCATCTGGCTTGTAAAAGTATAGTAAATGGTGAAAGTAGTATAGCTGTTGTTGGTGGTGTAAATCTATACAGCCATCCAACCTCTTATATAGGAGCCAGTAAATTAAGGCTGCTTTCCTCTAATAATGAATATACTTTTCTTGGAGAGGATTCTGACGGCTTTATTCCGGGTGAAGGCGTTGCTACTATTTTAATCAAACCATTGGAAAAGGCAAAAGAAGATAATGACAAGATATATGGAGTTATTAAAGGTACTGCCGTTAATCATTCGGGGCAAACAATCACTTTTTTTGCACCAAGCTCAGAACTTCAAGAAGAACTTATTGAAAAAGTAGCACGTGAAGCTGAGGTTGGGCTGAATACTATTGATTACATAGAGATGGGCACAACAGGCAGCACTATCGGTGATCCAATGGAATTCCGGGCATTAAGCAGTGCATTTAAAAAGAATAATATTCCAGGGAGAAGATGTGCAATTGGTTCTGTTAAGCCATATATAGGTCATTTGGAATCAGCATCAGGTTTAATTGCAGTAATTAAGTCTTTATTGCAGTTTAAGCATAATAAAATTGTTCCTACTTTGTTAGCAGATAAAATTAATCCTGAAATAGATATTGAAAATTCACCATTTTTTATTACTTCAGAAGCAAAAGACTTTGAAAAAAGTGATTATACAAGAAGGGTGCTGATTAATTCAATTAGTGCAGGAGGCTCTTATGCATCTGCAATTATAGAAGAATACTCAGCCGATACATTACATAATTATTATACGGAAAGCCCTTATATTATAAATATATCAGCAAAATCTGAGATAGCACTAACGCAATATTTGGTTAAATTTTTAAATTGGTTAAATGAGAATCCGGAAGCACCATTATATGATACCAGTATGATGCTTAAGCTAAAAAGGGAGTGTTTTAATAATAAAGTATCATTTGTATGTAATTCCATTTCTGAATTAAAGGAACAAATAAAAGAATATTGTCAAGGAAAATTAATCGATGGCGTTTATGATAATAAGGATACTAAATTAAATACTTTGGATAAAAGTTTATATAGCGGCAAGGCCGGAAAAAGTTTTATAAATGCCATATATCAAGAAAAAGATATGAAGAAATTAGCTTATTTATGGACTATCGGAGCCGACATTAATTGGAAAGAATTGTATGGAGAAAATAGTCAGTTTAATAAAGTTGATTTGCCGTGTTATGAATTTGAAAAAGAACGTTTCTGGATTACAGATGAAACAGAAAATATTGATAGTATCCAAGAGAGGGTAGCGAAAGTTTCAAGTCTGATTGATGCGAATATATCAACTTTAGGCAATGTTTGTTTTTCAAAATTGTTTACCGGGGAAGAATTTTTTATAAAAGACCATCTTGGAATTTTACCTGCAGTGGCATATATAGAAATGATTTATCAAGGCATTATAGCCTCCAGTAAAGGTCATAATGTAATTGGTATTACAAACTTAGTGCTTATGAGGCCATTTGTTGTAAGAGAGGAAAAAAGAGTATTAAAAGTTCGTTTTATGCTGCAGCGTGAAATGGTTTCTGCACAAGTATTCAGTGATGTGCCACGTGAAATTGTTTATGCTCAGTGTAATATTGTATTAGGTAAGCAAGCCGTACTTCCTAACAAAAAGCTGAATGCTGCGGATTGTATTAGTAGAATGACAGGAGGAAAACACGAGGCAGAGGAATATTACAGCCATTTAGAACGGCTGAATTCTTGCTTTGGTTATAGATTTAAAGGAATAAAATCCTTCTTTTTCAGAGATAAAGAGGCATTTGCCGAAGCCGGTATAGTTGACATTTTAGATGCAACAAGAAAAGATTTTAATTACCATCCAACGTTGCTGGATGCGGGATTTCAAAGTGTTGTTGCACTTGCGTATAAAATGGGAGCAGATTCAGAGACGATTTTTATGCCCTTTGTGACTGAGAATATAGAATTTTTTGAAAAAGGGACAGCTATAAAATATATCCATGTTATTGCTGAATCAGGAAAAACACAAAACCCTTCTGAGTGGAAGTACACAGTAGAATATTTTAGCGAAGCTTGCAATATGCTGGCTCGGATTAGTAATTACACCATATTAGCGGTAAATGGTGATGTTGGCAGAAAAGTATCCACCGAAGATGCGTATTTGGTTGAAAACCAAAGAGATGAACAAGAAACTATTGAACTTGTTCAAGAAAATAGTATAACTGAAACAATAATAAATATTTGTGCTCAGACTTTAAAATTGAGAAGGAATATTGATCCGGATACAAGTTTGCTAGAGTATGGATATGATTCGATTACATTTACAGAATTGTCCAATGCTATAAATGAGAAATTGAATATAGATACAAATCCGGTGCTTTTCTTTGAAAGAAATACCGTTAACAATATTGTTGAACATATTCTGGAAAAGTATACTCATGTAAAAGAGGCTTATAAACCGATATGTCATGATAGCGTAAGTCGTCAGGCATATCCGGTCTATGATTTTACAACGGTCTTTTCTAATGTCGACAGTAATTATCAGGTTAATGAATATTCGGACAAGTATGCCATTATCGGAATGAGTGGTGCATTTCCGGGAAGTTCAGACATCGACAAATTTTGGGATAACATATGCCAAGGAAGAGATTTAATTACAGATATTCCTTCTGACAGATGGGACTGGAAAGAGTATGATGGCAACAGCGATTATGGAGCATATAACATTTATACTCACTCTGGAGGATTTATTGAAAATGTAGATTGCTTCGATGCAAAATTCTTTAAAATATCACCACTTGATGCAGCTATAATGGATCCACAGCAAAGATTAATATTGGAACACACATGGAAAGCTATGGAGGATGCAGGATATAGTTCAAGAGATTTAAAGGGAACAGATACTTCTATTTTTATAGGAATATCAAATGCAGATTATGGTGAGCTTCTTGTACAGAGAAAAATACCAACAGTACTGACCCATTCCATGGTTGCAAACAGGGTATCTTTTGTGCTGGAAACTACAGGAAAAAGCGAACCTTGTGATTCGGCCTGTTCCAGCTCCTTACTTGCTATTCACAGAGCAATTGAAACCTTAAAAAATGGTGAAAGTAAAATGGCATTTGCCGGTGGCGTTAATTTGATTCTATCACCCAATACATATGTGTATGAATGTCTTTCAAAGGCTTTATCACCAACAGGGAAATGTAGAACATTTGATGAATTTGCAGATGGATATGCTCGGGGTGAAGGGGTAGGTGTTATCCTGATAAAGCGTTTGCAGGATGCAATAGCAGATGGAGACAGCATATATGCAACAATATGTGGAAGTGCAATACAACATGCGGGTAAATCTACAGGACTTACCGTACCAAATGCAGAAGCGCAAGCGAGTGTAATTAAGAAAGCTTATGATAATGCCGGAATTAGTATGAGTACAGTTACTTATATAGAAGCACATGGTACCGGAACAAAATTAGGTGACCCCATTGAAATAGATGGATTAAAGAAGGCATTTGCTGAATCATCAATTAGCGGTCAACATATTGTAAAGACAAATGCTTGTGCATTGAGTTCTGTTAAGACTAATATTGGACATTTAGAGGCGGCATCAGGAATTGCCAGCGTTATTAAGGCTGTTAAATCATTGCAAAATAAAAAGATAGCTCCAACAATAAATTTTAAAACACTTAACCCTTATATAGACTTAAAGAATTCTCCGTTTTATGTTAATTGTGAGCTTACAGAATATGTTCCATATTATAATGCAGTGGATAATGAATATTTGCCAAGAAGAGCAGGAATTAGTGCATTCGGTATAGGTGGAGTAAATGCCCATGTTGTCCTTGAAGAATATGAAAATCAATGGGTCGAGTTATTGGAGTCAAAAAGTAAAGATAATTTTGTATTTACTATATCAGCTCATAATGTAGACAGATTAAAAGTGTATCTGAAATTGGTCTTAGATAATATCCTCAAAATGAGAACAGGGATTGATACGCAAGATAATATTATGCTTCAACGATTATGTTATACATTCCAAGTGGGACGGGATAGGTTTAATTGCCGTTGTGCTATTAATATAGCCTCCCTGTCCGAGCTAGTGGAGATGATTGGTAAAGTAATTAATAATCAGGGAGATGAAAGGTATATTCTATGCGAGAATATTGCTAAACATTCTTCCTGGTGTAAGGAGAAATGTGAAAAAGGTTCTGAGGCAGAATTGACCAATCATATGATTGGAACCGGGCAAATAAAGGATTTAACGCAGATGTGGTGTTATGGAATTGATGTTGATTGGAATCAGCTTTATTCTTTAGAAAAACCAAGAAAAATACATGCACCAACATATCCGTTTAAGAAAGAGAAATATTGGATTCCTGAATATTATTCTTTAACAACGACTGAGACAGATATAAGCCAAGAAGCTTCATTTAAAGACGACGAAAAGAAAGAAGGTTCCGGAGCACAGCAAACTATTGAATTTTCAGATAGGGATGTTTTTCTGAGAGATCATATAGTAGATGGAAAGATGATACTGCCAGGTGCGGTTTATTCAGAAATAATTCTTAAGGCTGCTTGTACATCAGAAGAAAAACAGTTTAATTGCATACAGGATATGTTTTGGTTAGGTAATTTTGAAGCCGGTTCGGAACCAATTGAGCTATCCATATCAATAGATAAAAAGGATAGCATTAATACTGTAAGTATAAACTCAAATAAATTGCTTGCTAAAGGAACTGTCTCAAACAATGATGCAATATTTGAAGAACCGGATATCGCTGCCCTCATTGACGCATGTGAAAAACCTTACAGCAGAGATTACGTATACCGACAGTTTGAAGCTGCTAATATGAGATTTGGAAGAACATTTCAAACGATAAACGCAATGTGGTGTGCCAATGATTACTCAGTTGTTCAATATGTAATAGAGAATGATGATACTGAAGAGGAATATGTATTGAATCCCCGAATATTAGATGCGGCATTCCAAAGTGTTGTAGGTAATATATCAGCTGGATTTAATAGTGGGCAAATCAGAGTACCATTTTATATGGAAAAGCTCACTGTTGTTAACAAGCCTATGGAAAGAGGTTTTATCCTTTCAATGAGAAAAAAGACAAGCAATAAGTCGGACAGCTACGATATTTTTATTATGGATTTATACGGAAATATAAATGTTGTAATCCAGGATTATGTAGTTCAAAAAATTATCAACAACAATAATTAGAATGGAGAATCAAATGAGCAAAAATAGACTTTTTGAAATTGTTGAAGAACTGAATAACGCTGATAATTTTTATTCCTCGCAAATTGAAGATATGGCAGAAAGCATATACTGCATTGAAAACTGGGAAGAACAAGAGCTGCAGAAAACCGGAACAAAAATAAAGAAGCTTGAAGGTGCTTTAGTTTTCTGCCATAAAGATTTTATAAAGGAAAGAGTATTCCAAAGTTTGGGAGACAATATAATACAAATTCATCCGGGGAATGAGTTCAGGCAAATCAATCCATATGAATTAGAGTTAAATTTATTGGATGAAAGTTCATATATGAAGCTATACGATTGGTTAACTACTAACCATATAGAGATACAATTAGTTATGAATTGTTTTTGTTTATCTGAAAACGAGATTTTGGATGAGAACTTATCAGCATTTACGGTGGATTTCTTCTTTTATATGAGTAAGCATGTGCTGAGAGGAAAGAGTTGGGACATATTCTTCTTTTATACTAAAAAGAATCCTGTATGGAATGCGACATGTGCAGCAACAA
>JAEZIU010000115.1 GCA_023436485.1 Bacillota bacterium | reverse complement strand
CAACATACAATAAAGTACCAAATGTATGTTTTTGAGGTAAACTATGATTAAAGTATCAAAAAGTAGACAATTTACCCTAGAAATTTTGTTGGATGCATTCTGGAAATTATATAGGAATCATGATATTGAAAAAATTACAATTAAAAAGATTACAGATACAGCCGGATATAATAGAATTACCTTTTATGATTACTTTCAAGATATATATGATGCTCTTGATTGTCTTGAAAATAGAATAGTATCTGATTTTGAATTAAAATTACATATACTTATATCTGAGGCAGAAAGTACTTCTGACGATACTTTCCTAGAAAAAGTAGTAGCTTTGTTTGATGAGTACCATGATTTTCTTACGAGATTTTTTAGTGACAGCAGTAATACAGGTTTTGAAAAAAAGCTGCAAATCTTTATTAAAAATGTATTGACAAAATACTCATCTTGTCCATCAAACTTCAATAATATATACGTGCTTGAATTCTACACTTCTGGCCTTGTGGGTGCTTTCAGAATGTGGTTTACAAGCGACAGAAATATGTCCCTTAAAGCTTTTCTGGACACAATATGCACTATTATTAAAGCAAAATAAAAAAGGTATGTGTATAACATTAATAAACCGGATTACCAGAACCAACTATTTATTAATGTTATACTGTATACCTTATATAGCTGTGTTTAAAATACTTCTATCTAATTTTTATATGGACGTCACGAAGCTGTTTTTCTGTTACTTCATTGGGAGCACAGCACATCATGTCCTGAGCGTTACCGTTCAGTGGGAATGGGATAACCTCCCTGATATTTTCCTCGTTTCTCAGTAGCATAATCATTCGGTCAACACCCGGAGCCATTCCGGCATGAGGAGGTGCGCCATACTGAAATGCATTGTACAATGCACCGAATTTCTGCTGTAGGTCTTCCTCTGTATAACCTGCAATTTCAAAAGCTTTGACCATTATATCCAGGTTGTGGTTTCTAACTGCACCTGAGGAAAGTTCAATGCCGTTACAAACTATATCATATTGATATGCAAGAATCTCCAACGGGTTTTTGCTATTAAGTGCTTCCAGTCCGCCTTGGGGCATCGAGAACGGGTTATGTGTGAATATAATCTTCTCTTCTTCTTTGTCATACTCATACATAGGGAAATCATTAACAAAGCAGAAGCGGTATGCATTTTTTTCACAAATATCAAGGCGAGTACCAAGTTCTGTACGAATCTGACCTGCCAAAAGTGCTGCACGTTCTTCTTTATCTGCTATAAAGAAAATTGTATCTCCCGGATTGAGCCCCGCAATTTGTGCAATCTCATTTTTAATATCATCAGGGATAAATTTATCGATAGGCCCCTTATATGTCATATCGTCATTTACTTCGAGATATCCCAGACCACCCATGCCAATTGAAGTAGCAAATTCCAACAACTTTTCATGAAATCCTTTTGACATTTCAGCATGTACCTTGATTGCACGAACTGTTTTGTTGTGGAATGGTTTAAAGGTACATTTGTGGAAGAAATCAGTTACATCTACTATTCTTAGGGGATTTCTCAAGTCCGGTTTATCAGTTCCGAATTCAAGCATTGCCTGTTTATAGCTTATGATAGGATATGGTGTTTCTGTTACCACACTGCCTTCAGGAGCAAACTTCTTAAATGCAGCTGTCAGCACTTCTTCTCCAACCCGGAATACATCTTCCTGTGTGGCAAAGCTCATTTCAAAGTCCAGCTGATAAAATTCGCCCGGTGAGCGATCGGCACGGGCATCCTCGTCACGGAAGCAGGGTGCGATCTGAAAATACTTGTCAAAACCGGATACCATTAAAAGCTGCTTGTATTGCTGGGGAGCCTGTGGAAGTGCGTAGAACTTTCCTTTATATTTACGTGATGGGACTATATAATCTCTCGCACCCTCAGGTGATGAAGCACAGAGAATAGGAGTCTGGATTTCCAAAAATCCCATTTCAGTCATCTTCTGTCTTAAAAAGCTAATAACTTCCGATCTGAATATTATATTGTCTTTGACCTTCTTATTACGCAAGTCAAGATAACGGTATTTAAGACGTAAATCTTCACGTATTTCCTTTGAAGTCATTATTTCAAAAGGCAGCTGGCTGTATACCTTGCCAAGTACTTCAACGGATTGTGCTTCCATTTCAATTGTCCCCGTAGGGATTTTAGGGTTATATGTTTCTTCGTCACGAATTTCAATTTTACCCTCGACGCATATACAGTCTTCTTTGTTGATTCCGGCCAAAAGGTTTTTGTCTCGCATTACAACCTGCATTACGCCGTACATATCTCTAAGATCTATAAAGGAAACTCCTCCGTGATCCCTGATGTTCTCAACCCATCCTGCTATTTTTAATCCCCAACCAACATCACCTTCACTGATTTTATCCAATGTCCTGTTCCGATATATATTTGATGTGTTCATAAGTTTTCTCCTTATAATCAATATTTGAGCATAAAAAAATGCTCATCCAAAACTAAAAAGTCCAGGACGAACACATAATGTCCGCGGTACCACCTGAATTACTGACTAACAGTCACTCAACGGTTCAAAAAACCTTGCTGTTTTTCGCACAGCCTACGGCTCCCCTACTTACCATACAAGATTTCTTGTATGACGTTCAGCTTGCAGCTGCTAAAGTGTTATTCACGCAAATTCACTTTATGGGGTTCTCACTATCTCCCACTCACTGAGAACGATAATTCACGCTACTTCTCTTCGTCATCGCCATAAAATTCAATTATAATTCTTGTGTTTTCATGCAGGCATTGTTTTTATGCCAAATATTACCACACCCTTTCTGTATATAAAAAAAAGAACCACATGTAAATTTTTCTAAAATTCACCAATGTGATTCTTACTATTACAGTATCACACAGGTACAAGTCTTAGCACTTGCACCTATGATTTTTTGTCATAGCCACAAGTGCTAAATATTGTACCCATTATTCAGTTTTATAAACTGAATATTCAACATATTAGCTCCGCCCTTTTTTAACTTATAATTATTTAGTGTATCATGCTAAAATGTTAAATGTCAATGAAAATTTTATTTTTCAACTGTTTTCATCAACTATTTTTCTTAGTTCATCTACTTCATCCTTGCTTAATTTTTTTCTTTTTAAAAAAGTGGTTAAAAACAGCTTCAGAGAGCCGGAATAAATCTTCTCTATATGCTCCTGTGTTTCAGATCTCATTACCTGCTCCCGCTTTACCAGTGATTCTATTTTCGTGTTCTTGTTTTTAATTATGCCTCTCTCGCAAAGCCTTCTTATGACCGTATATGTGGTTGATTTTTTCCATCCCAGTTCCTCGCTTGAAATAATAACCAGTTCGGTACTTTTTATAGGTTCATTGTTCCAGATAATGTTCATAAATCGTAATTCTGCATCAAATATTTTAATTTCATCCATTATATTACCTCGGTGTAGTGAATTAAACTGAATCTAGTTTTTAGTTTAATTTACTACACCAAGTCTGTCAAATAAGCTGTTTGGGCATAAAAATTTACAGGGCAGACCCACGATGGGTCTGTCCTGTAAAAATTAATATGTAAGGTGATTATAGAGTTTTAACCAAACCTAAAAGATATTGCTTTAATACAGCAAAATCCATTGCATCAACAGTACCGTCACCATTAGTGTCTGCTGCTTCCAAATTAGGCAATGTAGTTGTCTTACCCAGGAGATAAGACTTCAGCAAAGCAAAGTCAACAGAATCGACAACAGTATCGTTGTTAATATCACCACGTGTTACAGGAGGTTCTGGAGTTTCTGCACCCCAAATCTTGAAATTTCCACTTACATGAAGCATTCCAAGCATATAAAGCATTCCATCGTAATAACGGTATTGACCTGATGGAACAGAAGTATTCCATAATTCATCAACAAAAGCCTTAGCAGTTGTTGCATCTTGTGCCAGTGATGTTACGGCATTCATAGCTACCAATCCCGGAGAATGATCACTGCTCAGTTTTGAACCGGATAATGTATACTGGTTACCATAAGAGGATAAACCTTGGTTTTTGAAGAAAGCCTGAATTTTAGGTGCAAAAGTAGTTGCAGGCCAACTGTCTTTTTGCCACCAAGCATAGTCTACGCAAGAATTTTGAACAGCTCTCCATGCGTCAAATCTAAAATCTCCATGACCTGAGCTCCATGAAACTTCTTTTGCTGAACCATCGAAATTTGCATAGTCAGGGTTCAAACCTGTTGTTGAATTGGTAGACTTTTTAAAGAATTCTCTGCTCTTAGCAGCTACCGTACTCCAAGTAGCCCTGTCTCTTTCAGGTCCCCACAGTGCCCACAATTCGTAGAATGCAGGGAGATGATATGACGGATCTGTAAAATCATAATTTCCTGCACTTGGGCAGAAAACAACTTGATTAGCGTTTTTATTGATCAAGTTATATCCAACACCGTCATCTGACTGGTGAAGCATTGCATCCAATATAGTCTGTGCTTCTGCTTCATAGTTGTATATACCTGTTCCGTTCCCCCATCTGCGTGCAGCAAATAGAAGAGACATAGCAAAGTATTCGTCACCGTCAGAAGCAGGTGTGCTATCTATTATACCTCCATCATAGTTACACTGCCATGCAAAAAATCCCTTAAATTGACCGGAGGTTTGATACATGTGGTTTCTAGCCCATTTCCACAGCATATCAAATTCCTTCTTTTTATCCAATTGTACACAAATCATCATACCGTAGGACATACCTTCCGAACGTACATCACCGTTTCCGGTATCCCTTATGTATGCCTCGTCGGTTCCTGATTCATAAAATAACCTTTGACTATTAGTGTCTCCTTTGAAAAACTTATCGTACATAGTAGACAGCTTATCTTGAACCTGAGCCTCTGTCCTTCCTGTTTCAACGAAGACGTCCCTATAGGTTCCAGTGGCGTAATATCCACCTGTAGCCGCACTTGCAATATTTATTGGTATAATTGAAACAATCATAGCCAAAACAAGCAAGCAAGCAAAAAACTTTTTCATTTTACGTTCCTCCCTTAATTGAATAATTTTGTATTTAAGTGTAATCCGGGGATTTAGCCCCGAATCAACCTTAATACCTTTTTCAAAAGCGTTTTATAAATAAATTATGGTTTAACAGATTAAACCTCCATAAGTTTAGCATATAAAACCTATACTGTCAATTTATGATAATTATTGAACATGTTAACATAAATGGTTATTAAAAAATCTCTTGTAACAGTTAATAACTGTTACAAGAGATTTAACATAATGAAATTCAGTTTTTTATTGTCTACTCTTCTCCTCAACTTTACTAAAAGTCGCTTCATATGCACCCATTGAAGCCAAAGTCACAACAATTGCATTTAAAGCACTCATTAAAAGTACGTTTGCTGTTACACCTGTGGTAAACCAGCTGACAAGAACCAGCAGGATATAGGATAACACCCAAACGACAAATCTTGTGGGAATTTTCCATACTTTATCAAGAGATACCTTTGTAAACTGTATAATAAGGGTTACACAGGCAACTATACCCGTAAAAGAGCTCAGATAATCCCAACTGTAAAACTCATCCATATTATTCAACTCCTTTTTATACCCAATACACTTTCCTTTATTGCAATTTTTTGAGATAGGGAAAGTCCCGTATGTTCAATCAACTGCACATGCCAGGGTTCATAGCTCATTGGCTTCACCAACCCGAATTTTTCTATTTCCTTATTAGTAAGTGCTTTAAACCATACATCCGAAATATCCATTGCAATACAGTAGCAGTGGTTACTCTTACCATACTCTGCCGCTATACACTGGCCTTGTTTGTTGTAAACAGCCCCGTTTGGCTTCTGATAGTTGTCTTTACTCTCTTTTAGCTTCTGTGCGTTAATAAGCTTTTGCTTGTCCAAGCTTCTGTAGCCTGAGGTACAGGTGCAGCTTTTCCCCTTTTCAGCACATAAATTATTTATAGCCGAGACAAGTTTAGGGAATACACTTTTTTCGTCAGGGTATTTGAATCTAACACCGGGCATTTTAGTTTTCACCTCTTTTATTTACCAGACTAAATTATTCCGGCTGTACCGGCTATCTTCCGCTTTCGCAGGCTCATCCCGTACAGCCGGAGTATTTTATGGTTGATGGTTATATAATGCAACCTGGAAACTGTTATACCTTTGCTGTAACAATCCGTATTCCGGCTGTGTTACGTATTGGTAAATGAAATCCCAGAATACTTGTGCATTATCCATTGTACAAAAACATTCGTTTGCATCAAAAAAATGGTATTTCCCATTGTCTATAATAACTCCAATTGCATGTCCAGAATCGGTGGAGTCCCATAAAGCAATCATTATATAGCCTGATGTCAAGAGTTTACCTTCAAGATAAATTATTTCATTATATAGCCTCTCTGCCGTGAGAGGACATACTTCTTTTTTAACGAGATTAACCAAATTGGGAAATTTCCTTGCTAAAAAATCAGCACCACTTATTTCTGCTTTTTCATATTCCCGCTGTATTTGTATTGTATCTGTTTGAAACCTTGTCTCGTTTATATGACCCTTTATATATTCAGGGTTACTAAGCCATTGACCTGTTACTGCAAGGCAGTAACCAGGAAAATCTTTCATCTGGAAACCACCGAAGTTGGCAATCAAGCTGCTTTTCTGATTACATTCTACCAGTTGTAATCCATTTGAAATCGATTGTTCTATTCTTTTCTTTAACATACCCATAGCTTATCTCGTATCCTTTCTTTTAATTAAGTGGTTACTAAAACTATTTTCAAGCGATACCGCTGGTTTCAAGGACTTTATCATATTTGACCATTGCCTCCCTGAGAGAAACCATACTTGTTCCGGAGCTGTCAAAATCAATTATTGTAGGTTTTTTGTCGTTTAATTCGGCCACAATATCAACAACATCGTCTATTCTATGATCTATTTGTTCCAGCATTACAGACAATCTGCCATAAAAAAGTGCCGCGTTTGTAATAAAAGCCAGATTGTTTCTGGATAACTGCTCATTTGTGTTCAGGATATTTTCCTTCTCCTTAAGTTGGGCAAGGCTCACTTCATATGCCCTTTTACTCTCACCTAAGCCTTTTAACAATTCGTCCTCTTTTTGTATTTCCAATGAATTATTGTTGAGAAGTCCATTAAATCTCTCAATTTGTTTATGCAGTTCTTGTATACGTCCTGTATCATTATTAATCAAACACTGTACTCCCATAATGGCTCTGTCCAGTCCAAGGGAGAGAATCGACCTTATAATACTTAAGGCAGAGGTGTCATTTAGTTCATCCAGCTTTCTCTGATGCTCCCTAAGCAACCTCTCATCATCATTTAACTCTTTTCTGAATGAGTCAATCTGTTTTAATATTTCAGCCTTTTTAACGGAATTAGTACTGATAGAAACATTTATAGCATCTATGCTTTTTTGTGTGCTGAGGTAACTATCCCTTATAGCTGCTTCACTTTTAATAATCTCAGAAATAGTAACAGAAATATTGTGTTGTTCCTTCTCGGCTGATGACTTGAGTTTTTTAGAAGTATCATTTAAAAATTGAATATTTCCCGAAATGCTCTTTATTGTCTTCATGGCTTCTTCTTTTTTTTGTTGGTTAAGCTCATCTACTGATTTCTTTAATACTTCAATTAGTGTAGTAAAGTTATTCTTCTGAATTGTATTCATGCTACACCTTCCTTTAACTTTTTTTGTTTTCAATAAGTGCTTTCTGCTGTTCCAGGTCAGCAATGGCTTTTCCAGATTCCAGCAAGTTCTTGTTAAGCATCAGTTCCATTTTTTTAGCCAATTCGGGTGCCTTTTTTAATGCTTCTTCAATTGTGGGAGACTGTTTCAGGTATTCAACGGCTTTTTTCTGTGCTTCACCGGCAGTAATCAGATATTCGCCGGACAAACCATTTATGGCTACCCACTGGCACATATATCCCAAAAATTTCCTCATAAACTCGAATGATTTATATTTATCAATTCTTTCCTTCTCACTTACTCCGGAATCCGGTGCAATCAAATCCTTTATATCTTGCTGAAAACCTTGTTCGGTCATTTTTTTGCAGAAGGACGACATCTGATCCCAGAATAAACTTGCATTTGTAAGGGTTGCAATGATTTTCCCCAGTGCTTCAACAGCAGCGTGCAAAGAATTTACGGATACTGTAGCCATACTCTCATCGGCTTTTAAATTCTTGACCGTTTCTGCATACTGCGCCAATGCCACAAGAGATTCTCTTTTTTGTTTTTCAAGATTTAGTTTCTGATTAAGATAGCTCATTTTTTCAGCATGGATGGATTCTTCTGCATTTGCTGCTGCCTGAGACAATTGTCCGGTACTTTTTGCCAAATTCTGAAGTGAAGTTGCCGCAGCTGTATAAGCAGCTGTAGAATTATCTGATACTTTTTGAAGTTCTTCTACCTTGCTGTCTGCTGCTTTTAACTCATCTTTTGCTTTTGTAAGTTCTCCGTTTTTGGTCTCAAGCTGTGGTTTTAGCTTTGCCAGAGCCTCTTGGTTTTTCTCATTCTCTGAAATCTGTTTATTAAGTGCTGCAATTTCTGTTGTAAGACCGTCTACACGGTTTTTCTTCTTAGTTTGATCATCCTTTGCAGTCAGCAGGTCTTGCTGTGCTTTATCTGATTGAGTTTTTTTATCATTTGCTTCCTTCTGTGCCTTGGATAATTCCATGTTGGATACGGTTCCAGATATAGCAGTAGAAACAGGATTTTTTGCGGCGGCAAATGCGCCAAGTCCGGCACTTACGGAAGTGGCAATAGCATTGGTAATTCCTAATATAAGTGATTTTGTGGCTTCCTTCTCTTCCCTTGCTTTTGCCTCGTTATATTTTTGCTGGATATCACCGATTTGAGCCACCAGCTCCTGTTGGTTGGTCTTTTCAGCTTCCTGTTTAGCTCTCAACTCTCTTTCAGCTTTTTCAGCTGCCAATTTCTTATCATTCTCACTTGCTTCTTCTTCAATAGTATTTGAGCGTGCTTTCGTTGACCTTATTTGCAGTTCTTTGAACTTTTCAGCCAGACGCTTTGCTGCTGCTGACATTGTTGCAGATGATTCAGAACAATGAGCAAGTTTTTTTATTGCCATGCTCTCCTTCCCTTGTGTAAGCCATCTGTACATATCGCACAGTAAAGATAGAATGTTACCTGTTTCCTCCTTGAAACTGGTCATTGTCTCTACACACTCATTGCAAAGTAATGCCAAATCACTTTGAATGGATGCAATCTCTGCCTGTATTGTGCCTCCTCTTGCACCAGCAACACCGTTGTAAGCAACGTAAAACAATTCAACCGTAAGATACAGATTCTCAGTTATATCCTTGAGACTTAACTGATTTAACACATTAGCAACTTCTTTCTGAACTAGCAAGTCCTTGTACTCCGGTATTTTGCTTAGATCGTATACCCTACCTTCTATTTCTACCTGTAATGAATTCGGGTCCTTTACCTTTAAATCCGGCATTGTAATTTCCTCCTTTTAACTATTAATATTTGTACTGATTCTATTGGTCTTACCATCTGGTACAAAAACAGTATTTGTGATTTCTTAAAACATATATGACTGTTAATGATGAAATGCAAATTTGACGTTATGAAGTACAAAAATTTGAATATAAAAAAATAAGCCGGTGGTTACCAGCTTATTGCCTCCTTGAAATCCTTTAAATATTTTCTCCCTACAGGAATAATATTTTTGTTATCTTTGAACTTTAATGCTAAAGTTGAATTAAAGTAAGGAACTATTTCTATTACATTGTTTATATTTACAAGAAATCCCTTGTGACATCGAAAAAAGCTCTCTGCTAAAAGTTTTTCCTCCCAGAATTGAAGCGTATGCCCCACATAATAAGCAAAATTATTATCAGCAACCATTTTTACTTCGTTGCCCTCGGAATAAAAATATAAGATGCAGTTTATATTGAGTAAAAACCTTTTCCCCTCTCTGGATGCAACTATTTTTTGTCCTAATGCACCAAACATTGTATAGGGAATAATCGGACTGTCGGAAGTCTGAGAAAGACCCCCGCCAATGAAAACATTAATTTTATCGTTTTTTTAAAATGTTTTCATCAATATTCAAGCTTAATATCTTTACCATGCTATTTGTGCTCCTTTATAATCAATATATTGTTAATTTTTACCAGTATTGATGATGTTAAATACCGGGTGAACACAAAAAATCGCATTTTCATTGCTGAATATGCGATAATAGAATAAGAACGACTATTCTCGATAAATGACTTCAAAATCTTCAAATACTATTAACATTTCTTCATCAAATTCGTACCCTACTTCTTTTCCCTCTCTCTCAAAAAAAGAAATATGGCCTTTTTGCCATGTGTCCAAACACTCATCTTCCCCTTCACGTTTACATATATCATAAGTCATGTCTTTAAAGGGAATAAGTGTAACAGTTGATGTTTCTATTATACATTTTGGTACTCCCTTCCAATCTGTTACAATGTTAAGGTCCCCTGCTTTTGGCAAATCCAAGCCTTTTATTTCGAAGTATTTCAAACTGCTTGATGTTGCTCGTTTTGTTCCTTCAAGTACTAACTTCAATAACTCGTTTGCCCAATATTCCGTAAGCTCAAAATGAAAAACCTCAAAATATTTAGTATTCCGTTCTCTTCCTGTTTTCTCCAAAAACCTATCCCAAAACATATCTATTTCATTCATAACTTTTGACTATTCCTCCCTACAATTAATATTAAATTGAACTTTTTTATCCTCAACTGGAATTGCTGAAAATGGAAGTGTTGAGTATTTATTGTTCAATGTAAAAGAAGAGATGTCTCAGCTAACACACCGACAGTAAAGATAACACTTACCATAATACGACATTTAATTAAAGTTCCTATTTTATGTAATAATATCCTTATTAAGTGTGATAACCTTCATTAGGCATTGCTTACTTCCTGTTTTAATGCTCTCCAATAATTCAATTTCAACTTCACAATCAAAAGCATATTCAAAAATTTGCTTATTATATCCAACAGTACAATAACACCAGGTTTTTGTAGGTAAAACATCAACACTTTCAAGCATATGACATGGGCAAGAAAAATATTTGGTGTATAAAAATCCATCTTCTATGTACCACCCTGCTCCATATTCATTCATTTTATCAACAAAATCTGGAAAAGTGTTTGAAGATTTATATATATTTCTGATGAATTCTTTGGATTCGTCTAATTTTCCATTTTCATTGCAGTAGCAACCCATCCGTATACTCTTTATTGTATGTTCCTCGAAATGGTTCTCAAGTTCAGAAGAAACATATTTTACCCATTCTGATTTTTCGCTGTTGCTTGATGATGGTATTAACTCTGTATCATAAGCAATTTTTTCAGCAATCTCATGAGTACTGAACTTTAATATATTATTATATAGTTTTCTCGCTTCACTGTGTTTTTGTTTTGTCATGCTTACCTCCAACTCCTAAAACTTGGCCATCAAAATTTTTATTATTAATTTAATCCGTAATTATAATAATGCTTTTATAATTAAAGCAATAATTAATAACCAAATTAGTATTATTGGTATTGCAAAATACCATCTTTTCGGTTTCCCATCTTTCCATAACTGCTCTGCTTCAAGCCGGCATTGTTCAAATAACTCTCTTGGTATCGCCTTAACCGTTGCAGCTACCAATAATGGTAATATTATTACATCATCAAGATATCCAAGAATAGGAATAAAATCAGGGATCAAGTCAATTGGAGACAAAGCATACCCTATTGTTATGATTCCTAAAATACTTGCTAGCCAGGGTGTTTCTTTTTTATTCAATGCCAAAAAAACTGCTGGAATATCTTTTTTTAGTGCCTTTGCTCTCTCTTTAATTTTCATAACAACCTCAAAAAATTAAACCATATTTTATCAACTCTTAAGATTCACTATTTTTCATTTTAATCAAATATTCCATCATATTATCATCGTCGCTTTGGTTATAAACATATCCGAAGTGTCTTCCAACATCAGAAGCAACAGCACGAAAAAGTTCACAAGCTGAAAAAATTGCCCCCCAAAGCATTTCATAGCTTGAATAAGTTTTAGCATATAACCGGTAAAGCTCCGCAGGCAGATATTTTTTAAAATATTTCCCCCACATTCCAACCGAAACAGAAAATTCAGTTTTTGTCCCGACATACCACTCAATCATTCTGTCAAGCTCTTTGTGAACTATTTCGTTATACATTCTCATAGCATATGGAAATTGATCTCGTACAATGCCCTTTGCAACATTGTTAAGACACCACCAAAATTCATTGCAGCAGGCGTCATATTTGGACTTGTTAGGTTTTTGTATCCAATAACCTTTATCATTTGCTGGCGATATTTGTGGTAAAATGTTATCCTTGTCCAAGAGTGGTACCGTTAAACTGTCTGTTGTGTATTCTTCATGCATTACATCTTTAATTTGTATATGTAAATCAATACGGTTACCGTCTTTGAAAAGCATTAACCAACAATACGAACGACTATAGTCCGTATTTTCTCCCCATCCAAAGTCGTTGGAATCAGGCTCCTGCACCATTGCGATTTCCCCAAAAACCGAAATCCAACTCTTGTCTATTAAGAACGATTCAGTTCCAGTTACAACATAAACAATGTCATAATCCTGATATTTATCCTTTTTTATATTCGGATTCGCTCGTGAACCATTCATATAAACTGCTCGGATACGTTCATCAGCTTTCGCAACATCTAATATTAAATCAAACATTTCCTGTTCCGTTCGCATATTTCCACCTATTTACTCCCTCGTCAATAACCATAGTGTCCGCTACAGATGCATAAATTATATAATCCTTTTTTCCCAATATATAAACTCACTATCTCTTTGAATTTCATTCATTCCGCACTTTTTCAATAGTTTTATCGAACCTATATTATCAATTAAACAATCGGCCTTAATAACCTTTACTGTGTTTGTTTGTGAAGCCCATTTTATTAGTGAACTTGCTACTTCGTACCCATATCCTTTTTTCTGCTCTTCTTTTACTAAACCAAACCCTATTTCAATTTCTCCATTTTCATTTGGTGCACCTTTAAAGCCGGCATCTCCTATAACAATCATGTCTTCTTTTTTTACGATCATCCATACATCAAATCCGTCAGTATCATTCTTTTTCATATTATCTTTTATGAAATGTAAAATATCTAAAGTATCTTGAAGTGGCCATTTGCCATTAAATTTAACACCTAGCTTTTCATACTCCTCAGTGCTACCGCTTAAAACAGTACATACCATTGAATATGTCATAGGTATAATGATAAGTCTGTCTGTTACAATATTGTTTACTACCATGATTCTTTTCCCCTTAAAATATATCATAAAATAATCTCGTGTTTAGACTCAGTACGATTGCAAGAAAAAATCATTTCTCCTTTATTAAAACTCTTTAAAATATTTTTATCCGCCATATCTTCCCTGGGATTTATAAAGTTTTAGTAAAATAATAACGGCTTCCTGTGACAGGGAAGTTCTCTAGTGTAAATACTTCCTTGTAACCATGCTTTTTATAAAATTCAGGTGCTTGAAAACTAAAAGTATCCAAAAATGAATACTTGCAACCTCTCTCTTTTGCTGTTTGTTCTGCCTTATTTAAAAGATTGCTTCCGATATTGCATCTTCTTAATTCTTCACTTACCCATAAATATTTAATAAACAACCAATTACCATGTGTATTTCCTATTAGGCCAGCAACTGTGTTACCTTTTTCATCTTGTAGATAAACACCTAAATCCTTCGGATTTTTATCTTCTATTCTAGCAGAATTATATTCCAATAAACCTTGATAAACAATATCTTCATCTTGTTTTTTTATTTCATCAGTAACCTTGATCTCCATTTTGATTCTATATCTCCTTAAATATTTTAATTTCTTCAACGGTATTTCAGAATGTCATACAATTTATCAAGTGCTTGTGTGCTTCCTTTGAACAAAGGCCATGCATTAATCCCATCATCAGCTCTTCTCGGAATTAAATGAACATGAAAATGGGGGACGGACTGCTGGGCAGCTTCACCACTGGCATTAAGTAAATTCACTCCCTGATATCCGCAATTATCTGTATAATGCTTAGAAACAAGCTTAACGGTCTTCATCAAATGAAATAGTGTTTCATCATCACACTCAAGTACATTGGTTATATGATTTTTCGGAATAACAACTGTGTGCCCGTCTACATCATTTGCTATATCAAAAAAAGCAACTGTATACTTATCTTCGTATATTTTACTACTTGCTATTTCACCATTAACTATTCCACAAAAAATGCAATTCATGCTGCACCTCATATTCGTAATTTCAATGGATTGTAAAACTAGATTAATTTCTTTTCAAAACAAACTGCTTCAGGGTTATTTACATATTTCCCATAGTTAGGGATAACATGATAACCTCTATTTTTATAAAATGATACCGCCCGTTTATTTATTAATCGAGTCTCTAGCCATAGAGAAGAGTAACCCAATTTTTGTGCCTGCACCTCCAAGTAACACAAAATTTTAGTTCCAATACCCATTTCTTTTAGTGTAGCATACATACGCTTAACTTCTGCAATGTCCTCATTGATTTGGCGTATGGCTCCGCAACCAATAGCTTTTCCGGTCTCGTTATATGCTACAACAAACATCGAACGCGGATCACAAGTATCATTTAAATCGAACGAACCCCTCCCATTACTTCCTGTAATACATTCTAAACACCCTGATAATTCATCCATCAAAAGAAGTGCATCAGGCGTATTGGGATGTGTTTCAATAATTTTCATATTGCATCCTCCATTCAATTCAATCTATTACGAGATAACATTTAAGATTATGTCATCTATATCGCAAGAGCCTAAATTAAATATAAGTTGTACCAGCTCAATAAGCAAACTAAAAGAAATAGATAGCATAATAGTAACTTTAAACTTTTTCTCCTTCAAAGCAAAAAACCGCAGTTCAGATTTACTGAATTTGCGGTACAAATTGATACATGTTACTATACTATTACTTTTGAATCCTGATTAAAAACTACTTTCCAGTTACCATCTTCGTTTATCCAAAGTGAAGAAACCCTAAATGTCCCCGCCAAAGTGTAATCTTGACAGTCAACTCTCACAACGTAGTTTGTTAAAACCACCTTCTGGTTAATAACTTTTACATCAAATTCACTAAGCTCATAATTACTTAGTTTTACATGTTCCACAATCTTAGTATATTCTGAGCCACTTTCTTTAAATCCTCCGCATATCATCATTGCATCTTTGGAAACTATCTCTCCGAATGAATCCGAATCACCTGTCGCAAAAGCCTCCCACATCTTCTTTTCCATACTGATTACTTTTTCTTGTAATGACAGATTATCCATAATTCATGCTCCTTTAAACTTATTTATGACCTTTTTCAATTATTAGACAACTTAATTCGTCATCTTGTTTTTCTTCTTCGAAGAAGCAAATTCATTCTTCTAAACAATCATAATGCTAAGCCTCTGTAATCAATATATAGGAATTTATCTCATATGGTTTATTTGCTTTTATACTTATCTAGTACAGATATTGTTACCTGCTCAACAATATCTCGGATTAAATATTCATCAGGTAGATTATCAGCTGTACTGCTTTCCAAGTCCTTACCTTTTGGAATTCCGCCTGTATTAATTCCAAGTTTCTGACGGATTTCAACCAATTGTGAAATCTGCTTGGCACTAAGTTCATTGGCTTTTCCGATTATATTTCCTGTATACATTAATACCGTGGCATAGTATTCCAGTGACTCAAGTCTGTGATATGCCTCAAATACATCCCTCCCCCACGTTACAGCCCCATGGTTTGCAAGAAGTACCGCATTGTAATCCAGGCAATAGGGTGCTATTGAATCAGGCACAGACTGACTGCCCGGAGTGGCATAGGGAGCTATAGGTACAGTTCCAAGATTAACAACTGCTTCAGGCAAAATAGCCCTGTCCAGTTCAATCCCCGCAATTGCAAAGGAGGTGGCTACAGGAGGATGTGCATGAGTTACAGCCATTACATCGGGATTTTCACTATATACACGCAGGTGCATTTTCAATTCTGATGAGGGTTTTGTGTTGCCTGATATGACTTCGCCATTCAAATCCACTTTCACTAGCATTTCGGTTGTCATGTATCCCTTTGAAACACCTGTAGGAGTTGTTAATATTTCATTTTCACCTATCTTAATACTTATGTTACCGTCATTGGAAGCTACAAAGCCTTTTAAATACATTCTCTTTCCAACTTCGATTATGGCTTTGGCAGCTTCCTCACCAGTAAGATATTTAGAATCATTTCTTTCAACCATTGGCTAACCTCTTTTACTTTTAAATATTTCTTTTAGTGATTCACTGTAGGGAGCTTTTGCTATACCGTATTCTGTTATTATTCCTGTAATGAATTTTTCATCAGTGACGTCAAATGCAGGATTAAAAACCTTTATATCCTTTGGTGCCATTCTTTTTTTATACCACATTTCAGTTACCTCTTCGGGATTACGCTCCTCTATACATATATCTTTTCCCGAAGTGCAATTCAAATCTATTGTTGACGTTGGTGCACAGACATAGAAAGGAATATTATAATTTTGGGCCAATATGGCTACCCCGGAAGTTCCTATCTTATTTGCAGTATCTCCGTTTGCCGCAACTCTGTCGCAGCCTACAAATACTGCTTGAACCCACCCGTTTTTCATCACCGCAGAAGCCATGTTATCACATATAAGTGTTACATCCACACCAGCTTTATTCAATTCATAAGCGGTCAATCTGGCTCCCTGGAGCAACGGTCTGGTTTCATCAGCAAAAACCTTAAGGTTATATCCCTTTTCCTGACCTACGTATATTGGTGCCAGTGCAGTCCCGTATTTGGACGTGGCAAGCTGGCCGGCATTGCAATGTGTAAGAATCCCCATATCAGGCTTTAGCAGTGTAAGCCCGTATTCACCAATACTTCTGCACACCCATGTATCCTCTTCCTTTATTTTATGAGATTCCTTCAGCAGCTCAACCTTTATATCATCTACTGATTTTTCCTTGTTTGCTTTAAGGCATTCATCCATCCTGTCTAGTGCCCAAAACAGATTAACCGCCGTGGGTCTGGAGGACGCAAGATATTCCTTTAACTTTGTAAATTTGGAATAAAATTCTTCATAGTCAGACGCTTTTAAAGCCTTGGCTCCAAGGTAAACCCCATAAGCAGCCGCAACACCAATTGCCGGAGCTCCTCTCACCCTTAACTTATATATGGCTTCCCAGATTTGTTCCTGAGTTTTCAGTTTTAAGAATATTGTTTCAGAAGGCAATAAAGTCTGATCAATGATTACCAATTCACTATGGGCATCATCCAACATTACAGTTTCCATATCGTAAACATTTTTTGTGGTATTTGTCATTTTATAACCTCTCCTATCTTGGAAATTCGTTTTCCACATCTTTTAGGGTATTTACAAACTGTTCTCCAAAATTATAACTTTCACGGTTCTTTATGTAATGTTTTGCAACAGTTATACAAATACGTTCCGCCCGTAATCTTACACTTTCATTTTCTATGGAGGTAATATCTTTAACATGTGCCATACCAACAATACGTCTGCACATTTCAAGTCCTGCTACTGCCGCAGTGTCACGTAATACCTGACTCAAATACCAATCCGCAAAGCCGGGAGTCTTTGCCAAAATTTCTTTTGCTTCTTCCTTCCATACTTTCAAGAATTTTGCCTTAAATTTATCAATAATTTCACAAATAGTGTTCTCAACCCAGTTTTTGAAAGTAATGCACTCATCCTCATTAACCATTGTCGCATCGCCATTTATCCATGCAAAAATCATATTTGCTATTATATTGCCAACGTCATAACCCATAGGACCATAAAATGCAAATTCAGGGTCTATTACCTTTGTAGATTTTTCATTTACAAATATAGACCCGGTATGCAAATCTCCATGAATTAAGGCTTGTGCGTTTGTAAGGAATTCAAACTTTAATTTTGCAACCTCAAGTTTAAGTTCATTATCACTATAAAGCTCTTTTTTTACCCAATCAAGGTTCGGTGGAAATACATCATTACGGTGCTTATAGTTATTAAATGGCTCCGTGTACACTAAATCCTCTGTTATTTCGCAGAGTTCCGGGTTTGTATAGCTTTTTACAAGTGATTTTTTTTCCTGATGGTTTAAAAAGACGTCCGAAGTTAAGAGTAGAGTATTGACCATAAATGTTGTGATATGTTCGGCAAAACGTGGGAAAATCCTATGTTGAAGAAGTGCTTGTCTCATTATTGTATAATCAGACAGATCTTCCATTGAGCAGCAGCTCATAATATCATCATATTTATATACTACCGGAACCAGTCCCGGTGCTAAATCACCTTGAAATCTAAGAGTTTCTGCCTCAATCCTGTTTCGATCAGGGGAAAGCTTGAAATCGTCAGAAATTCTCGCAGTATAACCCGCTTGTTTTATTATCACTGATTTATCAGATTTTTTGTCCCATATCCGAAATACGTAATTTAGATTTCCATCACCTATTTCTTTGCCGTCAAGCTCAGAATCGCATCCAAAGAGACTGAGCTTTTCCGCCGCATATTCAATTGCATCCGATGGACCCATTAAAAAATACTTATCAAATTTCGACATATGTAATTTTCTCCTTTTGAAAAAAGTAAGATAAAAGTAATGCCTTCTACTAAATTTTACCACATTTCAATAATTAGTGTAAAGTCGACAGGATTTTCTTTATACAATTTACAAGATAATCATTATCTTCTTTTGATTTTACGGCAACCCTGAAATATGTATCATCCAGTCCTCTATAATTGCCGCAGGAGCGTATCAGTATACCGAACTTTTCCAGTTCCTTGGGAAGTGATTTCATTGCTGTCCTGAAAAAAATATAATTTGCTTGTGAATTTATAACCTCAAATCCAAACTTTCTAAAGCTGTTTGCCAAAAGCAGTCTATTAGCTTTAATTAATTCTCTTGTTCGGTTAACATAATTAGTTTCTTTGAGTGCGGCAATCCCACACTTCTGAGCAGCTACAGACACATTCCAAGGCTGACCCGCACTGTGGAGGTCTTCAATAATATTTGCATCGGAACAAATTCCATAACCCAAACGCAGTCCTGCCATTGCATACATTTTTGTAAATGCTTTCAGCACAATTATATTTTCATAAGTGCCAAGACTTTCCATAACACTATACTCCTGTGAATTATCCAAAAAATCCATAAAACACTCATCCACTACGAGAATGGTCTTTGTTGCTTTACACTTGTCAGCTATTTTCAGAACAGTTTCCTTTTTCGTCAAAACACCTGTTGGATTATTGGGGTTGCATAAAAATATAAGCCTGATATCAGAAGTTATTTTATCAAGTATATCAGTATCAAGCATAAAATCCTTTTCCTTTTTCAGATAGTAATACTCAACACCGCTGCCAAATAATCTTACTGCCTCCTCATACTCGGAAAAGGTAGGTGCAGTAAGAAGTACTTTTTCCGGCCTTATAGCTGAAGCAATTCTGTATACTACATCAGCGGCCCCGTTACCGCAGAATAAATATCCTTGGGGTACATTTTCATAAGAGGCGATTTCCTTTTTCAATTCTCTGCATAAGGGGTCAGGATAGTTACAAAAATCGTCAATACCATCGGCGATGGCTTTTTTCACACCTTCCGGCAACCCTAAAGGATTAATATTTGCGGAAAAGTCAATTAGTTTTTTATTATCAGGTAAATTCCTTTTACTATAAATGTCTCCCCCATGAACAAGCTTTTTCATTTAATTCCTCCTGAAACAACCAATCTGAATCCGCACGCTATAACAAATGCTAAAACTGCAGTTGTGTACATCAGCTTATTAGCAGTTTTTATATCATCTATTTTTATTGTTCTGTTACTATCACCGATAGTTTTTTTCTTAACAAGCTTTCCAAAATAATATGCATCTCCGGCTAACTGTACATTCAGTGCTCCTGCACATACCGCTTCTGTCTTTGCACTGTTGGGACTGGAATGATTCCTTTTATCCCTCTTGTATATTTTGAGTGCATTTTTATAATCTAATCCACAGAAAAAACTAGCTCCGATCATCATATACCCGGATAGAATGGCAGGGATAAAATTCAAAACATCGTCAAATCTTGCTGCAAATCTACCAAAGTAAAGGTAACTGTCATTCTTGTAGCCTATCATTGAATCCATTGTATTAACAGCCTTGTATAAAAAGCCGAGAGGAGCTCCGGCAATAACCAGAAATATTAAAGGTGCAATTACCCCATCGGATGTATTTTCGGCAACCGTTTCTACTGCGGCTTTGGTTATCCCCTCTTCAGTCAGGTTTTGAGTATCACGTCCGACTATCCATGACAAATACTTTCTTGCATTTGTCAGGTCATGGTTTTTGAGATGATAATAGACCCTCATGCTCTCGGTCTTTAAGCTTTTAGTTGCAAGTATCTGATAACAGAACAGGGATGCAACAGCGATTTCAGCATATATACTTAATCTGCTTAAGAAATTCAATAGCAAAAATGGTATAATAAATGATAACGCCGTAATTGTTACGGCAAGAACAGCTCCAGCCATAAACTCACCTTTTTGTGATTTTGGAAATACCTTTCTTAGCAGCTTCTCACCCTTTGAAATAAACCAGCCTATTAGTCTTATGGGGTGAGGCAACCATGGGGGGTCACCCCAAATCAAATCCAGTATAAAACCTATGGCAACTTCAATTAATATTTTCATATAACCTCCTATTGGGTTATTTCTCCGGCTTAATAATTTTGCCAAAAAAATAAAACCTTCATATTTTTTAGCAATAAAGGTTTTATTTGTAAAAAGGAATATATAGTTTTATACCGTTTTTCTCTTTTGACAAACTACACACTTCATACACTGTGAAGTCATAGTACTCTGCATATTTGGCATCTGCAGAAATACTGGCAGGTCTTCCGACTCAGACATCATAGCAAAGTTCTCACCTTCCCGGGACTCATACCCAGTGGTATACAAAGCAAAAATTTTCTTGCTTTAGAGAACCGCTCCATCTTACGGCAGCAGGACTGTTCAGGATTTTCACCTGATTCCCTCTTAGTACTCATAATTTGAGCAAACCAATATTGTTAATTATTAAATTATTTTCATTATATACCGTTAAAATTATAACGTCAATTAACCTCATACTACATATACTAATAGTAGCAACAAGCTATTCCGTTGTAAAAGGCGAAGCAGGCAAACCCTCACGGTTATATAGGTTGGCATCCACGGGGTTATCAGCCCATGCATACCTTACATAAGCCGGGTGGGGTATCTTTTCACTACAGACTGCCACATCATTGTCTGTAATTTCCGCATTAGCACAAACAAATATTCTGTCTGCTCCCGCTATAGCAAAAGCTCCCAATCGGTCTCCGTTTTTAAAAATTAATCCGCTTCCTGTATCCGTGAATGATAATATTATTCTGCTTCCGTCAATTCTGCCGGACTGATACATTGGCCCGTATGCAACAATTGCTTCGTCCCCATATACAGTTTTCATGGCTGCAAGTGCCAAGCGGGTTCCCACATCCTTTTTATTTACAGGATGAATATCATTCCATTCCCCCAAATCTATTGCAACAGCCATTCCCGTATTCGGTACGGAAAGTGTCCTTCTCTGAGCTTCCCTCAACTGAGCCCAATTGCTTTCCGTAGGTATCTCTGAGGGCTCCATGAAGTTGGGCAGCTGAACATACAAAAACGGCAGATTTCCTATATTCCATTTTTGTCTCCAGTCTGCAATCAACACCTTTAGAAGATTTTCATACTCTCCCGGATTCTTGGTATTGGATTCCCCCTGATACCACACGAAGCCTTTTACCGCATAATTTGTAACAGGAGCAAGCATTCCGTTATACAAACCTAATGGACGCCATTGAACAAAGGCAGGTTCTGACATTGGACTACTTTTTGCACCAATCACATACTGCCATTCACCGGTTAAATCAATAATATTATCCCCGATTTCCAGTTGGTAGGGCTTTTCTTTGTAAAATCCCCCTTTACCGGACGTATTTACTACTCTGATAAGGATTGTATTTTTACCTTCCTTGAGTATGCCCTCCTGAATACTATATTTTCTAGGTATATATTGATTTGGCGTTGTTCCAACCTCTATACCATTAATATAGGTAGTATCTTCATCAACAATGTTTCCAAGTACAAGTCTTGCAGTTTTATCTGCAAAAGTACAGGAAATCTCAATTTCCGTCCTGAACCAGACGACACCGTTGAAGTTGCCCACGCCCTCGTCTTCCCAATATGAAGGTACTTTTATATTTTGCCAAGAGATGTTATTGTTTTCTATTCCCTTATCGTTTTGGTTTAACTCATTGTACCAAGCTTCGGTAGAAGCCTGATCCTCACTTAGCACTTTATCCAGATAATCCCGGTTACTGAGTTGTTTTGCTGATTCATAATGTTTCGGGAACTCCTTTAATGCACTTTCACTTAGCCATGCTTCTGCCGGTGAGCCTCCCAAACTTGCATTAATCAAGCCTATGGGAATATGGTACTTTTCAAACAGCTTTAATGCATAGAAATAACCTGTAGCAGTAAAATCCAAAACGCTCTCAGGATTAGCTGCCTCCCAACTTCCCGCTTCTAAATCCATTTGAGGTTTTTCGAAATCGTATGTAACAGGAATACAAAAATGCCTTATTTTATCATTGTAGCAGTGGGCAATCTCTTTTGGATATGTATCCTTTAAAGTATCCATTTTCATTTCCATATTTGATTGTCCTGAGCAAAGCCACACATCACCCATAAGGATATTTTTTACAGTTATCTTTTCAAGGGACTCTACCGTCTCAATATCCATATTATAGGGTCCGCCTGCTTCTGCCGATTCAAGTTTCACAAACCATTCTCCACTATCATCAGCAGAAGTGTGGTAGACTTTGCCTATAAAGCGAACAGTAACAGCTTCTCCCGGTGACGCCCATCCCCAAACCTTTACATTTGCGTTTCTCTGCAATACCATGCCGTCGCCGATAATCCGGGGCAATTTTAATTTAGAATTAATATTATCCAATATAATTTCAGCCTTCCCATGAAGTATAAATTTCATATTTATAAACTATCAATAAAATAATCGTATATGCGGTTTCTCAGTGTACGTTCCTCAGCGCTGAGTTTTTGAGCATCTGCAATCTCATAGCCCCCGAAAGTATCGTACAGTCTTGATGAAGGATCAACCTCTACAAAAGTACACCATGGAAGCCAATGGTACTGGCTTTGTAGCATCTGTCCCGTAAAGTTTCCGCTTTCGTGACCCAACCCTGGCATTATATAACCAATGCTTCCGTCTATATCACTGGATTGTCTGGTATTTTTATGAATGAACTCGGCAAAGTCCAAATAATGCTCATCGCCGGTTATTACGTACAATCTGTAGTATGTGTAGGAACAAGCCGCCATATATACATCGGCTCCGCCTCCGATTGTTATTATACTCTGACCGCTGATGGAATACCTATTGAAGGGATGCTTCTCCATTGGTGCACGTACAGGGAACTTCCATGCATATGTCCAGGTCTCAGTGTAATCTGCAGCACCTACGGCACCATCAAGCCACTTCTTTTCTCCTGTTAAATCATACAGAGCAAGAAAGCCAAACATTGCATAAATGCCTGCTTCTTTGTCCTGTATATCAATGTTATCGCATGTACCGCCCCTGTACTCCATGTTAAGGTAAGCGTTTTCATAAGACCAGTTTCCGGCCTTTATGGCTGCACTTTTATACCTTTTGTTACCCGTCACCAGGTAAAACTCAACCAGAAAACGTATTACGCTTGGAGTATTTGACTTGGATTTCATTCTTACAGAGCTATCGGTGTTGTATGCACGGTAAAAACTGCCGTCTTCATTCTGAATGCTAATAAGCCAATCAGCTGTTTTTTGACAGAATTCTCGCCACGTAGACCTCTCAATCCCCTTCTTTTTCATATAGAGGTATGCATCCAGAATTGCCTCAATACCGTCTGCAAGCATTCTTATATAATGGGGGTACGGTTCAAAGGCACTTATACCCGGATTATAGCACATATTGGGTAAGCCTGATTCCGTCATAGCAGTCCTGACCCAAAAGTCAATCAAGTTTACACCTTTATTAAAGGTCTCATGCTTGTTTTCTTTATCGCCGTATCTCAGCAGCTGATAGCCGATTCCGGGCTGCTGCCCTACAAAACCGAATTGAAAAGATACGCAATTTATATCCATATAAGGAAGCTGGCAGGCAAAGGGAAGCCCGTAGGAATCACCATATTGCCTTGTATACCTGTCAAGTATCTTCATGCAGTTATGGAAAAAAAGTTCATTATCCACCTCGAATAATTTGTCTCTCAGCCTGTCATAAGTTACTCTCCAGATTTCTTTCATCATAAGCTGATAGCTGTCATAGTTTGCAAAATTCACCGCAACGGCGTAGTTTTGCTGAAAGCCCGGTTCTACAGGGTGATTAATTCGTTGAAAGGTTTTTACCTTGCCGTTGTAGTCAAGTCCTCCATAATGGTTTACTCCGGGCATCTGTCCGTCACAGCCGGGATAAACATAGTCTATTGAAAGACCATCGGTTTTTGTTTCGATTTCCTTTCGTACCTCAAAGCCATAATACATATAGTTCATGGTCTTATTTTGCGGTCTGCTCATGCCTATTGAGCCGATTGTAAACTTTGGATCGATATTATTCTCCGATTGCATTATATCCAAAGACCGCATAGTTACGTCCGATGCCCAGCGGGATATTGCCGCTGTTTCTCCGGATTCTATATTTTGCATGGCGAATAAAGGCAAAGCATAGTGTGTTTCCATTTGCCAGAAGTATTCGCAATCCAAGTCCTTTCCAAATGAAAAATCAGGTGCAAATTGGTTTTGTCTGTACCATACACCCGGTGCAAAACAGTTGTAATCATGGGTGTCATTTGATTCAGTCATTGCAAAGGATATTTTTGTTGAAAAGCCAAGGTCATCCCCGGCCTTCAACACCTCTACATTTCTACTTACCTTGAACCCGGAGCATCCCGCTTCATATACATCTGAAAAGGAAAACTCAGAACCGGAGGTTACAGTCAATGTACCCTTTGCAATAATACTATTATTGAAAACATCTACCTCAGTATAGGCCTTGTCATAAAATTCGTTGATAGCCGTTGCTGTCTTAATAGTAACAAACATGGGGCGTGTATTGTAATATATGGTCTTATGGTTTTTTTGAACCTCAAGACCTCCATCTATAAATATAAGTGTATAGTCGCCGCATACAAGCTTCATAGTAATTTCTCCCTTGGTATTTACGTGAATTCCGGTTTCGTCATTTGGTCATTATTATTCAGTAGCCCAAGCCATTCCTTTGTCTATATACTCGTTCCAGAATGCCCAATCGTGAACACCAACGTCTTCAACATAGGTATGTTCTACGTTCTCTGAAACAAGGAATTCATGCAAACTCCTGTTTTCTTTTATAAGAAAATCTTCTGTCCCACAAGCCATGTATATCTTTGGTATATCTGCTTTTCTTTGTTTGAGGTCACGGATTAATGCCTCCGGATCTTTGTCACTTCCCAAAAGCTGGTCAAGGTCCCCAAACACCCTTCTGTAATAAGGGTAGTCTGCAACAGGTCCTTTGAAATCGGGAGTAATCCCGGCAATCTGATTTGTAATAAGTGCTGAAGACAACGCAATAATCCTGCCGAATCTATCAGAGTATTTTAAACCGTTCCTTATTGCACCGTAACCGCCCATGGATAATCCACCAATGAATGTATCTTCTCTTTTATCAGATAAATGAAATGTCTTACGTGTATAGTCGATCAGCTCATTTCCAATTAATTCTCCATAGTAAGCTCCAACATCTTCGTCGTCTAAATAAAAAGAATTTTCGCCTGATGGCATAAACACAGCAATATTGTATTTCAGAGAAACCTCCTGTATTTTTGTGAATGTCAACCAATCCATATGATTACCTGAATAGCCATGCAGAAGATAAATAGATTTCATAGGTCCTGATGGTTTCTCTTTAACCTCCTGATCCGGTGCCTCATATTTATCATTTGGAATTAAAGCATTGAAACATACCGGTCTTTTCATTGTGTTAGCAAAGAAGTTTACTTGAAAAATTGCCATAATAATTCTCCTTTTTAAAAATATGTATTTAAATACACATTATATTTTAATACCCGGGAATCAAACTGTCATCAAGTTTATAGTAGGTATCAGTCTCATCTTTTACGGGAATGATTTCAATAAAAGATACTTCGTTTTTTCTTTGAGTAAAGTCAAGAAGCAACATATCCTCAGCACAGCTTACCCTTTCAGATATTACCATAGGTCGTGCTGCATTTCTCAGAATTTCAACCTGCTTCTTACCGGGGAATCTGGGGCGCCCCATTTGTATCCATGTTCTCCACGGATTACCGTGCATCTCATTTACAATAGTTCCATTAATAAAGTATTCACCTTTTGGCAAATTCAGCTCCAGTGAGAAATCTTTATCAAAATGTTCACCCTTCTCCATTACCGGATTCCATACGGTTATTGTCACAGCTCCATCGCTCCTACGTGTTGCCAGCAAATTTTCGTCTCTGTACAATATGTCCTTTCCCATTTGTTCAAAAAAGCTGAACATATGGTAAGTAGGCTTTGGAATATTGTTAAGTGCAACAAGACCGAACCCTCCGTGGAACTGAGCTCTTGGAACATCCGCCTCCTCAAATATATCGCTGAAGGTCCAGTATGAAAACGAATCCACAATATCTCCGGCTTCACTTATAATCCGTGCCAGATATGCAGCATTGAGACAAGTATCGTGTACAGGATTCAAAGGATTGTATGAGGTATTGTATTCTGTTATATGGAATGGCAGGTGTGGAAATGGTGAATTATCAATCATTTGCCTGACTGTCTTCAATTCTTTCAGCATTTCTTCAGGTTCCTTGAGATCCTGATAGCAAAGTTCATGTGTCTGAACTTTTGGCAAATGTGTGGCATACAAATGACGGGACACAAAATCTACAGGAGCATTTTCCTTTTTGCAGAACTCCAGAAAATCCTTTATCCAGTAGTCAGCACCACCGCATATTGCAGGACCACCTACTTGTAAATCCTTATTAATTTCCTTAATTGCCATAGCCGATACCTTATAAAGCTTAAAGTATTCTGCCTCATCGGCATCTTTCCAGAACACCTTTAAATTCGGCTCATTCCAAACTTCGAAAGGCCACTGTAGGACCTCCTCTATGCCATATCTGCTTATAAAGTGTCTTATTAAAGCTTGGATTAAATCCTTCCATTTATCATAATCCTTGGGAGGAGTTACATTTCCTTTCCAATAAAACACTTTTTGCTCTCCCGATGCCAGCTGGGATGGCATAAAGCCAAGCTCAACAAAAGGTTTGAGGCCCTGTTCAAGAAATGAATCAAAAATCTTGTCTATGTAGGTAAAATTATAGAAAGGTTTCATTTCCCCGTCGATTTCATATTCCCTATAAATGGCAGTGTCATCATGAAACAGACCATGTCCTCTTATATATTTGAAATTTATTGTCTTCTGAACAAATTCAAGAGTATCCTGATATTCCTTTTGAAGAGCGATTCCCATACGCTCTGTACCTACACAGA
>JAEZIU010000069.1 GCA_023436485.1 Bacillota bacterium | reverse complement strand
ATCAAATGCTACATACTGAAATTGTTGATAATCATAATGTGGAAAGTCAGCAATCAAAAATTATTGGATTGGGTCTATTAAATGGAAGAACGGAATTTCAAACCAGTAAAACAACTAAAAACGTTAGATTTATAATAAACTATGCAAATAAAACATTTGAAGGTGTTGGGTTTGAAATTCATAATGGACGCACCGCTTATCTTAACACCCCTTTCATTTTTAACAAAGATACAAACGAAACCCTGGGGACCTTTAATTACGATTTTAATGTATGGGGAACATATATACATGATTTTTTTAGAAATGAAGATTTTATGAATGAATTTATTAGTTTTGAACGCAAAAAAAATGGACTTTCAGAATGTAGCAGATTCTTGAATGTTGATATAGACAATGGACTTGAACAGATTTCAAACTTGCTATCAAATAGCATAGATATAGATTATTTAAAGATGATATTATAAAAATTATAGAAATATTTAATCCAGAAATGCCATTGTTAATAGGTGCTTCTGGATTTTTATTTCTGGAACAGAAATGTTATTAAAATTTTGGTACATAGTGAACCTTTCGTATAACAACTTACACTCTTATTATAAAGGAGCTCCTATTAAGTAGAAAGGGGAAAGATTTTGGGAGATAAAGAACTTATTGAGCGCTGTCAGCGTGGTGACTTAGATAGTTTTAGTGAGATATACAGTTTGTACAGTAAGAATGCCCTTGGTACGGCTTATCTTATTGCAGGACATAAAGGTATCGCAGACGATATTGTTCAGGAAACATTTATTCAGTGTTTTCTGTGTATTAAAAGATTAAAAGCCCCGGAAGCCTTTGATGTGTGGTTTTATAAGATCTTAATCAGGACTGGTCGTAGGATGGTAAAAAAACACAATCAGGTTATTTCTGTTGCTGATAGAAATATTGAGGACTTAAGTACAGAATCTGGTTTTGATTGTGGAATACATAGAAGTGAGACTAGAATGGCAGTAAGGAGTGCTCTGGAAAAACTGAGTTTGCCCCTAAAAACAGTTGCTATATTACATTACTATAATGATATGACAATTGAAGAGATAGCCAAGGTGCTGGGGTGTTTTTCAGGAACTGTAAAATCCAGACTTCATAATGCAAGAAAAAAGCTTTATTGTGAGCTCAATGGTGTATTTCATGAAGATCAAGAAGATAGGTTTAATATATTGTAAATGAGAGGAGCGATGCAGTTGGAGAATAATCAACTATTTGATAATATAATAAAAAAAAATATTACGGATACAGCTAATGAGATAACAATATCTGAGAATAATATTCAGCATATTCTTTTAGAAGTTAGAAAGAGGAAAAAGGAGAAAAACCTTTATACCGGCTTTAGAAAATATGCTGTAGCTGCAGTTATAGCTTTAGTTTTTATGATTGTAACATTTGCAGCGTCAGAAAATGCAAGAGCTATGGCTGTAGAAGTAATTAATAATATTAAAACAGTATTTATTATGGATAAAGACAATAATGTTATTGAAAGGCCTGCCAATGAAGTTTTAATTAACCCATGTCTTAACAAAACTACCGACTTAAGTGATGAACAACTATCCGAAAAAATGGGAATTAAGATTTGTGTTCCTGAAACATTTAACGGAGATTTTAATTTACAGAACAAAGCCGAGGTAGTTGCCTTTAATAAGACACTAAGTTATGAAACCTTTGACACAATAAAAGATGTTGCTGAAAAGGCTATTAATGAAGAAAATGCTTTTAAAAGTCTTCATGAATATCTGCCATACAGAAGTGTTGCGTGTACTTACAAAGACAGTAAAGGAAATATCTTTAATATTGCTATTATGGATACAATTATTAGAGTATTCTCAAAGAATGACGATATATCAGAAGTTGAACAAACAAAAGTTGGTAATATAAAAGCACAGTGGATAGTTAAATCCTTTACTGATTACAATGGCAAAGACATGACCCAAAAGCCTTTGGGGAAGAAAACAGCATATGCATTATTTTGGTCAACTAATGGTTCTACCTATTCGATTATATCAATAGATGATAAACCAATATCCATGACTGAAACAGTAAAAATTGCAGAGGCATTTATGAAAACCCAAAAGTAAAAATTGTATAAATAGCTTATTCCATTTCTGAAATGTGAGCATTCATGTATATTAAAGGCTTCCCTAAAGGGAAGTCTTTTGAATTTTATTGCTCAGTAAATTTGTTAGACCATACCATATCTGTAAAACTTATTAGTTAATTCCAATTTGTGATATAATTTATTAAAATACGCTATATTTTACATAGCACTTTAATTAGATGTTCCAATATGCATTATCCGGGAGGAATGTTATGTCTAAAAAAATTATTATTGTTGCTTATTTGTTAATTGTGACAGTAATACTAAATTCCAGTGTTGTTTTTGCAGCAGGTAGAAGCGTTAATTATATAAAGGTGTTAAAAACCAATCCCGTAAATAATCAGAAAAATATTAATATTGATAGCATTATAACTGTAAAGTTTTCCGAGAAAATATTAAAGGGTAAAGAATATAATACAATCGGTCTTAAAAATGCTAAAAAAAATATTAAAATCACTTTAGCCATAAGCTCCGATACGCTAACAGTAAAGTCTCAGCCCCAAATGGATCACAATACGAAATATACACTTACAATTCCTGTAGGTTCAATTAAAGATTCAAGAGGTAATTCACTTCTTAAAAACTATACTCTGCAGTTTACTACCGTCACTGACAAGCTGACTAATGTTAAGATGATTGATGTTGGGTATGAGAATTCTGCAGTTGTTAAGAATGATGGCACAGTTTGGATGTGGGGACAGAATTATTGCGGACAGTTAGGTGATGGAACAAATGTAACAAAAACAAAACCAGTGCAGGTAAAAGGAATAAGTAATGCAGATGCAGTTTCCTTAGGAGCGTTCCGCACGACTGTGGTAAAAAAGGATGGAACAGTATGGACATGGGGAGCCAATGAACTTGACGAAAAAAAGTATAAACCTATGCAGATTAAAGGCTTGACAAACGTAAAATTGCTAACTTCAGGGATATATAATACTGCAGCTCTTAAAAAGGATGGAACCGTATGGGTTTGGGAAGGTTTAGGAACTAATGAAGCTAAAGATACCAGAGGACGTTTTAGTACTCCCAAACGGGTGGACGGATTAGATAATGTCAAGTCTATTTCTTCTGGAGGTTATTTTATATCCGCATTAAAAAATGATGGAACAGTATGGACTTGGGGGCAAAACGAATGCGGACAGTTGGGGGATGGTACTTTAGAAGCTGGGAATATCCCTGTTCAGGTAGAGGGTATAAGCGACATAAAGATGATATCTGGTGGATTTGATCACGTGATGGCTTTAAAAAATGATGGAACCGTATGGGTTTGGGGATATAATAGGGAAGGATGCCTTATATATGGTGAAAATGAAAATATAACTACACCGACTAAATTAGTTGCAATCAAAAGTGTAAAAAAAATAGATGCTGGAAATGGATTTTCAGTAGCTTTAAAAAATGATGGCACTGTTTGGGCTTGGGGTTATAATTTATTCGAAACATTTGGCAGCAGCTTTTCTTCTTTAATAACTAAGCCCACAAAAATTTCAGATGCTAATAATATTAAGGATATATCTGTTGGTTCTTTTCATTATGCATTTCTAAAAAGCGACGGAACTATGCAGGATTTCGGTTGGGATTATTCCTATTCTATTGGATAGCTTAATGTATTTAACTTAGAAAGGTAAAAAAATGCGTAATATTAATATTTTCGAAAAAGAAAGAAAATTATACTTAAATGGACACCAGATTAAAGCTATTACTAGTCTGATACTAATTTTAGCAATATTTATTTTATACGGATTAAATTCCGGATACTCTGAAGCAAGTACATTACCGATTAAGATGAAATTTATTGCAGGCGGAAGTGAGTTTTCTGCGTCAATAGGGGTAGACGGTTCTGTTTGGACATGGGGGGATAATTATGCAGGGCAGTTGGGTGACGGTAGCAAAATATCAAGAAGCATTCCATCTAAAGTCAAGGGCTTATCTGGTTTCAAGGCAGTAGCCTGTGGGGCTAATCATACACTAGCATTAAAAGAAGATGGTACAGTTTGGGCGTGGGGACATAATCTATGCAAACAAATTGGCAACGGGACTAAAAATGGTACACAAAGCAGTCCTGTAAAAGTATCCGGTTTAAATAATATAAAAGCAGTAGCTGGTGGTTATAACCATTCCGTTGCTCTAAAAAGTGATGGTACGGTTTGGACATGGGGAAGAAATTGTGAGGGACAGCTTGGAAGAGAAACTTCAGATGTTTATACAGCTAACCCCGGGGTTATTAAATCACTTTACAATGTAACTGCAATTGCTACACTCGGCGATTATACAGCAGCCTTAAAACGTGACGGTACTGTTTGGGTTTGTGGTAAAAGCGAGAGCGACACAATGATACAGGCGGAAGGTCTGACAGATATTACTGCAATTTCTGCAATGGCAAATAATGTTGCAGCTCTGAAAAGTGACGGGACAGTATACTTGTGGAAATTCACAGCATACGGTGGCGAACTTACAAAAATAGAAGGCCTTGAAGATATAAAATCTATATGCAGCGGTCAGTATCAATTAACTGCTCTAAAAAAAGATGGCTCACTCTGGACAGTTGGAGAGACTTATTCTGTTTCGGGTGTTTTGATAGGAGCAGATCCTGATTTTGTAAATGTTACAAGAATTAATAATATTGACAATGTAAAAACAATAGCATCAGGATATAATCATACACTTGTATTGAAGAATGATGGGACAGTATGGGGAATTGGAAATAACCGAGCAGGACAGCTTGGAAACGGAATAATAGCTTATAGTTCAAATCCTTCTAGTATTCCGGGACTGAATAAAATAAAAGATATTAAGGTATCTGCCGGTCAGAGTATGGCTTTAAATGATAAAGGTGTAGTGTTTGTTTGGGGAGAAAATGTATCAAAATTTTTCGCTTCGGTTGAATATGAATACATTAGTACCCCTAAAGAGGTACCAGATATAACAGACGTAAATGCGTTAGCGTGTAATTTCGGAACATATGTAGTTCTTAAGGAAGATGGAACTATATTTGGTTGGGGAGTAAACACAGATAATATTAAGAAGATGGATGGACTTAATAAAGTTAATGCAATAGACGGTGGCTATAATGTCAATTGTCAATATATAGCATTAAAAAGTGACGGTACCGTTTGGGAATGGTTATTGAATGGAAATGTTGATAAACCTCACAAAGTGAATGGTATATCAAATGTAACAGCAATATCAAAGGGTACTTATCACTCTCTGGCATTGAAGAAGGACGGCACAGTGTGGAGTTGGAGGAATCCTGAGTATTATGCTGATGAATCCAAAATTGACACCAAAGGACCGCTTAAAATTAACGGATTATCTAATGTTGTTGCAATTTCAGCAGGCGAAAAAACGTCTTTAGCACTAAAAAAGGACGGTTCCGTTTGGATATGGGAAACTGATTACAAAGGAAATCTTGCGAGAAAACCACAAAAAATAAATGGATTGTCCGATGTTATAGCAATATCAGGTGATTCAACTGCATTAAAAAAAGATGGTACAGTTTGGACATGGGTTAATAACCAGTATATAAAGCTTGGTAACGGAACTTTTGTAAATAAAATAACTCCGACTAAGGTATTAGGACTCAAAAATATTGTACGATTATCCTCAAGTCAGCTTCATACATTAGCTTTGGATAAGAATGGTACAGTTTGGGCATGGGGTTTGAATGATAATGGACAATTGGGGAATGGAGTAGCTTTGTTTGAAGATGAATTTGTACAATGTTTGATAAAATAATATAAACACTTAGAGTTATATTGAAAAAACAAATTATTTGGCTTCTATTTTCCATAGTGAAAGCACATAAAGTTGTCTACCTAATTCCTCGAATTTTCAATATATGGATTTTTAAGGACAATGTCTATAATTAAATACTCAAAATCTAATTCTCAAAATTTATTTCCATAACAAGAAGATTTATATTGAAATGTAAAACATTTACAGTCTATAATGGAATTAACTATATAAAAACGTGTTAGGAGGAAAAAACAATGAATAGTTTTAGAAAAAGACTGTTATCATTAATCATGGTGGTAACTATTTGTCTCTGTGCAAGTTCAGTTTGTATTGCTAGCCAGGCCACTACACAAGGTGTTACTGCGACGGCAACAGCGGGACTTATCGGAGATCTTAACGGAGATAGTGCCATCGATGCACTGGATTATTCGTTAATGAAGCAATTCCTACTTGGTAGTGTTACCGATTTACCTGTTCAGGACGATTTATATGCTGCTGACCTTGACGGTGATGCAGTAATAACAGCATTGGATTTATCCTTATCAAAGCAATATCTTTTAGGACTCATTACAAAGTTTCCTAAAATTCCACCTCAAAACGTTACCACTGTTATAATGCCTTTAGGAGATTCAATAACTGACGGTATATTTGTACCAGGAGCTTACCGAATCAAACTGTGGAAAAATATAACAGATGCTGGGTACAAAGTTGATTTTGTAGGATCTCTGTCAAACGGACCATCGGAACTTGGTGATAAAGACCATGAAGGTCACTCCGGCTGGCGTATTGATCAGATTGATGCCAATATTAATGCTTGGATGACTACATATAAGCCAAAAATTGTTTTATTACATATTGGTACAAATGATATTTCACAAAAATATGATTTGAATAATGCACCTAACAGATTAAGTTCATTAATTGACAAGATATGTGCTAAATTACCTAGCGGTGGAAAACTCTATGTTGCTAAAGTTATTCCTCTGAGCTATGCAGATGTAACAAGCTATAATAATCAAGTTGCCCAAGTCGTTCAGAACAAGGCTAGTCAAGGTAAACCTGTATATGTTGTTGATATGTACAGTGCAGTATCTGTCTCTGATTTATCAGACGGAGTTCATTGCAACAGAACAGGTTGTGATAAGATGGCGGATGTTT
>JAEZIU010000030.1 GCA_023436485.1 Bacillota bacterium | reverse complement strand
ACAACATACTCTCTGTTCTGTCGATCAAAATATCCGAACCTCATATTTACCTCCTCTGCATACAGTGGGAACGTTCCCATTTTATGCTAAAATATATTTATTTTATTAAGCTTTCAACAAGCTATTTCTTTTCACAACAAGAAGTACCATGAAATATTTCCGTTTCAAATGAAATAATCTGAGGTTTTGCATTGATATCGTTAATATTTGTTATCATTAAACTTATTGCAGCCTCAGCTACTTTTTCCATGGGCTGCTTCATGGAAGTCAACCTAATATTTGACGGTATAAACCTAAGTATATCGTAAATATTATCGAAGCCAACCACTGAGAAATCCCGCGGAACACTTATTCCCAACTCGGATGCCCTTTGGATTACCTCATATCCCTGCATATCGTTAAAAGTAAATATGGCAGTGGGAGGTTCCTTTAATCTTAGCAATCGGTCTACAGATTTGCATCCGCTTTGCTCACCGGAATCTGTATGTATAACATATTCCTTGTTGTAGGCTATACCGTTTTCATTTAAGGCTTTTATATAACCGTTAAGTCTTTCCAATGCAGCCTTATGGTTCATATTTCCGGTAATATGCGCTATTTTACGATGCCCCAACCCTACCAGATAATTGACAGCATTAACTGCTCCCGTAAAATTATCAATTATTACATCATTTACCTTTATATCATTAAAATAATTCTCTATCAATACTAATGGAAAACCTGTTTTGAGAACTTTCTTAACCAACTCTCTGTCTCTGGTGTCACTTCCAAAAAGTATAAGTCCGTCCGCCGCACCTCCGGTAAAATACTGAACATATCTGGATTTTGACTCATAATTGTCGTTAGAACTACAGAATACTACATTGTAATTGTATAGGGCAGCATATTTTTCCAGATAATTTGCAAGTTTGAGATACACAGAAGCATTAAACTCATTTAAAACAACACCAATAACTCCGGATTTTCTTGAAACAAGACTTCTGGCAGCATGATTTGGAACATAATTTAGCTTTTTAATAGCTTCCTGTATCTTTACTCGGGTTTCCTCCCTGACACCGGGCTGGTTGTTTATCACCCTGGAAACCGTAGTTTTTGATACACCTGCCATTCTTGCTATATCAAAAATATTGTTCAAAAATTCCTCCATGAAATTTAATATTTTGGGAACGTTCCCATACAAGAAATATTATATACGGGTTTTGGTAAATCTACAAGCACTTATAACAAAATTTTACATGATTTTTTGTCTTACTATTTCATAAATCATTATAGACGCTGCAACAGAAGCGTTTAATGACTCAGCCTTTCCTGGCATGGGTATTTTTACGAGGCTATCTGCCATATGGGCTGTCTCATCAGAAATTCCGTTTGCCTCGTTGCCTACAATAATGGCACTTCTGCCTGTCAGGTCTTCCTGAAAGTAGTTGTTTTTGCCTGACAAATGAGAGGCAATTACCTTGTAGCCCTTTTGTTTAAGTACTTGGATAGTTTCTGTTATATTCAATCCTTCAAATATCGGGACGTGGAAAACCGAACCCATTGTAGATCTAAGAACTTTTGGAGAATAAAGATCAACACAGCCTTTAGACATAAGGACTGCTGAAATTCCTGCGGCATCTGCAGTTCTAATGATTGTCCCTGCGTTGCCGGGATCTTGCAGACAATCCAATATAACCACAGAATTGCCCTCTGAAATAACCTTATCCAAATCGTATTGATTCTTTTCAAGAACTGCAAGAATACCTTGAGGAGTTTGGGTATCGGAGACTTCTTTGAATAATTTTTCTGGAACAAGGCTTATGTCGCTGCATACACCTTTAACCTTTTCTATTAGTTCACTGCCTCCATTAAGGCCCTCAAGCTTTTCGGAAATTATTACTTTTGATATAACCTGTCCGTTGTCAATGGCATCGCTGACAAAGCGTATTCCCTCTACAAAATATAAGCCCTGCGAATCCCTGTTTTTTTTCAGGTGCAATGACTTGATTTCCTTTAAAGTTGAATTCTGGCTGCTCTGTATATAATTCATATAAGATTTTTCCTCCGTGAATTGTACGAATTATTGGTCTATAAACTTTTTACAAATATCAAAAGCATTATATTTTGTGCCTATCATTATGATGCCGTTTTCTTTGGCTTTTCTTAGTGTAAGCTCCTCCACGGAAATTCCTTCAGGTATAATAACACAGGCCACCTCAGTGAGAAGTGCAACCGCAGGAACATTCACATTTGTTAGTACCGTAATCCATGCGTCGCCTTCTTTTGCATGAGACATAACCCAACTCAATAAATCACATATGTAAATATTTTCAATAGCAATATCTTTTATGTTATCCGTTAATACCTTACCGTCTATTTTTATTAAAAAGCTTTCCAACGTCATATATTCCCTCCGTTAAAACCGGGCTTTGGAAGAACCTCAGAGCTGCCCTGCCGGCACAGGATAAATACGTTCATATTTAGCAGAACAGCACTAAAACAGCTTTTGTTTTTTAAAAGAAGCAGCTTCCTCCAATAAACTCTTTGACTATTGAATTATTGGGAATATCCTTTGCGTCTATGGGCAAAAAGTAGCTTAAAAACTCTATTAACCTTTTCACTTCCGAATATCTTTCATTATCAGGCCCCAGTTTAAGCAGCAAGGGCTCTGCATATACTTTTAACAGACAAAGCTCATAAACAAGAGAGGAGTTAAACATAATATCTGCATTTTCCTGGAACGGGAATATGTTTTTATCCTCACCTCTTCGCACAGAAGGCCACCTGTTTATTGTGTTAATTGCAGAACACCCTCTAAACTGGTTATCTCTTACAATTCTCCTTAAGATTCTGGTATCAGTAGACGGTATTCTATTATGGTCGTCTATATTTATAGATGTTAATGCACTCACATAGATTTTATATTTATCTTCGCAGGACACTGCCTCCGTCAACTTGCCATTCAGGCCGTGAATTCCTTCTATTACAAGGATATTATTATCCTTCATAACCATTTTTTTACCTACAGGTTCTCTTGAACCGGTCTCAAAATTATAAAGAGGTACTTCAACTTCATTGCCATTTAGCAACTGGGAAAGATGTTCATTAAACAATTCAACATCAATAGCTTCAAGTGCTTCATAATCATATTCTCCATCTGCGTCTATAGGAGTTCTGTCCCTGTTTACAAAATAGTTATCAAGGGAAATTGTTCTTGGTACGTAACCGTTAACTCTCAACTGAATACCCAATCTGTTTGCAAATGTAGTTTTGCCTGATGACGATGGACCTGAAATGAGTACAATTCTTTTTTCCTCTTCATGATTGGTAATTTTGTCTGCTATCTGTGCAATCTTCTTCTCATGCAGTGCTTCGCTTACTCTAATTAAGTCCCCTATTTCACCCGCCATTACAATTTCGTTAAGCGAACCAACGTTTTCAACGTCTAATATTCTTACCCATTTTTTATACTCAATAAATACATTAAACAGTTTTTTCTGTTCAGTAAAGGGTTGAAGTCTACATGGGTCTGTCCTTGATGGAAATTGAATGACTACTCCGGGTTTATGAAACTTTAGAGCAAAACAATTAATATATCCTGTATCAGGTACCATGTACCCATAATAGTAATCCTCATAACCTCCGCAATTGTAAAAAGTCACATAAGGTTTCTGTCTATGTTCCAGCACCTCATACTTATCAAGCTTCCCGCTGTCCTTATACAATGTTCTCGCACTTTCTGTTGAAATCACCTTTTTTTCAAAAGGTATTTTTTGGGAGGCTATCTCTCTCATTCTTTTCTCAACCAACTCAATATCATCCTCAGTAAGCTCATCCTTACCGTCTATCTCACAGTAAACGCCGTTGCTCATAGGATGACTTATTACTGCCTTTCTATCCGGAAAAACATCATGAACTGCCATAATAAATATAAAATACAGGCTTCTCCTGTAAATTCTCATTCCGTCTTCGTCAGTTAAATCTATAAAACCTATTTCAGCATTTTCTTTTATTTTGAAGCTGAGTTCCTTAATATCATTATTAACTCTGGCTGCAACAATAGTTGATACGTATTCCTTTGCAAATCGTTTACTCAATTCCAGCAAAGTAACACTATCCTCCAACTCGTACCTTTGATTGTTTATAGTAACAAATATTTGACCATTACTCATTCAAAACCTCCGAATGCTTTATTATATATATGACATCATATAACATTGACCTAATTATACTATTCTATAAAAGTTTTTAAATACCCTTTTGTATAATTAAAAATGCTTTATGTTATCTTTGGTAAATTTTAACATAATGTATTACATTGTAAAAGCATTTTAGGTAATTTAAATTTTTATTATCAATATAGTAGCGAGAATTAACGTAATCATTACTATTTGACAGTATCATGGCTATAATATAAAATGAAACGTGGTTATAAATAGAATTCGAGAGGTTATAAAAGATGCCTGATTTAAAAAGTGAAATAAAAAAAGAAGTATCTCGCAGAAAAACTTTTGCTATTATTTCTCACCCTGACGCAGGAAAAACCACTTTGACCGAGAAACTTCTCCTGTCCGGAGGAGCCATCAGACTTGCGGGTTCCGTCAAGGCAAGAAAAGCTAATAAATATGCTGTGTCCGACTGGATGGAGATTGAAAAGCAAAGAGGAATATCGGTTACCTCCAGTGTAATGCAGTTTGATTATAACGACTATTGTATCAACATATTGGATACACCCGGTCACCAGGACTTCAGTGAGGATACTTACAGAACACTTGTTGCTGCCGATAGTGCAGTCATGCTTATCGATGGAGCAAAGGGTGTGGAAGCACAGACAATAAAGCTTTTTCATGTTTGTAAAATGAGGGGTATACCCATTTTTACATTTGTAAATAAAATGGACCGTGCCAGTAAGGACCCATTTGAACTTATGGAGGAAATTGAACAGGTTCTTGGAATCCGTTCCTACCCCATGAACTGGCCCATAGGTACCGAGGGAGATTTTAAAGGTATTTATAATAGAACGCTTTCACAAATAGAGCTTTTTGACGGCGGTGCGCATGGCCAAACTCAGGTGTCATCAACAGTAGGTAACGTTGATGATAAGGTATTTGCAGACCTTTTAGGTAGCCATTATCATGACAAGCTTTGTGAGGACATTGAGTTGCTGGATATGGCTGGAGACGAGTTTGACACAGAAAAAATCCGTAGCGGAGAGCTGACACCTATGTTCTTCGGAAGTGCCATGACCAATTTCGGTGTTCAACCCTTCCTTGAAGCTTTTCTGAATTTGGCTCCTTCACCCGGAATTAAGGTAACTTCCAATGGTGAAATTGATCCTGAAAGTGACAAATTCTCCGGATTTATATTTAAGATCCAAGCAAATATGAATCCTACTCACAGGGACAGACTCGCTTTTATAAGAATATGCTCCGGAAAGTTTACAAAAGGCATGACCGTAAAACACGTAAATGCTGGCAAAGATGTACGTCTTTCGCAGCCTCAGCAGTTTATGGCTCAGGAAAGAACAATCGTAGAAGAAGCATATCCGGGTGACATTATCGGCTTATTTGATCCCGGCATTTTCAATCTGGGTGATACTTTATATGAAGGAAACGGCAACGTCAGGTTTGAAGGTATTCCTATCTTCCCTGCCGAATTTTTTGCAAGGGTTTCTCCTGCTGACACAATGAAGAGAAAGCAGTTTATTAAGGGAATCGACCAGTTGTCCGAGGAAGGTGCAATACAGGTATTCAAACAGATTGATATAGGTATAGAAGCATTAATTATCGGTGTTGTAGGTGCCTTGCAGTTTGAAGTGCTTGAATACAGACTAAAGAACGAGTATGGTGTTTCCCTTCGTGTTCAGAATCTTCCGTTCAGACACGCCAGGTGGATTGAAAATGAAGGGCTTGATCCCAGAAAATTAAACTTGCCAAGTACATCTATTATTGTTGAGGATAAGGAAGGAAGAAATTCCATTTTATTTGAAAACGAATGGTCAATACGTATGGCCGAAGAAAGAAACAAAGACCTTAAACTAATCGATATAGCAACTCAAGATTTTAAAGTACAAAAATAAAAAAATAATTTGTTTGATAAAGCTTGACAAAAAGTGCAAACCCCTTTATAATAGGTTTTGCGCTTGACGTTGGGATGTAGCCAAGCCGGTAAGGCACCAGACTTTGACTCTGGCATTTCGTTGGTTCGAGTCCAGCCAT
>JAEZIU010000005.1 GCA_023436485.1 Bacillota bacterium | reverse complement strand
GTCCATAGATGTTAATAAGCTTTTCTATGTTGAATTTCTGTCTCAACTTTTCACACAAGGACTTGGTCAATAATTCCCCTGCCAGTATTATGAACTTGAATGCTAATTCCGAGACCTCGCCGAAGTTTACCAGTGTTTCCATAAAAGAAGGTACTGTATTGACGATATTTATTCCTGAGTTTTCTACATATTTCCAGAACTGTATGGGATCAATTTTAGTTTGTTTCTGTATTAAATGCAGAGTCCCTCCGGTAACCAACGGTAGAAAAATCTGCTGTATTGAAGGGTCAAAAGTAAAAGGAGCCATTAAAACATGTTTCAGACTACTGTCAAATTTGTATAGCTTCTTAAGGGCATATATCTGATTCACAATGCTCCTATGTTCAATCATAACTCCCTTGGGGTTACCTGTAGAACCCGAAGTATAAATTACATAGGCAAGTGAACTGGAATCTGTATCAACTTCAATATTCCTGCAATCTCCAGAGATATCTATATATTTATTTACATCTACCGTTCTGCCTTTAAAACAATTCTGTTTAAAGTCTGAACTCGGAGAAAGAAGTGTTGATGTGCCACTGCTCTCAATTATATGCCTCAGCCTCTCCTCCGGGAGTTCAGGGTCAATGGGCAAATACGAACATCCTGCTTTCAGAATTGCTATAATTGCAATAATTGTTTCAATACATGCATACGCCAAACATCCGATTATTTCATTATTTTTTACACCAATATCCAGTAAATGCCTTGCAAGATAGTTGGCCCTTGTGTTTAGTTCGCTATAGGTAACGCTTGTTTCTTTGAAGAAAACTGCTGGTTTGTATGGTGTTATTTTTACCTGTTCCTCAAAAAGTTGATGAAGCAGCTTATTCTCATCAAACTCCATATCTGTGCTGTTATTTCCCAAAAGCAGTACGGCTTTTTCGCTGTCACACAAAACATCAATATTAATCAATTTTTTATATAGGTTATTCTTAATTTCTGAAAGTAAATTTGCAAGGTTGGATAAAAAAAGGCTGACCATTTCATTGTCATCATCGTTACCTTCATTGTACCTTGCTTTTAGACACATTTCTCCATCTGTTTCTGACAGAATAAAGGTAATGTTGAAATCATCCATGTAGTCCTGGGAACGCTGTATTTTATCGTAAATAAATGCAACATTTAAAATATTATAGTTTTGATTATTTATAAGTGCACGAGCTTTCTTGTTAACCTTGTTAAAAGAGTAATTCATATAATAAAGAGATTCCATAAAATCCATCTTTATTTTTTCATTAAAGTCAACAAATGTGCTTTCCTTAGAAATACTGCCTTTTATAAAAAGCCGGGAGTCTTCTCCGCAATCGGCAGCATTAAAGGGTGCTGTTCCGATCAGTATATCTTCTGCGCCGGTATACCTGTTAAGAAGTAAAAACAAGTTAGTTAGAACCAAAACGAATACTGCCTTATCATTTCCCTTTGAAATTGAACTTAAGTTTTTAACACTCCCGGAGGTCAATTTTACACAGTCAGACTCCACCCTGTTCACTCCCTGCCGTTCTTCCATTAAAGGAAGCCTCGCCAAAGGGTAGTTTCCCGAAAGCTTTTTTATCCAGTAATCTTCTATAATTTTGTTCCTGATTTTCAAATTATCCTTCAAAATACTTCCCTCCAAAAGACATGAGATTGAAACTAATCCATAAGATTTGAAGCCAGCATCATTTCAACTCGCTCCTCCAGCTCCCCTGATTCCCTGCTTAAATCCAGCTCCCATTCCCTTGAACACTCACAGGATAAACCGTCAAAAGCTCTGATATCCAGAGTATTATTATAATTTTTCAAGGCATCAATGAAGCGTTCGCTGCATTTATCACAATTGTATGGAACCTTCTGTGGTGAAGGATAAAATTGGAACAAACCCACCACCAGCTTCCCCAAATGGTGTGTCCGTTTAATGACTTCTACTATGCTCCACAACCATGGAGGTCTGAAATAGTTCAGATCATAAAGATGCTTCACAAGTGTATAATCTTGAACCGTACATGCTTCCAGTGAGACAGTGGTACTTCCGGATTCAAAGGCATATGTGATTGTTTGCACAGCCTGTTCGATGCTTTCGCGCTCATCCAGAAAAGGCGGCTTCAACATAACATATGTACGTAAGCCTACCTTGCTTGTCACAATGCCTGCTGCCTTACGATACTGCTTTAGTGAAAACCCCTTATTAATACATATTTTTCGAAGCGTATCGTCATACACTTCAAGGCCGATCGCAATCTCAACATGCTTGTCCGGAATCAACTGCTTAAGTTCATCAACCGATTGTTCTGTTATAAACTCCGGCCTTGTTTCTATTACAAGCATTTTAATATAAGGATTCCTGCCTATCTCGTTGAACATTTCCCGTCTGGCTATTGCAGGTATTTCATTATCATTAAAAAACGAACCATTATTATATAAATTTAGAATAGGAGTCTTTTGAAAATCAATTTTTGCGAACTCGCTCTTAAATTGACATAAATAATCATCTGCCGATATAGAAATATCGCTTCCTGTCTGCTTTGCAAGATGTCCGCAGACCGTACATCCGTTTCCACTCTTTAAGGCCCATTCACAACCATTTGAAAGTAAAAACATGACAACTCTTTTGTAGTTTCTACCCTCAAAGTATTCTTCCCTGATATCAGCTGTGGTTGCAATTCTTTTAGTATCAAAATCCAGAAACTCTATCTTCGAATGTATATTCTTCATTATTTTAGATATCCAACTGTAGTATTGAGCCCCATTTAATTCTCCGTTTACACTCAGTGTCTCAATATTTTCGCAAGCAAATAAATCTCTCATCATAATTTTCCCTTCACCTTACAGATTTATTAGAGAATCTACAACCCGCCTTTTCATGCTTCTCCAGCAATACTATAGTCAAACTCAATACTGTTAATACTTCTTAATTCTCTCTCTTCAGGTATGTACAATTCAAGTTCCCCAAGCTTACCTTTCTGATGCTTCGTCAGTTCAGCCAGAAGCATCTCAAGCCTTCGCATTAAAAGTTCAATTGTTACTTCCTCAAACAATCCTCCTGAATATATAAGATTTATTTCAAATCCCTCGAAATAGTTTACAGCTAGTGTCAGTTTATAATTTGTAGATCCATAACCGGAAAATGATTTGACAGACAGCGCACCCCCGCCTCTAACCATATTGTCCACAGGATAGTTCTCGTATACAAATAAGGTGTCAAACAGTTCCTCATTATATCCTCTATCCCTGCGTGTAATCACTTTTGCAAGGGAGGCGGACTCATATTCCTGTCTTTCATAAAATTCCCTGTTCAAGTTGCATAGTATTGTATCTATATCAGTATTCATGATGCTTTGCATCCTGACGGGTATTGTGTTAATGAAAAGTCCCACCATATTATCGTTGCCTTTAACTTCAGGTGTCCTTCCTGATACCGTCATTCCATACACGATATCCGTACGATCATTATATAGCTGCAGCAAAATTCCCCATGCTGCAGCGAAAATAATAACGGGGGTTATGCCTAATTCCTTTGCCTTGACTTCAATTTTATCGGACATCTCCGGTGATAGGTTTGACTTGATACTTTCCTTTTTACTGTTTTCTGCTGATGTGAAATTCATATCTGTAGGAAGTAATTTTTGGGGTATATATCCGTCTAAATACGATTTCCAATAAGCCAGACTTTTCTCTTCGTCAAGGCTTTGCTGCCACCGTAAATAGTTTTTGAATCCGGCTTTCGCCATTACCGGCGGCACCTTGCCTTTCGCCAGCAAATCATAGGCTTGAATAAACTCTTTTAAAATAATCCCATTGCTCCATCCGTCAAACAAAATGTGGTGGTTGCTCACAATCATGATATATTCACAGTTCATGACTCTTATTAAGTTTATTCTTAATGCAGCTTCCTTCTCAAGATCAAACTTATTTGCTCTGTCGTTCCGTTTTATAGACTCAATGTCGGTTTCTTTCTGCTTTTCTTCTATTTCTAAAAGGTCGTGATATGTAATATTTGGGTAATT
>JAEZIU010000289.1 GCA_023436485.1 Bacillota bacterium | reverse complement strand
CTCTTCCTCTATTTTTATAACCTTTTTAATATACTCAGCCTTCTCAGCAAGCTCCGGATAAGCTTCTTTGGACTCGTTTATTACAACCATGGCTACATCATACAGGAATTGTTTGTTTATTCCCAATAGTCTGCCATGCCTTGCAGCTCTTCTCAATAGTCTTCTTAAAACATAGCCTCTTCCTTCATTTGATGGAAGAACACCATCACAAACCATCATTGTCGTACTTCTGATATGGTCTGTGATTACACGGATAGATACATCTGTTTTCTCTGATTTTTTGTACTCAACTCCTGCTGTTTTACAGATATAATCCAGTATATTCCAAACAGTGTCAACCTCAAAAAGATTGTCAACATCCTGTGAAATACATGCAAGTCTTTCAAGCCCCATTCCGGTATCAATATTGGGGTGAGCAAGTCTTGTATAGTTGCCCTGTTCATCTCTGTTGAACTGTGTAAAAACGTTGTTCCAGAATTCTACATAGCGATCGCACTCACAACCTACCTTACAGTCAGGGCTTCCACAGCCTTTTTCAGGCCCTCTGTCAAAGTATATTTCTGAGCAAGGACCACAAGGACCTGTACCATGTTCCCAGAAATTGTCTTTTTTACCCATTCGTACAATTCTTTCTGCCGGCAAGCCTACAAGCTTATGCCAAATATCAAAAGCTTCGTCATCATCCTCATAAATTGTTACCCATAACTTATCTACCGGCATTTTAAGATCTTCTGTTACAAATTCCCATGCCCATGGAATAGCTTCATTTTTAAAGTAATCACCAAATGAAAAATTACCCAGCATTTCAAAATAAGTACCATGGCGGGCGGTCTTTCCCACATTCTCTATATCAGGAGTTCTTATGCACTTCTGACACGTTGTTACTCTTTTTCTTGGAGGTTCCTCTTGTCCTGTAAAAAATGGCTTCAATGGTGCCATTCCCGAGTTAATAAGCAAGAGGCTGGGGTCATTTTGGGGAACCAGAGGTGCACTAGGAAGCCTTAAATGTCCCTTGCTTTCAAAAAACTTCAGATAACGTTCTCTCAATTCATTCAATCCTAGTTTTTGCATTTATATTCGTCCTTTCAAATATAGTGGATTCAATATTTTATAAAGTTCTTCACATTAAAAAACTCCCATCCCCAAAATAAAAGGGACGAGAGATATCTCACGCGGTACCACCCTAATTCCCCCAAACGGGGGCTCTTAGTCAATCCACAATAACGTCGTGGGTACGTCCGTCCTTTTTACCGGACAGAAGCTCCGGAAACTGCTTCGTAAAATGCTCTGCAAGGATTCGCATCAACCATCCTCTCTCTTTAGTCAGACACATAAAACTACTTCTTTCCTTCATTGCCATTCTTATTAAAATTATATACAATCTTATATTCCAGTGTCAAGGATTGCAATAAATTTAATCCCTGTGAACTCCGGTTACAAATTCAACCAGTTCTGGCGGCGAAGTCAGAAGTATCTTTCCACCACATTCCATTAATTCCTCTTTCTCCCGGAATCCCCATAATACGCCCACCGCCAGCATCCCGGCCCTGTTTGCTGACTCCATATCTCCTCCGGAATCCCCCACATATATGGTTTGGCTCGGTGGAACACCAAGCTTTTCAGCAGCCTCTATAAGTGAAGCCGGATCCGGCTTGCGTGGTATTCCCTCCCGTTCACCAAATACTACGTCAAAATACTCGATTCCCAATAATTTTTCCACTATCTCATTTGTAGGTTTGTGAGGTTTGTTTGAGCATACTCCCATTTTTATCCCTGCTTTTTTTAGATAATCCAACATCTCATGTATACCGTCATAAGCTCTTGTTTTATTTACATAATTCTTATTGTATATTATACGGTAATCCTCGAGTATATTATCAACAACGCTGTCCTCTGCTTCGTCAGGAGCGGCGTTTTTTATCAGGTTCCGTACACCATTTCCTACAAACTTTTTATATGAATCCGTTGAATGGGTTTTGAATCCATGCTTCTTTAATGCCTCATTTGCACTCTCCGCCAAATCCTCCAGTGAGTTTATAAGTGTCCCGTCCAAATCAAAAAGTACTGCTGTGTATTTCATTTTCTCCTCCGATAAAATTGCATAGATTAAAGGTAGCACTATTATAGCATAATATTTTTAAATAACATTGAATATATGCCAAATTTAATTGAATCATTCTGCATAATTATGTATAATCAACTTAAAATAAACATGTTATTATTTGTATTCAAATTTAAATAGAGCCTGAATAGGCACATGGAGGTTCACATGAATATTATTGATGGTGGAGTTACTGCTCCCAAAGGCTTTAAAGCCGCAGGAGTTGCCTGTGGAATAAAGAAAAATAACAGGAAGGATCTCGCGATAGTTTGTTCTGAGGATACAGCCGTTGCATCAGGCGTATTTACAACCAATGTTGTTAAAGGACACTCCTTGCAGGTTTCAATGGAACATATTAAGAATGGTTTTGCAAGAGCAATTGTAATCAATAGTGGAAATGCCAATGCTTGTGTCGGTGAAGCAGGTTATAAGGATGCAAAGGAAATGACTGAGCTGACTGCCGAGCTTTTGCAATGTGATGTGCAGGATATCCTTGTTAACTCTACCGGGGTAATAGGCACAAAGCTGAATATGCCTTCAGTAAGATCAGGTATACGTTCGGCTGTTAATGCACTTAGCCCACAGGGCGGGTCAGATGCTGAAGAAGCTATAATGACTACCGACCTCATGCCCAAAGAGATTGCCGTTGATATTGAGCTTCAGGGTGAAACCGTTCGCATCGGCGGTATTGCAAAGGGTTCCGGAATGATTCACCCCAACATGGCTACTATGATTGGTATAATCACAACCGACGCAAATATATCAAGAAGCCTTCTTGATAAAGCTCTTAAACAATGTGTAAAAAAGACTTTCAACAGAATTTCGGTAGATGGAGACACCAGTGTTTGTGATTCTGTGTTTGTATTGGCTAATGGTTTTGCAGATAATGATGCTATTGTAAAGGAAGACTATGAGTATTCAAAATTTGTTGATGCCATGATGTTTGTCTGTACTTATCTTGCTAAGCTAATAGCTAAAGACGGTGAAGGAGCAACAAAGCTTATTGAAATACAGGTTGACGGTGCAGGTGATGAAAGCGATGCCTACAAGGTTGTAAGTACTGTTGCTAAATCGCCATTGGTAAAAACAGCTATCTTCGGAGAAGATGCCAACTGGGGAAGAATATTTACGGCTGTAGGATATTCCGGTGCTTCATTTGACCCTAATCTTACAGATATCTATATAGGAGATATCCTTGTCTGTCGTAACGGAGCAGCCGCGAATTTTGATGAAGCCGCTACGAAAGAAATAATCAAGAAGAAAGAGATTGTTATTAAAATAAATCTTAAAAAGGGAAATGTATCAGACAAGATATGGACTTGTGATTTTTCTTATGATTATGTCAAGATAAACGGAAGTTACAGAAGTTAAACGATTGCCGAATTTTACTATTACTGATATAATGTTTGTACAAGAACTTTTTGGGGAGGTAATTGTAAAATGTCTACGCAATTGGTTTTATTTAAGATAAACAATGAAGTATTTGCTATTAGTATAAATAACGTAAATATAATAGAGAGAATTACAGATATTTACAAAGTTCCTGATACACCTGAGTATATCGATGGATTGATTAATTTACGCGGAAAGGTTCATACCGTTTTTAATTTGAGAAAGAAGTTCGGATATTTGCCAAAAGAGGCTGATGACAATACCAGAATTATTATATTGAATCATCAATCAAACGTTGGCCTTCTCGTTGATGAGGTAATGGAAATATTCAGTGCGGAAGATTCCGAAGTTAAGCCTGCTCCTGAACTTATATCAGGTATTTCAGGCAAATTCTTTAGCGGTGTTATTGAAAGAGACGGTCGTATAGTACTTATTCTTGATCTTGAAAAGTTGTTTGAAGTTAAATAATACAGTAAAAAAAGTACCCGGTTTGACATTCAAACCGGGTATCCTTATATCTATTCAGTTTTTAAACTTTGAATAAACCTACAGATGAATTCAGCTTCTTGGATAAGCTCTTAAATATGTTTGATTTTTCATGGACTTTTTTTACGGAAGTAATATTATTTTTAGTGTACTGATGCACATCGTTAGAACTATTTGCTATCTCTTCGGCAGCTTTATTGATTTGATCTATCAGTATCCTATCAAAAAGCTGCATATCGTAGAACTTAACTATTCCTGATGTTTTTGTTTTTTGGCGTCTGATGCTATAACTTTTCCACTTTTATTGCACAAGTACATTGTATAAATAAGTCCTTCTGAGCCTTCTACTACATTTTTCATTCCCCTTTGGAAATATTTCACCTTAATATAAAACGTGGCACTTAATTAAAAGTGCCACGTTTTATATTAATTCATTCTTATTTGAGCTTAGCTTTTTCGGTGTCATAGCTTTCGAGAGGTATATACCCAACTTCTTGGGTTAATTGTTCAGCATTATCCAGATAGAATTTTACAAATTCTTTAACCGGGGATTGATTAAGCTTATCTTTATTTACATAAATGAACAATGGTCTTGACAGAGGACTGTAGGTCTTATCCTTAATTGTTTTTGCAGTTGGCTCAATAGGTCCCTTCCCGGAATCAATTTTCAATACTTTTAGCGAATCCTGATTTTCTTCATAGTAAGCAAACCCGAAATACCCCATTGCATCTTTATCTCCAGCAATACCTTGAACCAAAACATTGTCATCTTCACTTGGAGTATAGTCAGTTCTTGATTCCTTTGCCTTTTTATTTATCATTTCGGTAAAGAATTCAAATGTACCTGAATCCGTACCCGGTCCATATAGTTTTATAGGCTCGTCTGGCCATGCGGGATTTACTTCTTTCCATGTCTTTACCTTACTATCTTTACCCCAGATTTTATTCAGTTCATCAACTGTGATGGAATGGACCCAGGTATTATCTTTGTTAACAACAACAGAGATTCCGTCATATGCAATTTCAAGTTCTACATATTCTATACCCTTTGCTTTTGCAGCCTCTGCTTCTTCAGGCTTTATTTTTCTGGAAGCATCACATATGTCTATTTCCCCTGCCGTGAACTTTTTCATTCCGCCGCCCGTTCCTGACATAGCTACCGATACTTCAACATCGGGTTGCTCGATTTGAAATTCTTCAGCGACAGCTGATGTTACCGGGTAAACCGTACTTGAACCGTCTATAACTATCTTCCCGCTTAAATCGGTGTTCCCAACATTATCACTTTTTGTACCACTCCCGCAAGCTGTTAATGATACAGTTAAGGCAACCCCTAACGCTAATGAAACCACTTTTTTCATATTTACTAATTTAACCATTTTTATACCTCCCAAATTGTATCCTACTTAGTTTTCGCAATTAACTGGAATTTATTATGATTAAATTATATTATGATATTTTAAAGTCCATATTGGGATTTGGTTAATTAATGTTAATTCATTATTAAGAAATATTAACACAAAAAACGGACCTTTAAAGGTCCGTAATGTACATGTCAGTTAAAACTATTTTCTTTTTGCCGTAAATCCTGTTGAAACAAGTTTTAAAACCGTTACACCTTTAAGATGATTTTCTTCATATGTGTAGTCATCCTTTTGGGTGTATTTTTTCATTATAAGATTCAAACCATGAATTTTATCTTCATTATTTACTAATGTATGTGCAACTGCATCGCCTATAACACTTTCGAAATCCATTGTACAGTCACATGCTTTCTCTCCCGTTACCAGCTTATGTTTACAATCCATTTCATAACATACCCTACTGTTCTTTTTTAATATGTCAAGCTTTCTTCCTTCATTTGCACAATGCAAATATATAATAATATTGCCGTCCACAACCTCGTAACCAAAATTCATAGGTACAATATATGGCATACCATCATCTGATAAAGCAATCCTGCAAACATCGCATCTTTCTATAATTTCAATTATCTCAGCCAATTCAGTTACTTGCCTGTCTTTTCTTCTCATTTTATCTCCTGAAATACATATTTTACTAAATATTATAATTCATAAGAAATAATTATTCTATGGATTTCTGGTATTTATTTCTGAGAACAATGGCAATTGCATTTGTTGTTAACAAAATTCCCAGAAGTACTATAATACCTGCGGCAGCCAAATCCTTAAACTGCTCCTTTGGAAGCCCCATCCAATAATATATTTGCAGAGGTAATGCTGTAAATACAGAAGTTACTCCTTCAGGAAGCTTGGATACATAGGTTGCCGCCCCTACCATAATAAGCGGCGCAGTCTCTCCCAATGCTCTTGATACGGATAGTATGACCCCTGTGAATATTCCGGGAAGTGCCGCCGGTATAACTATTTTTCTGATGGTCTGCCACTTTGTAGCACCCAGTGCATATGAACCGTGCCTTAAATACTGTGGTACAGCTTTTATGGCTTCCTGGGATGAAACTATTACTATAGGCAGTACAACTAGCGACATGGTTAAAGCTCCGGCTAGAATACTTTTTCCTAGACCAAGAGTTCTTACAAAAACAGTAAGTCCAAGTAAACCGTATACAATTGACGGAGTTCCTGACAGATTAGATATGTTTATTTTTATAAATTTGGTAAATCGATTGTTTTTAGCGTATTCTTCTAAATATATAGCTGTCCCTAAACCTATAGGAACTGCAAAAAGTATCGTTAGCAATATAATATATATACTTCCGTATATGCCCGGCAATATTCCTGCTTTTTTCGGAAAACGGGACGGAAAGTTGGTAAAAAAGTGTTTTGTAAGAAATGGTACACCTCTCATTATAATATCAGCCAGCAGAATAATGAGTACTACTATTCCTATCAATGTTACACAAAATATTACGCCGTGAAAAATAGAATTCTTCATTTTTCTATACTTTATCTGATTCATACAATTACCTCCAAAATTATGCTTTTAATATTCCTTTCTGTATTTTTCAACCATATAATGTGAAAGAATATTAAGCCCCAATGTAATAATGAATAGGAGCAGACCTACTGCAAATAATGAATAGTAACCTACAGTTCCATGAGGATTGTCCCCTTGACTGGCCTGCACTATAAACGAAGTCATGGTCTGCACACTTTCCAAGGGATTAAATGTAAGGTTTGGTCTCGCCCCTGCAGCGATCGTTACAATCATTGTTTCACCTATAGCCCTTGATATTGCAAGTACAAAAGATGCTGATATTCCAGATATTGCAGCCGGAACAACTACCTTCATGGAGGTTTCCATTTTAGTGGATCCTAAGGCGAGTGCTCCTTGCCTTAAACTGTCGGGGACTGCCCTCAGTGCATCCTCACTCAAAGAAGATACTAGCGGTATTGTCATAATACCAATTGCAATACTGGCACTAAGTGCATTGAAAATTTCCGTCTGGGGCATAAATGATTTAAGTAAAGGTGTTATCAAGGTCAATGCAAAGTAGCCGAATACTATTGATGGAATTCCTGCCAAAACCTCAAGAATAGGTTTTATAACCTTTCTAACTCTTTTATTGGCATACTCGCTAAGATAGATCGCAGTAAACAAGCCTATTGGGATTGATATAACCGCTGATATTAGTGTGATTATTAATGTTCCCATTACCAGAGGCAGTACTCCGAAGCTGGGATTGCTGAATAATGGTGTCCATTTCTTGCCAAAAAGGAAGTCTGTAATTGATACCTTTGAAAAAAAACCAATGGAATCCTTCAGAAGTGAAACGATGATTCCTATAGTAGTTAATATTGTAATTATTGCAAACAAAAACAGGATGCTTCTGGCAATTACATTTGAAGCCCTCATTCTTTTAATCCTGTTATTTACAGCTTTTTTATTCTGAAAAGTACTGGTTGTATCTGTCATATACACTCCTCCTAATAATGTAATAATAGCATTTGGAGTAATTCACCGAAAGCAAACTCATGTTAAACGTGTGTTAATACAATGTTAAGTTGTTTTGAACAATTTCTTCATTAGTTTTGTCCTATATAAACAAAATTTATATATTTCGGCGTTTATGTTAATAATAAAAGATATATACATTGTTAACATCGAATTAACACGGAATTAAACCTGCATTAAAAATATATTGATATTATTAATCTGTACCAGTAATAATATTTTTTGTATAAGGAATGATAACATGACTAACGAATATAGAATTGTTACTAA
>JAEZIU010000214.1 GCA_023436485.1 Bacillota bacterium | reverse complement strand
GGTCAGTACGGCCATGTATGGATTGAGTTTGAGCGTGGTGATACAGAGGATATTGTGTTCCAGGAAAAGATATTCGGAGGTTCTGTACCAAAATCGTATCATCCTGCTGTAGAAAAGGGTTTACGGGAAGCCATCGTACACGGTGTTCTTGCAGGGTATCCGGTTGTATACCTTAAAGCGACGTTGGTTGACGGTTCATACCATGACGTAGATTCCTCAGAAATGGCCTTTAAAATAGCAGCGAGACTTGCATATAAAAAAGGACTGCCGCTGGCTTCACCCGTGTTACTTGAACCAATTGTACATGTGGAGATTTCTGTACCTGAGAAATATATGGGAGATATAATCGGTGACCTGAATAAAAGACGCGGAAGAATTCTGGGTATGAATCCTCTGGATGACGGACAACAGCAGGTTGAAGCCGAGGTTCCTCAGTCTGAAATGTTCAAGTATGCCACTGATTTAAGATCTATGACTCATGGTCGGGGTTACTTCAAGCTATGGTTTGAAAGATATGAGGAAGCACCGGCTATTGTTGCAAACAAGGTTATTGAAGAGGCCAAAAAGAACATGGTAGAGGAGGATGAGGAGTAATTAATTTTATATAACGGAATTTTATCAGGGCTGACTGTTATTGGTCTTTTTCCAAAACGTCGGCCCTTTTAATATGAAAACTATTGACTCACACTATATAGTAATATAAGGTAATAATGTTTACTTAAACCAATTTTTAAGGAGGATGCTATGTGTAAGGATATTGTTTTAAGTAATGAGAGGATTTCTGTTGAAATATCATATCCCGGAGAAAAATATAATGGCTCCAGATTTGACTGGTGTGGATTTATTACTCAGGTTACTTTGGACAGAAATCATACTTTTTGCGTAAAAGAATCTTTGGAACAGGGAAAGGGTTCGGGTGGGTGCGGACTTTGCGGGGAATTCGGAATACGTGAGCCTGTAGGTTTTGATGAAACGCCTGAAGGAGAATACTTTCCCAAGATTGGTGTTGGTCTTTTGAAAAGACCTGATATGGAGCCTTATGACTTTTTCAGAAAATATGAGGTGAAGCCAGTTGACTTTAATGTTATTAGCGATAAGACTTCCGCTGATTTTTCAGCTGTGATGCCCATACACAATGGTTATGGCTACATATATAAAAAAAGTTTAAGTTTGTGCCAAAACAGGTTAAAAGTAACCTATTTATTAGAGAACACCGGGGAGAAAAGAATAAGTACTACTGAGTATTGTCACAATTTTATAGGAATAGACAAAAATAATATAGGAAGCAGTTATTCATTAAAACTTCCTTGTGATATACATCCGGATGATGTCAGCGGCGAGATTATTATTAAAGATAAAGAAATTTCATGGCCTGACAGCTTCAGTGGGGAATTTTACAGCCAATTTAAGGACTTTGATTGTAGCGGAAGCAGTACATGGGAGTTATATGACAGTAAGTCAGAAGCCGGTGTAAAGGAAACAAATGATTTTATTCCACAAAAATTTGCATTATGGGGAACAAAACATGTTGCAAGCCCGGAGGCGTTTGTTAATATCAATATTGAGCCGGGTGAAAAACAAACATGGTCAAGGGAATACGAGTTTCTATAAATTTCCTGATAAAAAAGTAAACAATTTTTCAAAATCTGAGTATAATTATTTGTTATATAGAATATTCGGATGGAGAAAAATTTATGACTAATGATTTCTTAAATCGAGACAACTTGCTGGTGTATTTTCGCAGAATACTGTTGATGTTATTAATACCAATGGCACAGTGTGTATATTTTTTACTGAATGTTACTACCAAGCACGCACATGATGTAACTATATTTCTTGATAAATTGATACCATTCAACGAATGGTTTATCATACCATATATTTTTTGGTATTTTTATATCTTTGGGACTCTGTTGATTTTGGCATATTATAATGAGAGATTCTATTACAAGCTTTTGTTCAGTATATTGATTGGTATGTTTGTTTGTTTTGCAATATATTATATTTACCCATCAACGGTTCCACGTCCGGATGTCACACCTGACAATGTGCTAAAAAGGTTAGTTTTGATTATTTACGGGAATGACAGGCCATATAATTGTTTCCCAAGTATCCATATGCTGGATACTATTTTGCTTACAATGTTTACATTTAAACATTGTAAAAGGTTGCTTATGAAGTTTTCGTCATTAGCAATGTGTATTACCATATACATGTCTACATGGTTTACTAAGCAACATAGTATTCTTGATGCGATTGCTTCTACTGTTCTGGGTATAATTTTGTTTTTGGTATTTGAAAATCGGTATATATACGGTAAAATGGAGCACTTTGTAAGTTCTTATTTAATAAGAAACAAAAGTGCATCATATCAGGAAGAAGTGTAGTGGAAAATATCAAGGATTTATTATATAATCTAAAAGTGTTTCGATTTTAGGTATAAGGGGTATTGATAAAAATGTGTTTCAAAAGACAGAAACTTCAGGATGCACAAAGGATTGTCATTAAAGTAGGTACTTCTACTTTGACATATGAGACCGGGAAAATCAATTTCACTTGCATAGATAAGCTGGCAAGAATCATTTCAGATTTATCCAATCAGGGTAAAGAGGTAGTACTGGTCACTTCAGGAGCTATCGGTGTAGGTGTTGATAAGCTCAAATTGCCGGAAAGGCCTAAAACCATAAGGGAAAAGCAGGCTGTTGCAGCAGTAGGACAGTGTGAACTTATGCATATGTACAGCAAGTTCTTTTCAGAATACGGACATATTGTTGCCCAGATTTTGTTGACAAGGGATATAATGGGTGATGATAAATGCCGTAAAAATGTTGTTAATACCTTTGAAACCCTTTTAGAAAAAGGTATTGTTCCTATAGTAAATGAGAATGACTCTGTTTCTACGGTTGAACTTAAAGTCGGACAAAAGGACACCTTTAGTGAAAACGATACACTGTCCGCTATTGTAGCAAAGATTATAGAGGCTGATTTACTCATAATTTTATCGGACATAGATGGTTTTTATGATTCTGATCCGAGGAAGAACCCGGAATCTAAAATGTTATCCGTTATAGATAAAATTACTCCTGAAATTGAGGAATGTGCCGAAGGTGCGGGAACCAAACGAGGCACAGGGGGAATGGTAACAAAACTAAGTGCTGCAAAGATAGCTACAGGTTCAGGGGTAGATGTGGTACTGACAAACGGCAGTCACCCCGAAGCAATTCTTGACATATTAAGCGGGGAACAGGTGGGTACACTGTTTACCGGAACAAAATAAATTACTGGTTATAAAAAACGGCTTTTGCACTTTAGATGCAAAAGCCGTTTTTTATGTTTATGGAATTATATCATCAATATTTTCAGTATTATCTGTGCTGTCCGATGGTGTGCCTCCGGTACTGTTAGTTGGTTGGCTTGGCGAACCGTTGTCTCCGGGTAAAGTGTTACCGGAACCACCATTGCCTGTATTCTGAGAAGGAGTTGCCGAATTATTTGGTGGAGTTACGTTAGAGGTTCCTCCTCCATGTTTGGTACAGTATTCCTCCTCTGACATTTGATAAATCCAGTCTTTGATAGTTGCCGACAGGGAGCTTTTTAGCGGGCTTTTCGGCAAGTAAGGAACAGGTCTCTTTATAAATACCCTTTCCTTTACCAAATTTGGCGGACAGAATGGATTTGCCAACAAGGGACGTCCGTAAATATCCTTTGAACTTATATCTACTTTAGCAAGTACGTGAACATCACATGTATCAGTTGGTTCAGTACCTTTTGCAAAGTACTCTGTCCTTATGGCATTGCCACGTGGATCACCACTGCAGTTAGGACCTACAAGTTTTCCTGAGTAGATACATATCGTCTTCTTGACCATACCCTGAGGCTGTGGAAAGTCTTTTGGCGCAAGCTTTGCATGTGCCCTGTTCATGACTTTATTCCAAAGGCGCAATGCCTGATAAACTTCTTGACCTTTCAGAGTCTTATTGTAATTGTATCCGTACCAGGTAGCACCTACGTAGTATGGTGAATAGCCTACGAACCATTTGTCATAGGTATCGTTAGTGGTACCTGTCTTACCCGCTGTAGGAATAACCTTGCCTGTAGAATTCTTGACAGTTCCAAGTCCACCGCCGATAGCAGCAGTACCGTTTGTTACAACGTCTCTCATCATGCTTGTCATAAGGAAGGCGGTTGTTTCCTTGTAGGCTATGTTTCTCTTCTGGTCTTCTTTTTTATCCAATATAACATTGCCTTTATCATCGGTTACCTTTGTGTAGGATATGGGTTCCAGATAAACTCCCTTGTTGTCAAAGGGAACATATGCAGAAGCCATAATCAAAGGGTTAACTCCTTCGTTCAAACCACCGAGGGCCATTGATACATAGCCTTCTTTTGACCTGTCTATATTAACCTTTTTCAAGTAGTTTATAGAATTCTGAGCTCCCAATAAATTCATCCACACCTGAGCTGCTACAACGTTCTGTGATTTTTGAATAGCTCTCCTGATTGTGAGAAGTCCTTCATATACGCCTGTTTCCGCATTCTTAGGATATGGTGTACTAGGGTGTTCTTTATCAAGATATACTGGTACGTCATCTACTACGGTAGCGGGCGTTATTATACCCAGGTCAATTGCAGGCCCGTAAACTGCTATAGGCTTGAAACTTGAACCGGGCTGTCTCTTCATATCCGTAGCCCTGTTTAGGGTGAAATTAGCCTTTTTCTCGCCATATGCACCATACATACCACGGATTTGTCCTGTAGCGGGGTCCATAATAAGCATAGCTGCCTGTGCCTGCATATCAGGGTTGCTGATTTTTTCATTGGCAGTAAAGTTCTTGGGGTTTGTAAATTCCTCATTCATTATTTTCTGAATGTTGCTGTCCTGAGTTGTGTAAATCTTCAAACCGCCGTTATAGAGCTTTATAGTAGCGTTATTGCTTGATAAATTGTATTTCTTCATCAAGTCGTTTTTTACCTGGGTCAGTACGTAGTCCTCAAAATAGCTCTGTATGTTATTATCCTTTTTGTCGCCTTCATTTGTTCCTTTATATATTTTTAATGGCTCTGCAACTGCTTCATCATGCTCATTCTGAGTAATATATTTTTGCCTGAGCATTTCATCAAGGATGATTTTCTGACGTTCCTTGTTTGCAGCCTTTGTTTTTTCACTTAATGTGGGATCATATGTTCCCGGAGATTTTGTAACACCTGCGATGCTGGCACATTCTGCAAGAGAGAGATCTTTTATATCCTTGTTAAAGAATTTCTTTGCAGCTGCCTGTACGCCCCAGCAGCCCAGCCCGGTGTTTATTCTGTTCATATAATTGTCAAGAATCTGATCCTTTGACATCTTTTTTTCCAAATCCATAGCCTGCCAAGCTTCCTGGACTTTTCTTTTAACTGTAGAATCAGTGTTCCCGGTTATATTCTTAACAAGCTGCTGAGTAATGGTACTTCCGCCGTAGTCAGCATTACCAAACTTAACGATATAACTTAGTGCAGCACCTACAAAACGTTTTGTGTCAACACCATCATGATTTTTAAATCTTGAGTCTTCTATTGCAATAAATGCATGTCTCATATCATCGGGTATTTCAGAATGTTCGGCAAGTATTCGGTTTTCACCGCCCTTGACCTGTGCAATCTCCTTGCCATCCTTGTCATATATGAAAGTTACTTTTGTCATTTCAAGCTGATCAGGTGTAATCGGGGCTGCAGTCTTTATGTATCCGAGAACGGCCCCGCCTAATACACCACCAACAACACACCCTAAAGATATGAGGATAACAAACACTGTTTTTATAACTGCAAGGGTAAATTTAGAAGCTGGAGATGAAGGGGTCTTTTTCTTCTTCTTTTTTTTCTTATCCGCCCCTGATGCAGCCTTTTCATTAGCTTTCATAATATCCTCCTTAAATTAATACATTTTGCTCACAATATTATATCATAAAACGATTTTTAGTACATATTATTTAAATGTTAAGAAAAAGCCTAAAATAAAGGGACTAACCTATACTAATGGCTAGACTTTCCCATATATAGACGTCCCCGGTTTAATAGTAAATTTCCTTTTATAAGGATAATGATAAATTTTAAAGTAATAATTACAATATTTCCCGACTTTAACTCAGGGCTTTATCGTAGTAAGGGCTTGAATTCGACATATTTAACAGGATCTACTGCTGTTTCCCCTATTCTTATTTCAAAATGCAAGTGAGGCCCGGTACTTCTGCCTGTACTGCCTACCAGTGCTATCTTTTGGCCCTTTTTTACACTTTGGCCTGTTTTAACAAGTAGTTTGGATGAATGACCGTATAATGTTTTGAAACCGTTGTTGTGATCTATTATAACATGGTTTCCGTAGCCGTTGGAGTAGCCTGCATATATTACTTTGCCCGAGCCTGCAGCAAGTATCGAGTCACCGGTATCTGCATCAATATCTACTCCTTTATGAATAGTTCTGATGTGTGTAATGGGATGATTCCTCATCCCGAAAGGGGAAGCAATTTTACCGTTTACCGGAAGGAAAGTAGGCAGTGCATCTACAAATTCCTCCAACTCTGTATTTGATTTCTCAAGATTCTCCGTAAGTTCACTGTTATTGGTAAAAGCCGTGTTTAGATTTTTAACAAGAGTATTTAGTTTAATTATATCTTCTATTGTATGATTTGCACTCTTGGCGGATGTACCTCTGCTGGACTTTTTTACATAGTTGCCCGCTATTTTAGTATATGTTTTTGCAAATTGCTCGAGTCTGCTTTTAAATGTTGTCTGATCAGATTGAAGAATACCTATTAACTCATTGTTTACTTCAAGTGCTTTATTTTGTTCCGTCAAGGTTCTGGACATATTCAGGACTTGTTCGCCCAAAACTTTGTTAGTTTTCTCCAAACGGGCAGATTTGGCATTAAGTAAGTAAATTGCCGGCAATAAAAGAAGTAGCATAATTACTAAACACCATGTGGGTTTAAAAAATTTTCGCATTCGGAACCACCATTCTACAAATTTATTACTAAAATTATTTCCATATTTGTTATAAAAATAACCTGCTCGTATTACGTATATAGGGTAAAGACCATAATTCCAATTATAACTATCTCCCGGCAAGAAAAAATTGGCGAAAAAGGTATTCAATTAAAGGGTTTTATTACTAAAATGTAGAACTATTTTATATTCAGCTATTTTCATAAAAATTTGGAGGTTGTAATATGAAGAATATTAAAAGTACAATTATCGGAGCATTTTGCATTGTTATTGCAATCTCGTTGATTTCATCTGCAATTTCTTTTTTCGGATATAGAAAGGTAATTAATTCTGTTAATAATATAGAAGCTAATAAGTCAAATCAGGATTCAGTACAAGAACTCAACAGGTTGTCTGCTCAAAGACAGCAGGTTTTAACGGATATTGTTAACTCATTTAATGATAACAGTCAAACTTTTGCAGACTTAGGAAACAAAATAGATGCAGAGTTAAAGACTTTGAAGGGGGCTAAAATAAGCTCTGAGGATAAAAAGACTGTTGAGAACATGGATAGTATTAACAAAGAATATTTAAGTTTATATAATGATAAAATCAGTCCTAATATCAAAACTTTCGAAAATAAAGGTATTGAGGCTTTCTTAAAGGGCGTTCAGGATAATTTTAATGAAATGCAAAACATTGTAAATGAGCTCCAAAAGACTACATCAGGGCCTATTAAGGACAGATCAGAAAGGCTTACGGATGATATTACGGAATTGAACAGAATAATCGGGCTTGTTGATTCGGATTCAGGATATATTGATAATCAGTTCACTGAGATAAAAAAGCTTTTGGCTGATATTCTGACTTATTTCAACACAGCAGGAAGTGATGGTTCAACCGTTCAAGATAATGATTTTAATGCAAAAATAGAAGACCTTGAACAAAGAATTTCAGCAGCAGCCGCCGCCAGCCAGAATGTTCTGGACAATGCAAGGTCAACTCAAGGCTTTGACAGGGTCTGGAATATGAAAAAAGTTACGGGTGATTTACATATATATAATGAGATTTTAGACATCGCTGTATTAATTAATAGAAACAATGCGATTTTATTGTATTCTGCATCCGGGGGTAAAGATTCATCCTCGGAGTTTAAAAAGAACAAAACGGATATTGATGTTAAATTGGCAGACCTTTTGAAAAATAACCTTGATTCTGAAAAAGTCAAAAAGCTTAATTCTTTGAATAATACCATAGACGGTGCAGCACAAGAAATATTCAAAAGGGCAGCTGTTATAGAAAAGGGCCGGATTGCTGACGGATATAAAAGTATGTCTGAACTTAATAAGTCTTTTCTTGATAATTCAGATAAACTCAGAGTATCTTTTAACAACTATTTTTCTGATGATATAAAGTCTTCTGAGAAAATCAAGCATACCATATTGTGGATATTCATTATTATTACGCTGATTTCCATTATTATCGGTATGTTGATTGCATTGATTTTATCCAACAAAATTGTTAAGCCTATTCACTATCTGTCAAATATTCTTTCAAAGGTTGAAAAGGGAGACTTGACTGTCAGGGCTGAAATTGCTGCTTCCAATGATATAGGTAAATTGGGTAAGCAGGTTAATAATGTGATTGACGGACAACAGAAGATGGTTGAACAGTTTAAGGATACCGGCAGCGAAATAAGCTCTTTGAAGCATAGGGTTAAGTCTATTGTTGATCAAAACAGAATAACTATGGAAAAAATTTCTGCAACAAAGGCTGTTGACAGGGAAGGTTTTGTTCTGGATACCGAAAGTATAATATCCGGCGTTAAAACCGTAACCGAACAGGCAGACAAGGCAGTAGGAGATAGTGTCAGGGCGGTGGAAACAGCCAAATTAAAAGAAAAGACAGTTGAAGACGCAGAAATGTTTATAAACTCTGTTAATGAAACTGTTCAGTCTATTGCGGCATCCATTGGCAATCTGGAATCCTCATCGGGAAGAATTGGAGAGATAACAAATACTATTACTCAAATTGCCTCACAGACAAACCTGCTGGCATTGAATGCTGCAATTGAAGCCAATAGGGCAGGCGAGCAGGGTAAGGGTTTTGCGGTTGTTGCAGATGAAATAAGAAAGCTTTCAAATTTAAGTAATAAGTCTGCCTCTGAAATAAAAGAGCAAATCAGGGAAATTCAGGCAGGTATCAACACAGCTGTTAAAAAAATGAATACGGGTTTGCTGGGAGTTGAAGATGGAGCAGCCAGAATAAATGAAGTCAAGCAAGGCATTGGAGAAATAATTCAATCTATAAGCAATGTTTCAGATACCGTTAAGGCCTCTGCTGACAAAGCCTATACCCATTATCAGACAGCCAGAGAGTTTGTTGAAGCCGTAGATAGGATTGCATGCGGAGTTTCTGATAATTACAAGGATTATCAAGATTTTGATTCAATTATTAAGATACAAGAAAAAACTCTTAGTGATCTGGATGAGATATCTATGTTGCTACAAGATGCATCATCAGACCTTTTCAAGATTTCTGAAAGTGTTAAAGTATAGGAAATGTATGGAAAATAAAGGTATAAACAGTATATAATATGGAATAATCTATATAACGGCATACTGATTCAATAATAATCTTATCTTTCCCTTGTGAGAGGGATTTTTTTTTATTAGGAGCGGCCTTTTAAAAAGCCGCTCCTAAACGTCATTTTTGCAGGTATTCCTCTATGGTATTTACATACCACGTCCCGGAATAATTGCATCGACTACACCATATACCAGTGCAGCAATAACAGCAGCAAGGAGTGAGATATTATATCCCGGTACTATAAACTTGATAGCATAGATTATAACTGCTGCCACTATGAAGCCGGAAATTCCACGGCCGAATGGTGTTGCATTTACACCTGTTATCTTGTTTACTGCCCAGTCCAGTACTGCCAATACTACCGCTGCAAGCAATAATGAAAACCATGATGAAATCAAAAACCTGGTGTTAAAAATGCTGTGATTGCCAAAATGACAGCTCCTATTACTACACGTAATACGACGTGTCCTAGGCCAAAACCTTGTCTGTTTTCTACTTTATCCATGGTATATTGTCCTTTCATGTTAAAA
>JAEZIU010000208.1 GCA_023436485.1 Bacillota bacterium | reverse complement strand
TTATAAGGTGGTGAATTATGGACCAAATTAATTTACAGTCAAAAACGTTAGAAGATTTGAGATATATTGCAAAAATGCTGGGGATGAAAAATATATCCAAATATAAGAAGAGTGAGTTGGTAGAACTTCTTAGTGAAAACTCCGAAAAACTTAAATCTGATGATATTATGGAAGAGGTTTCTGAAAAAAAAGCTGAACCAGCTGCGAATACAATAGAAACTCAAGCGAGCGTAGAAAGGTCCAAAGAAGTTTCAGAGGAGGTTCCTGTCTTAAGAAAATCCCGTAGAGGAAGGCCGAGCAAGGCATCGAAATCAATGGACAAGCCGGAAAATGCCGGCGTATCAGATTTTCTTACTAACATAACAGGACAGGATAATCAGGGTAATAATCCGAATTCCGTATCAGAATTAAATGACAAACCAGACAGATTGTCTGACACATTAAAGCATCTTGAAACAAAAAATATCGAGAAAAAACCTCATAGCAGAGGACGGAAAAAGGAAGTTCAAGCTTCTAGTGATGCCCCGATTACTGAAAATAAAGTATTATTAGACACATCAAACACATCAGAAGTATCGGTACAAGATAAAGGAAACAATCCGGCAGATACCATACCACACAGGAAAAGTAGCAGATTAAAGCCGGAGCAAACGATAGAACAGCCCAAAAGCATTTCTGATGAGAAGATACCAGGAAAAGTTGATTCAAAACCTCACATATACAGGAAGGACGATCAGCCTTCAGCAAGGCAGGATAACAGACAACCTCACAGACAAAACAGACCTTATACAAACATCAACGGCAAGTCTGATATTCCATCAGAACCTCAGCGTATGCCATTAAATCAGCAAACACAACAGGTTCAGCCTCAGCAACCCATATCAGTCCAACCTCAGGGTATTTCACCTCAAATACAACAACCGCAAGGTAGTGAAAAAATTGAAAGTGATGATCCTGTAGAAGGAGTTCTTGAAGTTTTACCGGACGGTTATGGTTTTTTAAGAAGTGAAAACTATTTGTCCGGTCCTAAAGATGTTTACGTTTCACCGTCACAAATAAGACGTTTTGGTCTTAAAACCGGTGATAAGCTAAGGGGAAAAGGCAGGATTCCAAAAGAAGGCGAAAAATTTCAGGCTTTATTGTATGTACAGTCTATTAACGGAGACACTCCTGATGTTGCATCTAAGAGAGTTGCGTTTGAGTACTTAACTCCTATATATCCTGAAAACAGAATAACTCTTGAAACTTCACCGAGAGAATTTTCAACAAGGCTTATAGATCTTATAGCTCCAATTGGAAAAGGCCAGAGAGGAATGATAGTATCTCCTCCAAAAGCCGGTAAAACAATTCTTTTGAAGAAAATTGCAAACGCAATTACAATTAACTACCCTGAAGCGGAGTTAATCGTACTACTTATTGACGAAAGACCTGAAGAAGTAACCGATATGCAGCGTTCTATTAAAGGAGAGGTAATTTATTCTACTTTTGATGAGGTTCCGGAACATCACATAAAGGTTGCCGAAATGGTGCTAGAAAGAGCTCAGCGTCTTGTAGAACAGAAGAAGGATGTAGTTATTCTCCTGGACAGTATAACAAGGTTAGCAAGGGCATATAACCTTACTATTCCTCCAACAGGAAGAACGTTGTCCGGTGGTTTGGATCCGGGTGCACTTCATAAGCCAAAGAGATTTTTCGGAGCAGCAAGAAATATCGAACATGGCGGTAGTTTGACAATTATGGCCACTGCGCTCATTGAAACAGGAAGCAGAATGGATGATGTTATCTTTGAAGAATTCAAAGGAACAGGAAACATGGAACTTCATCTGGACAGAAAGTTATCTGAAAAGAGAATTTTCCCTGCAATCGACATTAATAAGTCAGGAACCAGACGTGAAGAGCTTCTTCTCAGCCAAAAAGAGCTTGAAAGTGTCTGGGCTATAAGGAAGGCAATGAGCAATATGGGAACTGCAGAGGTTACTGAGATTTTAATCAATAAACTTATGCAGACCAGAACAAACGATGATTTTGTAAATAGTATTAAAATATCTTTTTTAGATAAGAATTCGCAGGACAGATAGTAAATTAATGTGTGGAACTTATTGTAAGCGCTAAAAAAGGTATTGCGGTGTATTTGATTTTATGTTAAAATATCACTTGCCTCTTTAATAAGCAACTAAGTACATTTTATTGTACGTTGAATATATATAATAATAATGCTGTTCATTGAGGACATTGCAATTATGTTTTGAAAGAAGGTGAAAAGCAATGAAAGAAGGAATTCATCCAGAATATTCTGAAGCAGTAGTAAAATGCGCTTGCGGCGAGACTTTCACAACTGGTTCAACAAAGAAAGCCCTTCACGTTGAAATTTGTTCAAAGTGTCATCCGTTCTACACAGGTAGACAGAAGCTCGTTGATGTTGGTGGACGTGTTGATAAGTTTAAGAAGAAATACGGTATTGTTGATAACGCATAATGAAGGTATTATAAAGACTGGGAAGCTTTTTCCCAGTCTTTTGTTTCATATCTGTAAACAAATTGTTATTAATCTTTTCATTTAATAATATTCGAGTTATAATCTTCTTTAAGGGTTAAGTCTTTAGATAGAGATAAGTCAGTGGATACTGTAGTTTTACCAACTCTGTTTTTAAATTTAGGAGGAAAAATGAAAAAGACGACGATTGGTGGTCAAGCCTTACTCGAAGGCCTGCTTATGATAGGGCCGGAGTATAGGGCTACGGCAATTAGGAAGCCGGATGGAGAGATAGTTATTGAAAAACATCCGCAAAAACCCAAAGGCAAGCTATCCAAGATTCCAATAATAAGAGGTGCTGTAAATCTGTTCGCTCAGATGGTAATAGGGGTTAAGGCTCTTATGTACTCAGCCGAATTTATAGATCTTGAAGATGACGATAAAAGCAATGAACCTTCAAAATTTGAGCAATTCCTTGAAAGAAAATTCGGAGATAAGATAACAGATATAGCGATATATTTTTCAGTTGTGCTATCCATTTTTATAAGTGTAGGACTATTTATACTGCTTCCAAACCTGATTGCAGGTTTTATACCTGTAAACGGAGTAATATTTAAGAACCTTGTAGAAGGAGCTCTTAGAGTTGGTATATTTATAGGTTATCTGGCCCTTGTTTCACTGCTGAAGGATATGAAAAGGGTTTGGGAATATCATGGTGCAGAACATAAGACAATACACTGTTATGAGCACGGTGACGAGCTTACAGTTGAGAATGTAAGAAAATATACTACAAAGCACCCCAGATGCGGCACATCATTATTTTTTACCATAATGATAATTAGTATTTTAATATTCTCATTTACAGGCTGGCATAATATATTTCTAAATGCCGCAATCAGAATTCTTCTTGTGCCTGTTATAGCAGGAGTATCGCTGGAACTTATAAAATTTGCGGTTAGACATGAAAACTGGCTGTTCAAGGTATTAAGTGCTCCCGGCCTTATGTTTCAGAAGTTTACTACAAGAGAGCCTGATGACAGTCAGATTGAAGTAGCAATAGCTGCTTTCAATGAAGTTATTCCAAACAGCGAAATCAGCGATGATTGGGGCAAAGACTAAAAAATATAACGGTGAAATATGAATATAAATGAATTCACACATTATGCGGAAGATAAATTAAAAAATGCAAATATTGAGACCCCGGTACAAGAAGCCGGGGTCATGCTTTGTCAAGTGCTTAAATGCGGCAGAGCGTATCTTTATGGCCACGGTGAAAGAGAATTGAGTCCTGATGAAGAAGCCGTGCTTGACCATATGCTTGCTCAACGAACTAAGAACATTCCATTGCAATACATCCTAGGGGATACGGAATTCATGTCATTAAGGTTTATGGTAACTCCTGCGGTACTTATACCAAGACAGGACACAGAAATTTTGGTGGAAAAGGTTATTGCACTGGCAAAAGAGCTGGCATTGCAAAGGCAGAACGAAGATACTAATGCCAGAGTACAAGTTTTGGATATGTGTACAGGCTCGGGTTGCATAGCAGTAAGCATTGCACATTTTTGCCCCGAGTGCAGTATTGTGGCTTGCGATATATCAGAGGAAGCAATTAAGGTAGCAACAGCTAACAGTGAGCTGAACGGTGTACAAAACAGAATGGAGCTTTTCTGCGGGGACTTATTTGAAGCACTTAAAGGCAGTTACAAATTTGATATTATAGTCAGTAACCCGCCATATATAGAAACTGAAACAATTGCAGGGCTTCAGAAGGAAGTCCGCAGTTATGAGCCCGAATTAGCACTTGATGGCGGTGCAGACGGACTTGATTTTTATAGAAGAATTACAGCCAAAGCCCCTGAATATCTTAACGATCTTGGGTGGCTAGTCTTTGAAATAGGGTATAACCAGGGGGAAACGGTTTCTGCACTTATGAGGGAATCCTTTGATAATATACAGGTTTTAAAGGACTACGGTGGAAATGACAGAGTTGTAGTAGGTCAGTTAGCCGGCTGTTAGTCATTCCATAAATTTACTGTGCCGGAATCTTGAAGTTTTTTCACCACGATTATGCTTATAGGGCCCACAAACATTCCGATTATTCCGAAGAACTTGAGTCCTATATACATTGCAAGGAGCGTTACCAGAGGATGCAGACCTATCTGGCTGCCCACTATCTTAGGCTCCATTATCTGTCTGATTAGTATCCCCAGAATATATATTATGCCCAGACCAAGTGCAAGAGTCATATCACCTGAAATGACAGTCCACAAAATCCATGGTACCATTACCACGCCCGTACCCATAATTGGAATTGCATCAGATAGCCCTACTATTAACGCGATAAGAAATGCATATTTTACATTTAAAATAAATAAGCCTACGCTTACTTCAATGAAAGTAAAGCCCATAAGAATAAGTATGGCTTTAAAGTAACCTAGAAGTGCTTTAAAGGTATCTTTTTTCAAACTGACTATATTTTTTCTCCAGGAAAAGGGAAGCTGCCTGTAAAAAAAGGACGAAATACTTTTCCTGTCACTGCTTATGAAATATGTACCCAGAATAGTTACAATAGTAAAAACCGTCAATCTAGGAATGGAGGACACAGTATTTATTACATACTGAATAACTGATGTTATCATAGTACCGATTTGTTCCGAAAAGGATTCAAGATTTTTGGTTATAGTAACGGTTACCTGATCAGGAAGCCCATTATAAAATAAGGTTGCTTTGTCTATTAAACCGTTTATTTTAACTGAAATATCACTAGAGTATGCGGTTAGGTTGTCTTGTAAAACAATTAATTCATTATATATTTTTATAATTCCTACGGTCAAACCAAGTCCAAGTATTGACATTGTAAATAACAGGGATATAGCTGCAGCCGCCTTTCTCGATATCTTAAATTTTTGGAGCAGCTTGATAACCGGTTCATTAATATAGGAAACTATCAGTGCTATGACAAATGGAGCTAAAAATGGCAGAAGAAATGTAATTGACAGATAGATTACCGCAAATATAAATAAAATCAAAAATATCTTTTTAATTGTAGGCTGATATTTATTCCATAACTCCATACTAATACTCCTTACGTTATTACTAAATTCTTCTACTTAATTTATACATCATAATAAAACAAAAGTACATATTCAAGTTTATTTTTCAAGGAAATACACTAATTGCAGGCTTAAAAGGTTTTGAATTAAAGAAAAGCAATCCTGTAAAGGAAATTAGGAACACTATTAGAAGCATTCTACAGTTTTTGTATACAATACACAGGTATAACTTATGGAAATGCCTTAAAATATAGGCTTTTAATTCTTTGAATAAAAAATAATTTGTAATTTGATAAACGGAAGACATTGCAGGAGAATAAGAGACAAAAGTGATTATTGAATATTTTTTTTACCAAATAGAGAGATTGACTAAAGGAGCATTTATAAATTATCATGGATAAGGGAATTAGTCAGACTTTATTATTTTTTTGTCTTTTTTGAATTTTCATTATGGTGTTTTATTAATGAAATTCTTAAAAATATGAGGGTTAAAATTACATTTTTGAAAGGAGAATAAGCTGTGGATTGGTATTTATTACTGGCAGCTATTCTGCTGCCTGCACTAAGTGCGGCATTATGCTTGATTCTGAAGAATCAGAAAGTGCGTATTGCTGTAGTGAGCATTTCTACTCTACTGCTTTTTGCAGTGGCAGGTGGCTTCATAGCACTTATGATTAACTCTCCTGAAGGGAAACTGGTTTTCCAGATGGATGAGCATGTACTCGAGATTGTGGGTGGGTTGATTAAAGGACTTGACTTCTTACTCTTCTGCTACATCGGGTATATTGGTATAAAGCATAAAAGAGCAATAGTACTTGTATTAACAGTATTACAATTTATTCCTTGGATTTTATTTGAGATATTTGGAGTGTTCGGTAAGGTTCACGAGCCTGAACAAGCATTTGTAATTGACCACTTGTCATTAATCATGATAATGCTTGTTTCAATTATCGGCCCGATTGTTACATTCTTTGGACTTGGATACATGAAGGAGCATGAACATCATTTGCACCTGAAAGTATCAAGGCAACCAAGGTTCTTTATGATACTTTTCATATTCCTTGGTGCAATGAATGCATTGGTAATGACAGATAATTTATCCTGGATGTACTTCTTCTGGGAGGTAACAACACTTTGCTCATTCTTGCTCATATCACATGACGGGACTGAAATAGCCATTAAAAACGGTCTAAGAGCATTGTGGCTTAACTCAGTGGGCGGTGTAGCTTTTATTATCGCTATATTATTGGTAAACACAAGCCTGGATACACTTTCAATACAGGCTATATCAAATTCAGGAATGCAGGGTACTTTCGCAGGAATGATGCCAATAGCACTTGGTCTTCTGTGTATAGCAGGTTTTACGAAATCGGCACAATTCCCGTTCCAGAGCTGGTTGTTGGGAGCCATGGTTGCACCTACACCGGTATCAGCATTACTTCATTCAAGTACAATGGTTAAGGCGGGTGTTTATCTGGTTGTAAGAATCGCTCCTGCTTTCTCAGGTACAATACTCGGACAGCTTGTAGCTGTTGCCGGAGGATTTACTTTCGTAGCTGCCTCAGCTATAGCAATAAGCCAGAGTAATGCAAAGAAGGTACTTGCTTACTCAACAATAGCAAACCTTGGATTAATAATATGCTGTGCAGGAATCGGTACAAGAATTTCTCTTGCCGCTGCTGTTCTGCTTATGATTTTCCATGCGGTATCTAAAGGATTACTCTTCCTTTGTGTTGGTACTATTGAGCTTGGTATTGGCAGCCGTGATATTGAAGATATGCAGGGATTATTTAAGAAGATGCCGTTTACTACTGTTATTACAGTAATCGGTCAGATATCAATGCTTTTGCCACCTTTCGGTGTTTTGATAACAAAGTGGATGGCAATAGAAACTGCTGTACACAACCCAATAGTATTGTTATTTATAATACTGGGAAGTGCACTTACAGTTGTATTCTGGTCAAAGTGGATTGGTATGATACTTACAATGTCCTACAAACCTAAGTATCATATGGAAAAGCTTGCTTTCTCAATCAAAGCTGCTCTGTCTGTGTTAATTGCCTTGGTAATGGCAGCAAGTATAGGAATTGCTCCTTTGTATAATCAGTTCGTAAAGCCTCAGATAATGGCATTTAATATTGCAGATAAAGAGATGCTTTCAGGGACCGGCATGGGAGTGTGGTTGGAAAAGGTTAATCAGGCTGTATATGGAGGATTTGCTTCCATTATATTCTTTGGTATCATTTTGATATTGATGGTTGCAATACCTATCATTGCAAACAGGATCAAACCTGCAAGATTAAAGCCGCCATACCTTTGCGGTAGTAATGTAGATGAAGATTTAAGAGGGTTAGAGTTCATTAGCCCCGGTGACAAAGTTGAGAAGGTAGTTGTTAGAAACTATTATATGGAGTCTGTTTTTGGTGAAAACAAGCTGACTTTCTGGCTCAACCTTGCTGCAGGTGCAATTATAATAATTTTGTTAGGGGTGGTGATCGGATTATGAGCATAAACAATATTTTAACTGCTGTTATTGCCATAATAGCTGCTCCGATATTGGGTGGATTACTTTTTGGTATTGACAGAAAAATAACTGCAAGAATGCAGAATAGATTCGGGCCTCCTCTGCTTCAGCCTTTCTATGACTTTTTTAAATTGATTGGCAAGCAGGGAATTGCCGTTAACCAGACTCAGATGGTTTATGTCCTCGGACATTTGTTTTTCGCAATAGGTGCGCTGGTTATGTTGGTTTTACAACAAGATTTGCTTATGCTTATGTTTATTCTGGCATTTTCAGGCATATCACTGATAATGGGAGCCATGAGTGTTCGTTCTCCATACAGTAAGATTGGTGCTCAGAGAGAAATTATGCAGATGATGGCATATGAACCTATTCTACTGTTAATGGTTGTTGGAGTGTACAAGGTAACAGGAAGCTTTATGATTTCTGATATTTTCAACCATGACAAACCTCTGTTATACAGTTTGCCTCTTTTGTTCCTGGCGTTCATTTATGTATTGACGATAAAGTTGAGAAAGTCTCCTTTTGACTTTGCAACTTCTCACCATGGTCATCAGGAATTGATAAAGGGTGTAACTACCGAATTCTCAGGAACTCAACTGGCATTGCTGGAATTGACAGATTGGATTGATTTGGTACTGCTCATGGGATTAATTTCATTGTTTTTTGCAAAACCTTTATGGGTAGGTATATTAATAGCATTAGTATGTTATTTCTTTGAAATAGTTATTGATAATATCAGTGCCAGAGTTACCTGGCAGTGGATGGTTAAAATCACTTGGGTTGCAGGTATTGGTGCAGCTCTGGTAAATATTGTGTGGATGTATCTGATTCCTTAATAGGAACTATTAAATATAATGGAGGTTGCTTGCTTACTAAAGATATTTGCAAGCAGCCTATCCTGTAAGAAAGGTGAACTGTATGGGTATAATAAGCAAATCAAGGAAGAAATCACCCTGGATAATGCATTACGACTGTACAAGCTGCAACGGATGTGATATTGAGACACTTGCATGCCTCACTCCACTGTACGATGCAGAGCGTTTGGGTATTATAAATGTTGGTAACCCAAAACATGCTGATATATTGCTTGTAACCGGTTCTGTAAATAAGAGAAACGAACTTGTATTAAAAAATATATACAATCAAATGCCTGACCCTAAGTGTGTTGTTGCAATTGGAGCATGTGCTTGCACCGGAGGTATTTTTAAGGAATGTTACAATGTACTGGGCGGAGTTGAAAACGTAATCCCCGTTGATGTATTTGTTCCGGGCTGCTGTGCAAGACCTGAAGCCATTATAGACGGTATAGTCCAGGCTATAGGAAAGCTTGATGAAAAGGCTGATGCAATGAAGAAGGTTGCTAAATAAGGGCTGTCAAGGCTCATGGAGGTAAGATAGAATGATTGAAAATTTGGTGGAAATTACAAGTGATCAGCTACTTGCGGAAGTTCAAAAGTGCAAGTATGATGGATACAGATTCGTTACTACAACTAGTGTAGATAACGGTGATGACACTATAGATATTGTATATCATTTTGATATCGACTATAAAATGAAGAACTTAAAGATTACTGTTAAAAAGGATGAGGAAGTTCAAAGTATTTCAAAAATATATATCAGTGCTTTACTGGTTGAAAATGAGATAAAGGAACTGTTTGGAGTAAATATCACCGGAATCGTTGTAGATTACGGCGGACATATGCTTCTCTCAGAGGAAGAACTTGGTTCACCAATGTTAAGACAGCAAATTACTATTGAAAAAAGAGGGGGTAATTCATAATGAGTTCAACCATAGTTCCTTTTGGGCCACAGCATCCTGTGCTTCCGGAACCCCTTCATATAAAGCTAGTTATGGAAGATGAAAACATTATAGAAGCAATACCTGCGATTGGATATGTTCATAGAGGTCTTGAAAAGCTTACTGAAACAAAAGAGTTTACTCAGAACACATTTGTTGTTGAAAGAGTTTGCGGTATTTGTAGTGTAATGCATGCAATGGCATACTGTCAGGGTATCGAAGAATTAATGAATATCGAGATCTCAGACAGAGCAAAGTTTTTAAGAGTTATCTGGGCTGAGTTGCACAGAATGCACAGCCACTTGCTTTGGTTAGGATTGTTGGCTGATGCCTTTGGTTTTGAGAGTCTTTTCATGCAGGCATGGAGAGACAGAGAAAAGGTAATGGATATCATGGAAGAAACAGCCGGAAGCCGAGTTGTTATTTCATGTAATACAATCGGGGGAACAAGAAGAGACCTGACTAAAGAACAAATGGCAAAGATTATTGCAACTGTTGATGATATTAAGCATGATCTGGAACAGCTTGAAGCAGTATTTCTCAATAATTATACAGTTAAGCACAGATTGGTTGGAGTGGGTGTTCTCACAAAGGCTGATGCAATCGAATATTGTACAGTAGGACCGATGGCAAGGGCAAGCGGTATTGCAACTGATATGAGAACCACCGGGTATTCTGCATACGGACACTTGGATTTTGAGCCTATTACTCATAATGACGGTGACTGCTATGCGAGAACATATGTAAGACTCAAAGAGGTTTATCAGTCTATTGACCTTATAAAACAGGCTATAGCAAAGATACCTGAAGGCGAGCACGTTGTTCCTTTTAAGGGATTCCCTCCTAAGGGTGACGTAATTTCCAGAGTTGAGCAGCCAAGAGGCGAAGTTCTCTATTATTTAAGAGGAAATGGTACAAAGAATTTGGATAGATTGAGACTTAGAACTCCTACATTTGCAAATATTCCGTCACTTCTGAAGATGTTGCCGGGAAGTCAACTTGCAGATGTACCTATGCTTATTCTGACCATTGACCCATGTATATCCTGTACCGAGAGATAATAGAAATGTATTTGGTAGATAGGAGGTCATAAGAGATGTTTAAGATGATGGAAAATGTATTTAAGAATCTTACTTCAAAGCCTGCAACAAGAATGTATCCCTTTGAAAAAAGAGAGCCATTCAAGGATTCAAGAGGTCAGATTGAAGGTATTGAAATAGATAAATGTATTTTCTGCGGTATTTGCCAGAGAAAATGTCCGGCTAACGCAATTGTAGTAAACAAGGCGGAGAAATCCTGGGAAATTAACCAGTTTAAGTGCGTTATATGCAATGCATGTGTTGAAGCTTGTCCAAAGAAATGTATTGTAGCAAGTGCTGAGCATAAAACTGCAGCAACAAAAAAGGAAACCTATAAAGCCGTTCAACCTCCCAAGGAAGTTGAAAGCGATAACAGCAAGGTAACAGCTTAAGTATAATAAGTGAATTTATATATACTAATCAAAATTCAGGGAAAGACAAGTCTTTCTCTGAATTTTAGTGTTTGTGGATATAATATTATATGACAAACATATAATTGAAGACACGGAGGTTTTGGATGTGCATGAATATGCGGTAACCCAGTCAATGTTAAAGCTTGTTCTGGATGAAGCCAAGCGGGTAGAGGCATCTAAAATACTGGAAATACGCCTTGTTATAGGAGATTTATCTACTATAATTGATGATTCGGTTCAAATGTATTTTGACATTATGAGCGAAGGAACCATAGCACAGGGGGCAAAGCTTGTTTTCAGGCGTGTAAAAGCTGAATTCAAGTGCAGGGAGTGTGGGGAAGTTTTTATAAAGCCAACCACAGGTTTTGACTGCCCAAAATGCGGCGGACTTGGTATGCCGACGAAGGTTGGTAGGGAGTTTTATATCGAGAGTCTTGAAATTGAATAGTAAAAACACACTCTTTCAGAAATTTCATATTATAAAAGTATAATATGCTGTCGGAGTGGGTTTTAATTTATGCTGAGAGGAAGCTTCATGTTGGTTTTAAGCGTAGTTGATATAATTGGTACAGTAGCTTTTGCTGTTTCCGGTGTTCTTGTGGGAATCAGGAGCAAGCTTGACTTATTTGGTATATATGTGCTGGCTATGGCAACTGCCTCTGGCGGTGGAATTATACGGGATATTGTTATTGGAAGAGAGGTACCTGTTTTTTTTGTACAATGGAGGTATTTCGCTGCCATAACAGCAACGATGATTGCTACTTGCCTGCTGTATACCTTGGTTAACAGGGTTATGTCCTTTATAGTGCTGGCTGACGCAGTAGGGCTGGGAGTTTTCACTGTAACCGCTACATATAAGGCGATGGAATACGGACTGCCTCTTCTTGGCATTGTTTTTGCGGGAGTTATAACCGGAGTTGGCGGAGGCATACTAAGAGATATAATGGTTAATGAGATTCCTTTGATATTCAGAAGTGAAATATATGCCATACCGTCGATTATAGGCTCTCTCTTGTTTTACTTCATGCATGGACGGATTAGCCTTAGCTTAAACATATATCTGTGTGTAGGAATAATATTTGCCATCAGGATGATATCCGTAAGGCTGAGACTCCATCTGCCTGTTATAAGCAGTAATGATACAGGTAAACCGTCAGCAGGCAATAACCGTAAGAGCTTTAGAATGTGAGGTATGCATGGCATGAGGTGATGTATACCAAAATGATTTGAAATTATATCAACGAGCTAAAGAATTTTTGTCAGCAAAACGGTCGTCGGATACCGTTTTGATTAAAGTCGAGCCAGAATGACGGGACTCTTGGGACGGAAAATTATTAGTTTGTAAAATTTGCGTTAGAAAGTTTACACCTTGAATATATTAACTCAAAGTTGCAAAATAATTATTTGGAGGTACTTATGGAAATAAAGGTTATGAAAAACATAATGCATGCCAATGACAGGCTTGCAGAGGAAAACAGAACTTATTTTGAAAGTAAGGGAATAAAGGCTGTTAACATAATGGCATCACCGGGCTCCGGAAAGACCAGCACTATTATGAAGCTTATAGAAGCTTTTGGTGACAGGGCAAATGTAGCAGTTGTTGAAGGCGATATTGCATCTTCTATTGATGCTGAAAAAATAGACAAGCTCGGTAATCCTGTTATTCAGATAAATACCGGCGGAGGATGCCACCTTGACGCAAACATGATAAAGACTGCTGCAGATAGTCTACAACTAAAAGATGGAACTATCCTTTTTATAGAAAATGTAGGGAATCTTGTATGCCCTTCTTCCTTTGATCTTGGAGAAGGTATAAAAATGGTTATTGCCAGTGTTCCTGAAGGACATGACAAGCCGTACAAGTATACCTCAATGTTTGAACTTGCAGATATTGTTGTTCTTAACAAGACAGATTTAATGCCTTATATCGACTTTGATAAAGACAGCTTCTACAAAGGCGTTAAGGCATTAAATGAAAAAGCAAAGATTATTGAAGTATCATGTAAAACCGGTGAAGGAATTAATGAACTTGCGGATTGGATGCTTAATGTGCAAGTATCTCATAACCCGTCTGTGTAACTGCAATTGTATATTCCCATTGGGCAGATAAAGAACCGTCTTTTGTAGTCACAGTCCAATTGTCTTTTCCAATCTGGACTCTATAGCTGCCCTCGTTTATCATAGGTTCTATTGTAAATACCATTCCGGGAAGTATAAGGAATCCCATGTCCTTCCTCTGAAAATGATCGACATGGGGGTCCTCATGGAAGCGTACTCCCACACCGTGACCACCTAAATCACGAACAACGCTATAGCCGTTTTTATTTGCAAAAGGTTCAATGGCTCTTCCTATATCATTTATCGAACCGAAAGGTTTAACTTGATTTGTCCCGATATCAAGACACTCTTTTGTTATTTCTACAAGTTTTTTTGCCTTTGGTGAAACATCGCCTATCATATACATTCTGCTTGCATCTGAAAAATATCCGTCTAAAATGGTAGAAACATCAATGTTAACTATATCTCCTGATTTGAGAACGGTTTTTTCATTGGGAATTCCGTGGCAGACAACATTGTTTATAGAAGTACAAACGCTTTTGGGAAACCCGTTGTAATTCAGTGGTGCAGGAATTGCATTGTGTGCAACTGTATATTCATACACCATTTTATCTACTTCTGCAGTTGTTATGCCGGGTTTGACCTCCTTCTCCAATAAATCAAGTATCTGAGTGGTAATCTCACCGCTTTTACGGATACCTTCAATCTGCTGAGAATTTTTCAATAGGGATTTATGGGGTATTATATATCCCATGTTTTTTAAATTTTCCAATTTTTGTGCAATATCATTGATACTCACTAAATACACTTCCTTAATAATGTTTTTAAGTCTTCTATTTAATTATAACAAATATGAACAACATTTATTTCATTTCCAGCAAAGCTACCGTAATATCATCCATTATGTCGTGCACACTGTTGCCGGAAAAGGACAAGGCCTTATCTACCAACTTTGATATTATGCTAGAAGGCTTTAGATTTTCACTTAAAAAATGCTCTACTATTCTGTCTTCACCAAATTGTTCATTGGACTTGTTTTTAATCTCAATGATTCCATCAGTGTAGAATAATAATCTGTCCTTTGGATTAAGTTTTTGTGTTACTTCTGTATATTCGGGCTTATCAACCCAGTTGCTTATGGGTATTCCTGTTGCTCGCAGTAGCTTGTAATCATTGCCTGAAAATAAAATAGGTGATACGTTTAAACCTGCATTTGAGTATGAGAAACTATAGTCTGAGATGTTTATAATTCCAAAAAATACGGAAATATAAAGCTCGTCATCGAAACTGTTCTTGTTGAAATCGTTATAGAGCTGAGTCAATATCTTTGATGGTGACAAGGATGACTTATCTATAGCAGCACGCAAGAACATTGTCAGCATGGATGCTGCAACACCATGACCGGATACATCAGCAATATAAATACCAACGTGCTCTTCGTCGATTTCAAATATATCAAGGAAATCACCGCCAATCATTTCGCAGGGTTTATAAATGTAACTGAAACTTATTTTATCTCCCACAGACTGCTGCTTGGGGAGAAGGCTGCATTGTAGTTTCTTGGCGATGGAGAGATCTTCTTTTAGCTGTTCATTCTGCTTTTCCAATTCCTGGCTGAGTACTTTAAGGTCTGTTATGTCATGGAGTACCTCAATAACAGCTTCCACGTTGTTTGATTGGAAACTTTTTAACGGTGCACTTGTTACTGAAAAAACACGTCCGTTTATTGTTTCTTCCTTGCAATTAGGAATATTTTCACCTTGAAGACTAGATATACAATTAGGACAAGGTGAAGAACGACCCAGGACTTCAAAGCACTTTCGGCCAACAGCATCATAGCCTAGACCGTCACGCATTGGTTTATTAACAAATAAAACCGTGCCGTCTTTTCCTATGACTCTGACCCAATCTTGCATTCCGTCAATTATATCTTCTATGAAATTTTGTACCGAGTAACCTAGTTTTGTAACAATTCTGTTTGGCAATAAGTATCAACCTTTCGTATATCACTTAAAACATACTATTTTTAAGACATACATATATTTTAACATAGTTTGTTTAGAACGTACTATTTAATCTTATTCTTGTCAATACTACATAATAAATTATATAGAAGGGATTAGATGGTGATAGCTGTATGAATTCAGACAGCATGGCTAAAAATTTAAAATATATTGACTCTAATAATGCAACTGCAATTTTATCTTTCTCAGATGCTCTGTACCAGACTTTAACAAACTGTAAAACAGAAGGGTACCGGGAAATTGTTATTATATGTATCGGAACAGACAGGTCAACAGGAGACAGTCTTGGACCCATTATCGGATACAAACTGAGGGGAATGAATTACAGCAATGTATATGTATATGGTGACTTGGAAAGCCCGGTCCACGCAAAGAATCTTCAGGAGACAATTGAAAGTATATACAAAAGATTTAGAAAGCCTTTTCTAATTGCTGTCGATGCGTCATTGGGAAGGGCAGACCATGTGGGTTTCATTTCTGTGGGAAAGGGTTCTATAAGACCCGGTTCTGCCTTGAACAAGGAACTTGAACCTATAGGTCATATGCACGTTACCGGGATTGTTAATGCCGGGGGCTTTATGGAGTTTATGATTCTTCAAAATACCAGACTTGGAACAGTCATGAAGATAGCAGATATAGTGGCAACCGGGATTAAGTACATTATGTGGAAGGTGTCAAGGGAAGATATAATTTCGGAGAAGGGGACTATAGGAGCAGAACAGGCATAGTTATTTTATTTTCTTCAATTTCAGACTTTTTAAAAGTTTATACTTATAATAGTATATAAGAAGCAAGACAGCTGGATAACATTCTTATATATGTATTTAAGAACTTTTAAGGAGGATTTTTATGAATAACAGGCACAGGGGTACCATGATTATAGGGTTGGTACTGATAATATTAGGTGTACTTTTCCTACTCAGTAATTTCGGTATATTTCAGATCTATTTTGATATTTTTGATATAGGTTTTCTTTTTTCAAATTTTTGGCCTTTGTTCCTCATAATTCCGGGGGCCATTTTCCATTATTCATACTTTACCGCAAAGACCCCGGATGCCGGATTGCTGGTACCGGGAGGTATCTTACTGGTAGCCGGTTTTACTTGTCAGATTTCAATGTTATTTGACTTGTGGGCTTACATGTGGCCCGGCTTTATGCTTGCAGTTGCAGTAGGACTTTTTGAACTTTACCTTTTTGGTACAAGAGAAAAAGGACTTTTGATTCCTGTATTTATTCTGGGAGGCTTATCACTTATTTTCTTTACCTTCTCTCTGGGAAGTTCATGGATACTTAGAACCTACCTTATACCGGTTATACTCATTTTGGGAGGAATATTAATAGTAGCCAGAAATCGAAGAATTTAAGTGCCTGTTTGTTCATTAATTGCATATAATGTATTAGTTATTTAAGAAGATTCTTGGGAGTTACCCTGAGAATCTTTTTAAAAATAAATACATAAACACTGCTTGGCGAAATATTATGAGCAGGGACAGAGGTGCGCTTTTATGAGTAGCGGGGATGATATCAGAGTAAGGCTTGAAAATCTTAAATGCTATATGTATAATGAAATACAACATTTGATTTCCCAAAATACGGAGACTACAGAGATCAGAGATTTTGTGGATACCCGGAAATATAAACCGACTAAACACCAAAAGGCACTTAAAATTGAAAGAAATTTTAAAAAAAGGTGTTATGCGAGATAAAATTTGGGAATATATATTGTAGTAATTACAATACAATGAGCTTGATGTGCTTTTGGGCTCGAATATAATTAGGAGGATTACTATGGATAAATACGTTTGTACAGTATGTGGCTATGTTTATGACCCTGCAGAAGGAGACCCTGATGGTGGAATTGCACCCGGAACAGCTTTTGAAGATATACCTGAGGATTGGGTTTGCCCACTATGTGGAGTAGCCAAAGACATGTTTGAAAAACAATAAAAGTATATTCACAATAAAAACGTAAGCTGAAGAGAAACGGTTTTCCCATAGACAGAGGAAGACCGTTTTTATTCGCTCACAGAAAATTTAAGTATCAGGATAGGGGGATGAAAAAATGTATAAGGGCAAGCCAATAATCGGAATTACTGCTGCATTTGATTATGACAAAAATATCAGCACTCTAAAGGATGATTATTATGAAGCAATTATTCAATGCGGGGGATTACCTGTTATAATTCCTGTAACGGAAGAAAAGAGCGCTTGGGTTGAATACCTGGATATATGCAGTGGATTTATACTTTCAGGAGGCCCGGACATTGATGCCTCATATTTTGGTAAAGGCAATATGCCGTATGCAAACGAAATCTCACCAATCCGGGACAGCATGGAGATTTTTATAACACAGCAGGCAATAGCTAAGGACAAACCTATTCTTGGTATTTGCAGAGGCTGCCAGATAATGAATATTGCAGCAGGAGGAAGTATTTATCAGGACATATATGCCGAGTACAGTGACGGAAGTCCCCTTCTGAAGCACAGCCAGCAGGCCCCAAGGTGGTTCCAGATACATGATGTTTCCATACACAAACCTTCCTGCCTCTATGATGTTTTTGGCAGGGATAACCTCAAGGTTAATTCATTTCACCATCAGGCAGTTAGTGATGTTGCACCCGGATTTACCGTAAATGCCTGTTCACAGGACGGTATCATTGAAGCAATAAGTAATGAAAATAAGAAATTTGTTTTAAGCGTACAGTGGCATCCTGAGAATTTATGGAGAAGAGACCGAACTCATTTAAAGCTATTTGAAAGGCTTGTTTCAGTATGTTAAAATAATCCGAAGAACACTTTATAGTTTTTGGTTTAAACACAGAAGCGGAGGGAAAGAATTGCTTAGGACTGTAAAAGGAAGGCTTGAAAATTTACTGGGGGATTTTTATAGCCCTGCAATGATACTACTGAAAACAGTTGTAGTCCTGATAGTTGCATTTGCATTAGTCAAAATAGGCAGGGTAGTTATAAAGAAACTTTTCGACAAACAAAAGGAACTAAAGTTTAAGATTAATGATAAAAGAATCGACACTATATCTACGTTGACTGTAAGCATATTTAAATATACGATTTATATAAGCGCGATGCTTATAATATTGTCAGGGATTCTTGACCTGAAGGCAATACTGGCTGCGGCAGGTGTAGGAGGTGTTGCTTTGGGGTTTGGTGCCCAGAGTCTTGTGAAGGATACGATTTCAGGGTTTTTTATACTCCTTGAGGATCAGTATGCTGTTGGGGACACGGTAACTATTGAAGGCCTCACGGGTACAGTTGAACATATGGAACTGAGAGTAACGAGGCTGAAAAATTATACGGGAGACTTGTATATTATCCCCAATGGAGAAATAAGAAAGGTTATTAACCATACCAGAGACAACAAACTGGTTATAGTTGATATACCTATTGCTTATTCCAGTAACATGGCTAAGGTTACTGAAATTGCTAAAAAGATATGTGATGAAGTTAAGGACGAATTTGACAAATTTACAGAAGATCCGTCCATACTGGGAATAACCAGTCTTGGTGAACAAAACATGAATCTAAGGATTACTGCACGTACACTTCCCAATGAACAGTGGGAGATTGAACGGCATATACGCCTTAAAATAAAGGAAGAGTTTGAGAAAAACGGGCTGGAATTTTTTGACAGAACAAGACTTATAAAGCCTGAATGAAAGGAATAATGGAACATGCCTGATAAATTTTCAGTTGGTGATATAGTTGAAATGAAAAAACAACATCCCTGCGGCAGTAAGCAATGGGAGGTAATTCGTACAGGGGCTGATTTCAGGATAAAATGTATTGGTTGTGCCCACCAGGTAATGCTGGCTAGAACAAAATTTGAAAAGAGTGTAAAAAAGATTATAAAACCTGTGGTATCTGACGAGGCGAGTGTATAGGAAATCTATGTCATGGAAACACTTTGTAATACTATTAAATATTACAAAAGCACCTTTATCTTAGGATATTGGGTTATGGAGGCTAAAATGGCAGATACTCACAATGTTAAACCGTCACAAACATTTGAAACCATCATAAAGGAATACCTGCATCAGGGAAAAGATAAGCTGGAAAAGGATCTGGCAGGGACCAGGGAAGCTATAAAGCTTATAGCAAGGGATAAAACCAGGAATTTTATGAGAACAATGGATATGGGGCTTAATGAAGAGGAAAGAGATTGCTTACATTCACTTATAGTAACAAGTATGTATCAGTCTTTTTGCTATGGTTACGGTATAGGAAAGATAGAAGGCGAAACAAAACAAAAGGTATGTCTCTGATTTATTGAATATAATACAAAAAGTGCTTATGCGAACTTATTTTTAGTTTGCATAAGCACTTTTTTGTTGGCACTTTTTTATAATCTGCCAGTAATATCAACCATTTCATACGTTTTTTATTTTGTGTATAAATATTTATCTGTTATATGGTTATAAAAATGTTATAACTTACCAAATAGCGTTAGTCATACTATAATTTAAACTGTTGATGGATAAGTTGAATATCATCAGCACCTAAATATGGTAAATATATGTTTTTAGGTTAACCTATAATGAAAAAATATTAAAATCGGAGGAGATAAGATTATGAAAATTGGAATTGTAGGATGCGGGTATATCGCGAATTATTATGCAACAACATTGCCGAACCATCCGGAGTTGGAACTTGTAGGAGTCACAGATATTAATGTAAAAAGAGCAAGTAAGTTTGCGAAATATTATGGGGCCAAACACTTCAACACTTTGGATGATATGTTGAAAGACGAAGAAATATCAATTGTTTTAAATTGTACTAATCCACATAGTCATTACGAGGTTTCAAGAGCCGTCCTTATGGCCAATAAGAATGTATATACTGAAAAACCAATGGGAATGGATTTTGATGAGGCATCAAGACTAGTTGAAATGGCCAAAGAAAGAAATTTGTATATTGCTTCTGCACCCAGTATCCTTCTGGGAGAATATGCACAAGGAATCATGAAAGCCTTGAAGGACAAGGAAATTGGTCAGCCTATACTTGCATATGCACAGCTTGATGATGGTGCTGTTCATAACATGAGATACTGGACTTGGCTTAGCAGAACAGGAACTGAGTGGCCATACGAAAATGAGTTCAAGGTAGGGAGCCTCTTAGAACATGCAGGATATACCCTATCCTTATTAACTGCATTTTTTGGGCCGGTCAAAGCAGTTCAGGCTTACACCCGCTGTCTGGTACCTAATAAAATTGACAAGAATAGGATGGATAACCTTGGTCCAGATTATAGTGAAGCATGTATGGAATTTAGATCAGGTGTGGTGGCAAGACTGACTATTGGTTCAGTTGCACCGAATAATCATTCACTGATGATTGTTGGTGATGATGGGGTAATTTCAACTGATGATTTGTATTGGAATGTGCAGCAAAAGGTTTATATTCAGAAGAGAATAAGTTCACAGTCAAAAGATCGTAAAGATTCGCACGTTTATCTGACAGAAAGAAAAGAATATGAATTTACAAGGCCTGAAGATTTTTCCTTCAGAAGTGAAGATGAAGTAAATGTAGATTGGGCCAAGGGTGTGGCGGAACTAGCAGATTCGATATTACATAAGAGAAAATGTCGCTTGGATATGAATCATGCACTCCATATCATGGAGATTATTGACGTATTGGAAAATGCCCATAACTTTAGCGGACCTCAGAAAATAAGAACTGTTTTTGATCCGATACAACCTGCAGACTGGATAGAAGACGGTAATCTACTTAAAAGTCTTACGGCTTAGATAAGGGATTGCCATGAAAAATAAAATATTTATAAAAACCCGACTCTCCTTTTTAATGTTTTTACAATTCTTCATTTCGGGAGTCACTTGCCCGATTATGAGTTTATACCTGATAAAATATTTGAATTTTTCAGGTGACCAAACAGGGGTTATACTCTCTGTGTCAGGAATAACGGCAATCCTATCGTCTATACTGGGTACGTTGATTGCAGACAAAATTCTTACAGTTAATCGATTATTGGGAATATGCCATCTTTTTGCTTCAATATTCATGATTTTGCTTACGTTTCAAACCCGGTTTCAATTTGTACTGATTTTCTATTTGTTGTATACACTTTCATTCGGATGCACAAATGGATGTGTATCCGCCGTAGTTTTCCATCACGAGAAGGATGCCAAGAAGAATTTTGGGGGTATTCAGATGTGGGGTTCTATAGGGTGGATATCTGCCGGATGGCTGTTTAGCTTTTTTTGGATGAGAAATCTGGACGGTGCTCTGGCAATGAGCAGGTTGGCAGATGCTTTAAAGGTTTCAGCGGGGATTTCACTGATACTGTTTATGTATACTTTTACTCTACCTCTGAAAAAGATAGATCCTCAAACGCAGAAATCGTTATTGCCCCGAGAAGCTCTGGCTGTTTTTGCAAAACCTCAAAATCTTTTTCTTGCGGTAATGATTTTCATTACGTTTACTTCTTTTCAATATTACCTTTTTGGCATTGGACCATTTTTACAGCAGAGTCATTACAGCGAATCAAATATTATGCCGTTATTAAGTGTTGCACAGATAGCCGAAGCAGTGTCACTGGGCGTATTAGGATACTTTATATTACGTAAGGATTATAAAAACGTAATGGTGATTGGACTTATCAGCAATTTATGGAGATTTTTTGCCTTAATGATAAATCCTACATTTCCTTTTGTACTATCTGCTCTGTTATGCCACGGCCTTGCATCAGCCTTCTTTTTTACTGCTTCGTGTATTTACCTGGACAGTCAGTGTAAAGACAGTACGGCAAGACCGGGGGTTCAGCAAATCGTTATTATGCTTGCATATGGAATGGGTGCTTCCCTTGGAAACTTATCTGCAGGCCGGACGGTTACCCTGTTTGAGACATCAGCTACCGGAATTGTAAACTATTCCTCCTTCTGGGGAGTTCCTCTTGTTGTAAATGTTGTTACGTTTATTCTATTCTTGGCAATTTTCAAACCCCATTTAAAAAAGAAAGTTTCCGCTAAAAGTGGAGTTCCGGATTTATCACAAAAAATACTAAAGGAGATATAAAGAATGATCGGAGTTGGAATTGTTGGATGTGGAGCAATAACAAAATATCGTCATGCTCCGGAGTTTGCTACTAATCCGCTTTGTAAAATTATCGGGTATTTCAATCCTACGTATGAAAAGGCAGAAATTCTTGCAACAGAATACGGAGGCAGAGTTTATGCCAGTTATGAAGAAATGCTGGAAGATCCATTGATTAATGCAGTTTGCATATGTTCTCCCAATAAATATCATGCTTCAATGAGCATTGCCGCCATGGAGGCGGGAAAACATGTTTTATGTGAAAAACCAATTTCTCCAACTGTTGAAGAGGGGAAAGCAATGATTGAAACTGCTGAAAGAACGAAAAAATGCCTCATGATTGCCCACGATATGAAACTTGAATATGCCAATAAAAAGGCGAAGGAAATTATTATGAGCGGTGAAATGGGAAATATACTTACCTTCCAAACAACATTCGGACATCGGGGGCCTGAGTACTGGAGCAATGATCCAAGTATGAATTCATGGTTTTTTAGTAAAGAAAATTCCTGCACGGGAGTTCTGGGAGATTTGGCAGTGCACAAAGCACAACTGATTGAGTGGCTTATCAACGATCCTATCAGGGAAATTAAAGCTTTCACGGCTGTCAGGGATAAAAAACGGGAAAACGGAGATTTTGTTGAAACTCCCGACAACAGTGTTTGTCTGCTAAGGTCAAAATCTGGGATTATCGGGACCTTAGTAGCAAGCTGGACCTACTACGGTGAAATGGACAAAAGTACCGTGCTCCATTGTTCCAATGGCACGATAGAGATATACAATCACCCGGAATACCCGCTAGTTGTAACTAAGAACACAAAAGAAAAAATTTGCTATAGCTTTGATACACAGAATAGATCAGGCATCGCTGATTCCTTTGTTAATAGTATTGTAAATCAGACCCGTCCCTATATCTCAGGGGAAGAAGGATTGAGGGCTCTAAAAATAGTTATTGCATGTGCGGAAGCGCATGAGAATGATGAAACAATAAAGATTCAAGACTGACCTTTTCATTAAGGCTCTAAATAAATTCCTTTGACTACCATAACAGAATTATGTCACCAAATACATTATTAATTTTACTAAGGGAGTGATTTACTTGAAAAAAGCAGTAGTATTTGATTTCGACGGCGTAATTATTGACTCTTTGGATGTACAGAAACAAGCGTTTACTGAAAGCTATAAGATGGTTGTTGGTGGGGGAGTTCCACCAATTGGTGAATTCATGAGATATAGTGGGGATTCCCTTAAAAATATTTTTTCAAAAATGAATTTACCTTTTGGAATGATTGAGCAATATCGAAGGATCAGCCAAGAAAAGAATGAACTGGTGAAAGTATTCCCAGGTATACGAATTTTACTTAATCAATTGACAGAGGATGGTTATAGGTGTGGATTATGCACCGGAAAGGATAGCTTCAGGACATTACAGTTGCTACAGAAATTGAATCTAAAAGGTTATTTTAAGACGGTGGTATGCTCTGACAAAGTTAAAAATCCGAAGCCTCATGCGGAAAGTCTGGTTCTTGCTGCAAAAAACCTGGGTGTAGGGCTTAAAGATACAATTATGATTGGGGACAGCTGCAATGATATTATCTGTGCCCAAAATGCCGGAACGAGAAGTATTGGAGTTACATGGGGAGTCACGTCCAAGAAAGGTCTTGCAACTGAAAGACCTGATGATATTGTGAGTAGCATGCAAGGTCTTTATGATTCCATAGTCGCGCTTAGTGAAACGGCGCTGAACTTTAAAGGAATGTCAACAATTCAGGCTTCCAATATCTAACAATTTTATCCTGTTAGATTTCTAAAAAAACTAAATTAGGGGGTTGAATTTAAATGAATTATAAATATAAAGCAAGCATAATAATACCGACTTATAATAGGAGTAAACTACTGAACTTATCTTTGGTTTCAATCTTAAATCAAAGTGTAAGTAAGGAAATCTTTGAGGTAATTGTTATAGATGATGGTTCCGAAGATAACACAAGAGATGTCTGCAAAGAATTTTCTGACAGGCTTAATATTAAATATTTTTATCAGGAACATAAAGGATTCAGGGCGGCTACTGCCAGAAATACCGGAATAAAAAATTCGGAAGGTGAAGTTTGCATATTTTTGGATTCCGGGGTGCTGCTGGCTAAAAATGCTATTCAAGAACAGTTGAAATCCCATAGTTCAGATGAGGAATATGCATTTTTGGGATATATGTATGGTTTTGATGAACATAATGAAAATAATGAAACTATGCTAAAAATGAATATAAATCCCGATGATGTAGATACATATATCGACATACTTGAAAGAGATAGAATTTATGATTTAAGGGAGAAACAATATCAAAAATTAGGAGATGATTTGGGAAAATGGCCTGCTCCTTGGACTATATTCTGGACCGGATATTTGTCTGTAAAAAGAGACGTACTTGTAAAAGTGGGGATGTTTGATGAAAAATTCAATTCATGGGGAATGGAGGATATTGATTTAGGAATCGCTTTATATGTAAACAATGTGAAGATAACCTTAAACCGTAATTTAAAGAGTATTCATTACCCACATGAGAAATTTAGACCCAGCATGAAGGAAAGTGAATTAAAAGCCCTTTTACTCGAAAAAAAGAAATATATTAATCAAAAATATAACTTGGAGTCTACCAAATTATACATTACAAATAACTGGAGTGAGATAAACCCCTTGTTGTTATAAAGGTGCTTGTATGCTCTATTTAGTTAAGGTATAAGAAAGGGGGACGACATGCCAAAACTAATTGGTCGAAAAATAAAATCGTTTGGCGGTATTTTATCGATATTTTCTATACCGAATTATAAAATATTAATGTTTCTATTATTTTTAAGTGGAATATCTACGGGGTTAACTACACCATTTCTATCATTATTTATTACTCAAGAAGTAAAAATGACTACAGCATATCTGGGATATTTCATGGCAATATCCGCAGTGTCCAGCATAATAGTAAGTACAATAATCGGGAAAATTTCGGATTACCGTCCGGGTAGAAAAAAGATTCTACTTATTACATCTTTAGCCGGTGTTATAGGATATTATTTATTTTCGATAGCAAGATCCTATTATCTGCTGCTTCTCATATCAATTTCCTTGGGTGCAATTTCTTCGGCAATAACTCCTCAGCTATTTGCATATGCACGTCAATTTTTATCTGAAATCAAATTCAATAATTTTTCCCTTGCCATAAGTATATTAAGAGTATTTCCTTCCATTGCATGGATGGTTGTTCCGGCAATGGGGGCCATTATTCTGGAGAGTCAAGGCTTTAAAGGATTATTTGCTAGTGTGGCTGTAAGTTATACTATTGCAACAATAGTTATTGCTGTTTCGTTGAGACGTAACACAATTGAATTGGTACATCCATATCAGACAGGAAAAGGGAAGTTTTTATTTAAATCCAACGTATTGGCACTTTTGACTGCGTTTGTTATTCTCCAGACAATAAACACAGTTTCAGTTACAAATCTTCCGCTTCTAGTAAAAAATACTTTAAATGGCACCAACTCAGATGTAGGTTTGGCTTTTAGCGTCTCCGCCGGTCTGGAAATTCTTTTTATGATCTGGTTTGGATTTTTAGGAACAAAAATGAGCAAGCCTTTTCTGATAAAGATAGGAATAATTTCAGCGTTACTTTATTACGTAGGATTATCCTTTTCGGTAAGGATATGGCAGATTTTTTTTATTCAAATTTTCAACGCCTGCTTTGTTGCAGCATATATGGGTTTGGGAATCAGTTATTTTCAGGATCTTATCCCAAATGAGTGCGGCACTGCGACTACTTTATTTTACAATACCGTACGATTAGGTTCAATATTTGGAGGATTAATCACAGGTGGTGTGGGAGAAACCTTTGGATTAAGAACAGTTTTTCTGGTATGTTCAGGTTTAGCCTTTATTGCGTTAATACTATTTGAAGTAGGAAGAACATTTAAGTTATTAAATCACATTCCCAAAAGAAGGGTTCAAAGACTGTTAAAAAATTAATGAAGAGGTGTAATTATGATTATAGTAATGAGCAAATCCGCTACGTCAAATGAAATAAGTAATGTAGAAAGAAAACTTAATAATTTTGGCTTTACGACTCACCCGGTACACGGTGAACTAAAAACAGTTGTTGGAGCAATTGGCGACAAAAGACAGCTAAATACTGAGTGCATTCTATCTATGCCGGGTGTAGAGAACATCGTTCCCATAATGAAGCCCTATAAGCTTGCAGGACGGGAGCTGAAAAAAGACGCTACAATAGTTGATGTTGGAGGCACTAAAATAGGCGGAGAAGAAATTATAGTAATGGCAGGCCCTTGTGCCATAGAGAATGAAAAGACTTTTATAGAGACTGCGGTTAAAGTAAAGCAATGCGGGGCAAATATCCTTCGGGGAGGAGCGTTTAAGCCAAGAACTTCTCCTTATGCATTTCAAGGCCTTGAAGAAGATGGACTCAAAATAATGGCGGCTGCCCGTGAAGTTACAGGTCTGAAGATTGTTACAGAAGTAATGGATACAAGAGATGTCGAGCTTGTCTCATCGTACTGTGATATAATTCAAATTGGTGCGAGAAACATGCAAAACTTCAAGCTTTTAAGCGAAGTAGGTAAATCCAATAAAGCCATTCTTTTAAAAAGAGGATTGTCAGCAACAATTGAAGAGTGGTTAATGGCGGCGGAATACATAATGGCTTCAGGAAATGAAAACATAATATTATGTGAAAGAGGAATAAGAACCTTTGAAACTGCCACAAGAAATACGGTTGACTTAAGCTCAATACCTGTTATAAAAGAGCTGTCCCACCTCCCGATTGTGGTTGATCCGAGTCATGGCACAGGAACATGGAAGTATGTTAATGCTCTTGCAAAAGGCGCTGTAGCAACCGGTGCCGACGGTCTTATTATCGAAGTTCATCTTGACCCCGATACTGCATTATGTGATGGGCCCCAATCATTGAAGCCCTCAAAGTTTGAACGATTGATGAAAGAATTAAATCCCGTAGCAATGGCGGTGGGAAGAAAGATGGAACACTTCTCCTAGAATCCATGAAATATACTTTTAACTTCCAGTCTACACTCGAATAATTAATTTTATATTTAACTTATTATAGGATATGAATAGCAATGGATTAGTTCTGGTACTACTTATATCCTTAACTTATGCCACTAAACAGGGTGGCTAACCCCATATTAATCAGATGTTAATATAAAAATTACAATTTTAGCCAACAAAGTTTTACATTTTTTGCCAAATAATTATGGTATTATTTAGTTTAAGTTTAAATCGTATACTTATAGGTTAGAAGAGGATACAGCACGTTACATGCTCCTTATGACTGTGTGTATATTTTTAGGGTAAATAAAGAGTTTTCTTTATTTTGTATACCTGCATAAATACATAAGTTGTCGAGATGGGGGGGGGAACTACAGTGATATTCATTATTTCGTTGGTTTTAATATGGGTATTTTCAATTACAGTACTGATTGTGGACTATAAAAGTGAAGCTAATAGATGGATTAGTTCCGCAGCATTTTTCGTAGGTTTGCGTTATTTGGCTGACGGTATCAATACGCTTATTGTACCTAATGCCAAAAACTATTTTAGTAATGCTACTCTTGCCGTTTCAAATCTCCGGCTCTCTGTCTGTATCCTTACTTCGATTTCATTTCTATTTTATCCATATACTTTATTAATGTTCAGCTTAAGTTTTACAAAGTTGCTGGGAGCCCGAAAGAAGAGGCTTCTGATGTGGTTATTACTCATTCCTATTATAATAAGCTATGTACTTTTGCCAATAAATGATTTTATGTATCCTACTACCAAACCTTCGTACAAATACTTGACCATATGGTCAACTTTCGGAATAATCTCAGCGAACCTTATACTGATAATTTCATATTTCAGAACTATGAGCATATCAAAAAAAAGAGACATATTCCTTGTAAGTGCTTTTCTAATGCCAACTACGCTCTTTGGATGGGATATTAATTTTTTACTTCCTATACTGGGAGTTAAAAATTTATGGAGATTCAATATTCTTGTTGTATTGCTAGTAGCCACTTTGTACTGTTTACTTGTAACTAAATTTGGTTTTTTAGGAATTAAGATCAGGTTTGAAAAGAACCGCCTGGCCAGTACAATGCAGTCCATCAGCTCAGGGACACAGATTCTGACTCATGCAATAAAAAATGAGGTTTTGAAAATATCACTGTGTACCAGAAATATAAACTCTGCGGAAACTGCAATAGACAAAGAAATATTTGATAGATATATCGGTGACAATTCAAAGAATATAATGGCATCAACTGAGCACCTAATTATGTTGGTATCGAGAATTAAAGAATACATGCATGAAATCAAAATCCACGAGGAATATCATAACTTATCTGATATTATAGAGGATTCATTAAACCTTATGGCAGTGTACATCAAGGAAAAAGATATAACCATCAAGCGAAATTATTCGTATGGACAGTTTGGAATTATACTTTCATGTGATGCAGTACATATTCAGGAAGTGCTGAACAATATTCTTAAAAACTCCATTGAAGCACTCCAACACGGTGGAGAAATCAGGATACAAGTTGTTAAAAATAGGAAATACTTAACGGTGGAGATCCGAGATAATGGAGCCGGGATACCAAATAGCAATCTTTCCCGTGTTTTTGATCCGTTTTTTTCTACAAAAAAGACCGGATTGAATTTTGGTCTGGGATTGTCTTACTGTTATAATGTCATGCAGAAGCATGGTGGGGAAATAGAAATAGAAAGTGTTGAGAACAAAGGAACAACGGTAATACTAAAATTTTTATCCAAAAAAGTACGTAAAGCCTATGCTGAGAATGTATAAAATAATTGGGAGGGGTGGCATATATGGATAAAATCAAAGTTGCAATTGTTGAGGATGATCCTGTGTGGTTAAGTTCCATGATCTTTTTTCTAAACAGTCAGGAAGATTTGACGGTCGTTGCTAATGCGTCCACAAAAGATGATGCGGTAGAAATGGCAAGAAACAACGATGTAGACATTATTTTAATGGATATAAACTTAACTGAGAATAACCTGGACGGAATTTATGCCGCAGCAGAAATTAGCCAGTTTAAAGAAGTAAAAATCATCATGCTAACATCCCTTGAGGATAATGAAGTTATAACAAGTTCTTTTACAGCAGGGGCTATAAACTATATTTCAAAAAATAATTATAACGATATTCCTGCTGCAATTCGTTCTGTTCACAACAAGGTTTCGCCTATGGAGATTTTATTAAAAGAATATTCACGCCTGAAAGAAGAAGAGCAATTATCTGTCTTATCAAATGCAGAAAAAGAAATCATTGATCTGGTTCAGAAGGGCTATTCCCAGTCAAAGATATCCGACATGCTTTTCAAATCCCCAGGTACAATAAAAGCACAGGTAAACAAACTTCTGAAGAAGATGGGTGTTACAAGCTGTAAGGAAGCAATTAAAAAAATTCAAACCAAGGGAATATTAAAGTAACGAACCAATATTCCCAAGATCCTTTAGTGCACCTTCTATACTCATAATGGGGGTTATATCGTATACATGAAGTATTTTTTTTAACCGTTCTTCTAAGCTTCCTGTTATAATATAATACTGTATTCCTATCTCCTCAATTGCGGTTATTAACATTTCATCACATGTTTTACGAAATTTATTTGAATGGATGTAACTGCTGCCTGTCTCGATTGAAGATTCAACCGGTAAATGGATAAAGGAGTGATAATTTTTCATGCAATATTCCTTCAAAACTTTTCCAAGGCTTTCATAAAAATTCTTGTATACGCTTTTATGTGCAATAATCCTCAGTTTGTTTTCAAATATGTCAAAAGGTTTACAAGCCAGTGAGTTGAGCTTTGCAAGACTATAAATATAGGATTCAATTAGCGATCCGTCTACTATAAAGCTTCCTTCTATTCCATGCTCGTTCATGGCCTGCTCTAAGAGCCTATAGATACATACCTGATAGTATTCATAGGGCGAACACTGTTCAAGGGTTTTTCCCGAAAAATGTTCAGAAGCTAATTCTTCCATACTATTTACCCTAACTATAGGTATTCCCGTAATTCGTTCCAGAGCCATAGCTAAGGTTGTTTTTCCTGTAGCATGTGTGCCTGATATGACAATTCGCTGTTCCTTGTTCATTTATGAATATCTCCTTTATAATAATACAATTTACATATATCAATACTGAGAATAAGTCAGGACACTTTTAAATATAACTCAGTATTTGCATCAGTTTCCGGAATTTCGTGAGCGAGGCTTACATTTACACAAATAGGGTTGAGAGGTGAATCTATACTACATTTAAGATCTGCTATCTGCCAAGTGCTGTTCTTCATCCGTAAGGTTTTAGACTTGTTGATATGAACAAACTGTGTAAACCCTTCAAGATAGCTTACAGGTTTGTTATATTCAATTTCAACCTTCCGCATCCAGAGATTATTGGAGTTCTTACGTTGTATGTTATCAACTGTATAAATTAAAGCTTGCATTTGTTGTGAAGCACATGCAAATATATCAATAATTGAATAAATACCGTTGTCAACTTCACAACCTTCCTCAAATGAAGCAATATCGCCCAGCCTGCTTATATTTACCCTTGAAGATAGAGAATGGTTGTTCTTATCTATGCAAATATCTGATATGTCATATAGCTTGTTTCTATCAACCACGCTTCTACAGTAATTTTGTATGGTGCTGCCCGCTTCATCGAGACTGTGGTAATAACCTTCCTCAGAGTTCAAACTATTAATCATATGATCTAATTCGATGACTATAGTGAAGCCTGCAATTTCATTAGAGAATGTTGAACTGTATCGACCCTCGTGCAGACTATCCTCTTTGGTACTTATAAATCTGGTATGAATGGCTATATCGTCGAGTTCCAATTTGGGCTCGTTACCCGCTTTAATAGTAACTTTTCTTATCCAAATATTTTCAACCTGTTCTTTGCTTAATTGATAAACATAATTTATATAAAACGTATCTAAGCAAAATGCAAAAACCATAATGTCAAGTGTGCTCAAGTGGGGTTTTAATTTAGTACCATTCTTTTTAACAGACCAGTTTTCAGGGTATACCGCTGAACAATTGGCAGCCATTTTATTTAATCTTGGATTAATCGAAACATCATTGAAAATGTGTGTAATATTTTTAAATCCATTACTAAAGAATCTTTTATCTTTACTTCCTAAAATATCGTCAATTGTTTTATAAACCTCATAATTCATCATGTTCTTCATCCTCCCAATAATGGATTTTAAATGGTGATACCATTTGCGTTCAAGCAATTAATTAGCATACTTCAATTATAGTAGGTATGGGTTTTTTAGGAAGTTATAACTTTTATATAACCTATGTGTCAAAAATCTACAGTTTATAATATACCAACCAAATTAAGTGAAGGACTTTATGAAACTTTCACGAATATAACGAATGTATGGAAACATGTGGAATAAATAACAATAAACGTATTAGAAAGGAGACAAAATGATTACGGCTAAAGAAATAGCAAAAATGATTGACCATTCTTTATTAAGGCCCGAATTAAATCAATCAGATATTAGAGAGGGATGCAGATTAGCAAAGGAGTATTCAACAGCCTCAGTCTGCGTTAAACCTTGTGATGTAGAAATTGCAAAAGAAGAGCTTGAAGGCAGTGGTGTTTTGGTTACAACTGTAGTTGGTTTTCCACACGGTTCAAACAAAACATCGGTCAAAATGGCGGAAGCTATAGAGGCCATAAATGACGGAGCTGTAGAACTTGATATGGTACTCAACATTGGCAGGCTCATGTCAAAAGAATATGACTATGTTGAGTCAGACATTAAATCAGTTGTGGATGTAGCCCATCAAAGAGGTGTAATTGTAAAAGTAATACTTGAAAATTGCTATTTGAATGACGAACTTAAAGAAATTGCTTGTAAGATATGTGAAAAAGCGGGGGCAGACTTTGTGAAGACCTCAACGGGATTTGGGACAGGAGGAGCAACACTGGAGGACCTGGCCCTTATGCGCAGATCCTGCAGCGAAAAGGTCAGGGTGAAGGCAGCAGGCGGTGTGAGGACACTGGAGGGAGCTTTGGCAGTAAGAAGTAAAGGGGCAGTGCGGTTTGGTGCCACAGCAACCAAGTCAATCATGGATGAAGCAAAGAAAAGAGAAGAGGAAGGAACATTACATGAACTCCTTCAGGAAGAACTTTAATGTGATAACTAATAAGTAGTATCATAGAATATCTGAAATACATACTTGTTAATCCCGGATACTTGCCGGGATTTTTTGTTGTCTGGCGTATAGTTAATAAACAATGAAAATCCGTACATAATATAATAATCTGATAACCAAAGGAAGGTGTTTATTTGTTCAAAACTATTGATTTAACTAAATCCGTTCATGATATCTGCAAAGAATATCCGGAGGTAGTCGGTATACTTAAAGAATTGGGGTTTGAGAATATAGCCACCCCCGGAATGCTTAACACTGCAGGGCGATTTATGACTATCCCAAAGGGTGCTGTTATGAAAGGCATAGAAATGGGAAGAATTAAAGAAGTACTAGCTCAAAAGGGCTTTGGCATCAAGGAATGAAAGGTTGGTTATATGAGTGAAATAATAAACAACAGAGAATACAGGCAAAAGATTCTCAAAGATCTTATATCAGAGCTTCATCAGGGAAAGAGTGTGGATGAAGTAAAAGAACGGTTTGAAAAGCTTATAGAAGGGGTTTCTCCTACCGAGATATCTGAAATGGAACATTCACTTCTAATGGACGGAATGCCTCTTGAAGAGGTACAAAGGCTTTGTGATGTTCATGCGGCAGTTTTTAAGGGTTCAATCGAAGAAATTCACAGACCCCAAACACCGGAGGATGTACCGGGGCACCCCGTCCACACTTTTAAGCTTGAAAATAAAAAAATAGAAAGTCTGATTGATAAAATCAAGACAGACATTGAAAAATTCCGAAGTCAGGACACGCATGAGAATATACAGAATCTCAGAAGTGACTTTGGAAAGCTTTGGGAAATTGACAAGCACTATTCCAGAAAGGAAAACCTTTTATTTCCGTTTATGGAGAAGTATCAAATTACCGCACCTCCTAAGGTAATGTGGGGAGTTGATGATGAGATAAGAGATGCCATTAAGGAAGTGAGGGCATTATTATCAGATTACAGTAGTGTGAACAAAGAGCAATTGACAGTCAAGGCGGAAGAAACAACTGTAAGAGTTAAAGAGATGATTTTCAAAGAAGAAAATATTCTTTTTCCAATGGTCATGGAAACATTAGCTGAGGATGAATGGTTCATTATCGAAGAGGGAAGCAGTGAAATCGGCTACTGTCTTTTGGATAACGTTGTTAAATGGAAGCCCGTTAAGGTAAACGTGGAGAAAAAGGTTGAGGATGAAGGAGAAATTTCTTCAAACAACGGATTTATCAAGTTCGATGCCGGAATCATGTCTCCCGATGAAATTAATGCAGTTTTGAATACACTTCCATTAGATATGACCTTTGTAGACAAGGATGGTATCGTAAAATATTTTACACAGGGGAAGGAAAGAATATTTGCCAGAACAAAGGCTATTATAGGCAGGGAAGTGAAAAACTGTCACCCTCCCGCAAGTGTTCATATTGTTGAAAAAATTGTAGAAGATCTCAGCTCGGGTAAGAAGGATCATGAAGATTTTTGGATACGAATGGGAGATAAATTTGCGTATATTCGGTATTTTGCAGTTAGAAATGCCAAAGGTGAATATCTTGGAACTATTGAGGTTACGCAGGATATTAAGCCAATACAGGATATTACCGGCGAGAAGAGGCTTGCATCCTCCACATGATAAAACGTTGCAAAATTAATTTTTATCTTTTTTGGTCTGTACGCGAGTATAAATTGTATCAATGGAAGCTTGGTTAAAGATATTTGCAGTTGTTTCTAGGCGAAGACGGATATTTTACCGGAAAACCTATCACGATGTAGGTTTTAGCGAAACCATGAATCATGGATGATGAATGTGAGCGACGGTAAAATATCCTAAGCTGAGCCGCTAGAAACTCTTGCAAATATCTTGAAGCAATCATTGATAAAATTTTATACGAGAAGTACTAGTGTTAAAACAGAAAAACTTTTCCAACAGCACTTTTCTGCTTAATCACCTAATCCTTCGAACTGCATGTTGTAATACTTGGCATACAAGCCATTATTATTTAGCAATTCATCATGTGTACCTCTTTCCTGAATCCCACTTTGGTTAATAACTATTATTTCATCAGCGTTGCGGATTGTACTAAGCCTGTGGGCTATTACTATTGTGGTGCGGTTCTGTGAAAGATGTTCAAGTGAAGCTTGAATATGGCGTTCACTTTCATTATCCAGTGCAGAAGTAGCTTCATCCAGAATCAAAATAGGCGGATTCTTTAAAAATACACGAGCGATGGCTATTCTCTGCTTCTGACCTCCCGAGAGACGTGTACCCCGTTCGCCTACATATGTGTCATAACCGTCTTCAAGGCTTATAACAAAGTCATGTATATTTGCATTCTTTGCAGCTTGAACTATTTCTTCATCTGACACACCGGGCTTTCCGTATGCAATGTTCTCACGGATGCTCCCTGCAAAAAGATAAACATCCTGTTGAACAATCCCGATACAATTCCTAAGTGACTTGAGAGTTACATCCCGTATATCCTTTCCGTCGATTGTTATTTGTCCATGGGTAACATCATAAAATCTGGGTAGAAGGGAGCATAAAGTAGTTTTTCCTCCCCCGGAAGGTCCAACAAATGCTACTGTCTTTCCTGCTTTAATGGATATGTTTACATTATCCAATACCTCAGAGTCCTTCTCATATCTGAATGAAACATTATTGTAACTGATATCTCCCCTAGGGTTTACCAGCGGTTTTGCACCTTTTCTGTCCACTATTTCAGGCTGTGTTTCCACTACATCAAGAAAACGTCTGAAGCCTGAAAAGCCTTTCTGAAAGGCTTCGGTAAAGTTTATGAGAACATCAAGAGGATTAAGGAAAATACCTATATATAGTGCATAAATTGCAAGATCTGCAGGGTGTAGTGTGCCTTTAGCTATAAAGAAACCTCCGCTGACCAGTACTACCGTGTACAGCAGCCCTTGAAAGAAGGAATTTCCGGCATGAAAGCTCCCCATTATAATATAGCTGTCTTTTTTGGAATCAAGAAAGTTCATATTGCTTTCACAGAATTTATCCTTCTCGATTTCCTCATTTGCAAAGGATTGAACAACCCTGATTCCTGACAGGCTGTCCTGTAAGCGTGAATTTACGGTCGCTATCTTTTTTCTGTTATCAAAGAACACGGAACGCATTTTTCGGTTTTTGAAAAGGCTGAAAATACCCATTATTACCGTAATAACAAGCAGAATCAGCGTCATTGGGATATTAATCATTGCCAGAAGTATAAACGAACCTACTATCTTGATAGCAGATATAAAAAAGTTTTCAGGGCCGTGATGAGCCAGCTCAGTTATATCAAATAAATCTGAAATGAGCTTTGACATCATTTCTCCCGTATTATTTTTGTCGTAGTATGAAAAAGACAGCTTTTGATAGTGATCAAATAATTCCTGCCGCATATCGCTTTCCATACGGGCTCCCATTATGTGTCCCCAAGAGGTTATAAAGTACTGGCAGTAATACCTGACTATATACATTAAAATTAATCCTGTGCCTATTACCCACAGTGACCGCAGTATACGAGTAGAGCTGCCTGTGAATACCCCTTTTGTCAGAAGATTCAATATCTGCGGAAAAGCTAGATCTATAGCAGAGGCAATAAGTGCACAGAGCATATCGATAAAAAATAATTTTTTATAAGGTTTATAGAACCTGATAAATTTTTTAAAAGTTTGCATATGACCTCCCAAAAAATATCTGATGTTTATTTTAATTTTATATGATGTATTTTACCACAACGGTGTGTAAATATGGGCAACAAATACATATAGGCAGGTCCTTTTTACTGCATAAAAATCCATAATGTTGATTATATTAAACATGATAAAGGAATAAAAAGGAGAATACCGATGAAAAAGAGATCGTTATCTTTAATATTGGCTTTTGTTCTGGCTGTAGGTATGCTGGCAGGATGTAAAAAGGAGGAACCGTCGCCCAAGATGCCTTCTCAAGGTACGGCCTCTAAAACATCAAAGGCATCCAAGGCAAAATCTGCGGATATTAATATCTTTGTTAATAACCCGGAGTATGTGGATGCGATTAATGAGTACCTTAAGGAATATAAAAAGAACAAACCAAACTTAAATGTAAATCTGAAAACGGTTCAGTCGGATTATTCTCAAATGATTAAAACAAAAATTAAGTCCGGTGACATGCCTGATGTTTTTACAACTTCTGCAGGCAGTGAAATAAAGGAGTATGCAAAATACTCCTATGATCTTACAGGTCAGCCCCTTGCAAAAGCTATGACAGACGAAGTAAGAATGAACATGTCTTATAAAGGAAAGGTTTATGGTTTCCCTATCAAAGAAAATGTGTATGGACTGGTATACAACAAGGAGCTGTTTGATAAGAACAAGATACCTATACCAAAAACATTGGTTGAACTTGAAGCTGCGGCTCAGAAGCTTAAAACTATGGGTATACAGCCTTTTTCAACGGGATATAAGGAGCCGTGGGTTTTCAGGCATGTTTTCATGCACTTCATGGATGCTTCAAAGCCTGATGACGTTGAAGGGCTTGTGAAGGGTTTTACTTCAGGAAAAGATAAATTTGAAACGTATCCCCTTATTAATGATAATTTCTTTAAATTTATAGATTTAACAGTAAAGTATGGAGACATAAAGCCTCTTGAAACAGACTTGTCAGCAGAACTGGCTGATTTTGCTATGGGAAAAGCAGCTATGATTATAGGTCAGGGCTCATGGGCTGAATCCGATATTTTAAATATTAATCCTAAAATGAAGCTGGCAATTACAGGGTACCCGGTAGATGACAAGATAGCAAATGCTTTTATTGCAGCGGGAACAGAGCAGGCTACAAGGATTTACAAGGATTCACCCGTACTGGAGGAAGTTCTGGATTTATATAATTGGCTTTTTACATCAGACTATGGTAAAAAATGGTTTTCAAAGGTTGCCAAGGTAATGCCACCCATAAACGGAGGCGAAATGTCAAAAATGCAAATTGCAAAGGAGTTTGAAACCTACAAAAAGGACAATAAAGTTGGAGATATGTATATAAACTATGTTACTGACGATTTTCATCAGAAGTTCGGAGAAATAATGCAAGGTTATATCGCCAAAACTTATACTAAGGAGCAGGCTGTTAAAGAGATAGAAAATACCTTTAAGAAAACAAGTAAAGGTAAATAAATATGTATTATATTATCCTTCTTATCATATTATTTAAGTGATACAACAAATATGAAAGAAGGAATCATGTTATGTCAACAGTTGTAGTGGATATCCCAAGCACGACATTTGTGTCTTCTGCACAGCCGGCTATAAACTTTTCGGTATATCCCACCATTTATTCAGGTACGGATACACAATATCAGAACTGTATAGGTTTAATGCAAATAGCATTGCCGTCATTACCTGTCAATTTTGTTGAGAGTGCCGTACTTCAGCTGGCTGTCATTGCAAAAAGCGGTACAGATCCCAGTCCCGTTGTGGTTAATACGGTAATGGAGCCTTACAACAGAACCACTGTGACCTATAACACACGACCCGCTTATACACCTACTCAATCACAGGTTAATGTTACCACAAATGACCTTTACAAAACTGTTGAGATAGACATAACAGCTATGGTAAACAGTTGGCTTAGCGGAACAGTTGCAAACAATGGCTTAGCACTAACTAATCCTGATGGAACTACGGTTGTACAGTTCGGTACGGATAATATCTCATGGGAACCTTATTACCCAAAACTAACAATTACATACACAGGAACTCCTTCTCAAAACTCCGCAACGAACTTCTGTTATTCACAGTTGGCACACATAATACACCAGATTATAATGTTATATCCTACCAATACGGTAACTGTGTTTACTAAAGGATTAACGGCTTCTTCCATATCAGGTACACCTTATCAACTGTTTGCTTCTCCTGTTGTAAACAACGGAGCATTATTCATAGTAATGGACAACGGACAAGAGCAAACAATTCCCCTTAACTCCATTACAGCCATATACACCGGGGACAGTACGGTATACAACCCCTCTTTTACATACCTTCCGGTACCTGCTTTCCCTGCAGGGTACGATACTGATCTTGTAAAGGCACACTATGAATATTTAAACAGTAAAACTGATGTTGAAATATATACAGGTTCAAATGTACATGCTGCAGGGACAATATATAAAAATGAATACGGGATAGTCGTACTGTCTGATGGCAGTGGGAATACCCCGGTCTTTATTCCTGTTTTGCCGATAACAGCCATTATCCCCGCAGTAAGCCCGTCTTTGGCAAAGGCAGAAAGTAGCAAGGGGCAGGTTTACATTGGTGTGGAAAATCAAATAGAAAAGGAAGTTAACCCTAAATAAAACAGAAACCCGGCCTTAGGGTCGGGTTCTAATTATTCTATTGAATAAATTTCGAAAAGTAGGAAAGGTTTTAACTGATACAAAAGCAGCTGCTATGCCAAGGATCAACCCTACAGTTACATCGGAAGGGTAATGGACATACAAGTAAAGCCTGGAAAAAGAAATAATGGCTGCCATTAACAGAGCCCAAAACCCCCAGCGTCTGTTTCTCAAAAATAGCACTACGGCGGCAGCAAAGGAGGACATGGTGTGCCCCGATGGGAAAGAATAATCATGTGGTGAGGAGATCAGTAAGTGCACATTTGTATTAACCCAACAGGGGCGTGCCCTTGCAATAACAGGCTTTAGGGTGAGATTGCCTATAATCAGGCAGATTACCAATGCACCTATAACCATAATTCCTGTAGTCCTGTACTTTTTTGATATAACCAGTAAAATAGCAATAACAATCCAGACCACACCGTTGTCTCCGAGAAAAGTGAATGCCGGCATAATTTTGTCCATAACTGGTGAGTGCAGATTGTTTTGTATAAAGTTCAATACGAATGTATCTATATTTTGGATAGCGGAAAGCATTTTATCACCTCATCAGAACCTATTTTAACATATATAAAGGCGGGAAAATACTTATTTAGGCATATTTGCTTCAAATAAATTATTCCATCAAAAATTAAAAGAGGGAAATAGATTTTATCTATCCCTCTTTTATGTACTATTTAAAAAATGCAGAAACAACTTTTGTAAGTAATTCCTTTTCAATGCTGTTTAATTGTTTGGTCTTCATTAAATCTATAATCTCAGCGTATTCCTTCTGCACATCAAAATCTGAAACCAAATCTGCTTTGGCTGAATGGTTGTCTGCTCCGTCCAGTGTTTCGGTAATATAAAGCATTTCGTTGGATATATCAATTATTACGGTTTTACTGAAGCAGGCGTTATTATCAATTTCCCAGGTGGTAACACATTCATATGCACCCTTTTTTATCTCTCTCATAGAAATAATACTTAATACTTCATCGATACCTTTGCTGGAAATAGCGTTCATAATTTCAGATGAATGTTTATAAAAAGAATACTCTATGTAGCCCTCTGTTTCTTTGAGATATGCAATAAGTTCAAAAATATCCATATTGGCACCCCTTAATATTTTGTGTTTAACATTTTATTTATCGGCAAAATGTAAGTAAGCTATTAGTATAATTACCTTAATTTTACTGTTATTTACCGACAATTTCCAGCCTTCCCTCGTCAATAAACTTCTGTATATGAGATACGTTTATATCAAGAGATGAGGCTACCATGCTGACAGATGACTTTGGATTATCCTTTAAAAATTCTTTAATCCGCCGGAATTCGGACTCGTTTTTCTGACTGCAGCTTAAACACAGTTGTTCACTTGTTACATATTGGAAGGTGCCGCAACACTCTTTGCAGCGTCTAGGTTCAGCCACCGAATTTCCCCCTTACTAGATAATAAACTATGCATCTTCTGAACTTAGGCTGATATTTTTAGCCTTTACGCCCGGGATTTCATTTAATTTGATTTCCAATCTCTCAATTTCGTCGTCAGAGCCTGTTAGATGAAGTATTATAAGGCCCTCATTTGAACAGCTGTTTTCACTTGCATCATGTATCCCAAGTCGGGTTTTAATTATACATCCGGACTCGGTGAGAACCTTTTGCATAAGATTTACATTTTGGACTCTTTTATTTGTCAGAACAGACATAACATTATAGTTTGCCATATTATTGCCTCCTATTGTTTCCTATAATAAGGATAGTATATCATTTAATTTGAATCTGATGTAACGGGTACATCAGGGTTTTTTACTTCAAGTACATCAAGTATGAATATGAAAATTGGAATACCTATAATAAGCCCCCATATTCCCAGTATATGCTCTGAAACTATTAATACCATAAATGTGTAGAAAACAGGTAATTTGGTTTTTTGTGACATAAGCTTGGGATTCAGAATATAGCTTTCAAGAGCATGAAGGATAACAACCAGTATCAAAACATAAAGAATCATTGTGGGTCCGCCGATTCTTAAACCTATCATGGCAAGGGGAACAAGTGATATTACCACGCCAGCCACAGGTACCAGGCCAAGAACAAAAATCATAAATCCCAGTCCGAAAATCTGTGGAAACTTGAGTATATAAAGCATTATCATTGACAAAATGGCATTAATAAATGATATAGTTATCTGAGTCTGAATAACCTTTCCGAAAGACTGAAGAAATTTTTGTCCGAAAAATGAAAGCTCATCATAAACTATAGAAAGCTTACTGTTTTTGAAACCTGATGTAAACCTGACAATTCTGTTTTTCTCCAATATAAAGAAAAGACTTAACACAATAGCCATAACAAAATCAAAACCCATCTTACCTATGTTTGAAATCGATTTATAAAGAACCTCAAAATTATCTTTTACATAGGAAGAAATCTTAATTTCTTTAGATAGGGAAATAATGTAGTTCAATGTCTCGTTTTCATAAGTCATGTTATAGAAGGTTGTCACCTGGACTACAAGGGTTTTAAGCTCTGATATAATTACAGGGATATACTTGTAAAGTACCAGGACGGCCAATGCTATAGCCACAAGGTAAAAAGTTATTATTATTGCCTTAAGAAGTCTGGAATTAATGATTTTAGTCCGTTTGAATACATAGCTTTGTGCGGTATATCCCAGATATGCGAATATAAAGGTTAGTAGAAACATGTTTGCCATACCCCGCAAGAGGTATATCAGAAGTGCGAATGCTGCAAGGATAAGTACTCGCCTGGTTATCTTCTTGGAAAAAATGGCTTTAAAGTCGGTCATAGTATTGATTCCTTATCGTTTTATATTTGGAAATACATAGAAACTTCTGCGATTTATATTCTGTGCAAAAGTGATGTACTAACTTATATAAATTATATA